>JBDHVB010000150.1:0-14296 GCA_039809465.1 Myxococcota bacterium
CGACGGCCGCTTGCGGATGTCGGACTGCTTGCGCAGCCAGTAGAAGCTCGCCATCACCTGCGCCAAGAGCTTCTCGTCGAGATGAGGGTGGTGCACTCCGACGATGTCCCGCATCAGCGGCTCGTCGGGAAAGGCGATGTAGTGGAACACGCAGCGCCGCAAGAAGGCGTCCGGCAGCTCCTTCTCGTTGTTGCTCGTGACCACCACGATGGGCCGGTGCTTGGCGCTGATGGTGGCGCCGGTCTCGTCGACCGTGAAGCTCATGCGGTCGAGCTCGTGCAGCAAGTCGTTCGGGAACTCGAGGTCGGCCTTGTCGATCTCGTCGACCAGCAGGACCACGCGCTCGGGCGCCGCGAGCGCCCGCCCCAGCGCGCCCAGCTTGATGTACTTGCCGATGTCACGGATGTCGCGGTCGTTGAAGCGCGCGTCGTTCAAACGGGCGACGGTGTCGTACACGTAGAGACCGTCGCGCGCCTTGGTGGTCGACTTCACGTTCCAGGAGATGAGGGGCAGACCCAATCCATCTGCGATAGCGGAAGCCAGCTGGGTCTTGCCGGTGCCGGGCTCGCCTTTGACGAGGAGCGGCCGGCCGAGAGCAACAGCAACGTTGACGACGTCCCGCAAAGCAGGGGAAACGAGGTAAGTGTTCGTGCCCGAAAACTGCATGCATCCACGGTCACACGTGCCACGCAAGATAGCAATGAGCCTGGCCGTAGCGCTCCTCACGGCGTGCGCCGCGGACGTGAAGCCGCCTACGTTCACGCTCGACGTGGGCAAAGAGCAGCTCGACTACGCGAAGCTCGAGGCCATCGTAAAGCCAGTCGACGTCGACACCGAAGACCCGGTGTACGGCCGCTTCAAGCACTACCGCGCCTTCCCCCTCCTCCCCGTCCTCGAGCGCGTCTTCGGCGACAAGAAGTCCCTCGCCGGCAAGCAGCTCGTCATCTACTCGACGGACGGTTACGCCGTGCCGGTGACCGGCGACATCCTCACCGAGGACGGCGCCTACCTTGCATTCCGCGATCGCGAACAGCCGAGTTGGGAGCCCATCGGTCCGCGCAAGACCAACCCCGGCCCCATCTACCTGGTGTGGACCGGTGCCGCGCACGCCGACATGAGCACCTACCCTTGGCCCTACGCCGTGGCGCGCATCGAGCAGGTCGAGTCGCTCGCCGTCCTCTACCCGCGCACCGTCCCCAAGGACACGACGGCGAAGCGTGGCCACGAGCTCTTCCTGCACAAGTGCGTGAAGTGCCATGCCGTGAACCGCCAAGGCGGCACAGTCGGTCCCGACCTCAACGTGCCCATGAACGTGACCGAATACTGGACCGTCGATCAGATCAAAGCCTACGTGAAGAACCCAGCGACCTTCCGCTACGGCGCCATGCCGGCGAACCCCGATCTCACCGACGAAGACTTGTCCGCGTTGACGTACTATTTCCTCGCCATGAAAGCGCAGAAACAAGAATGACCGACGTCGTCCCCCCGGCGCCCACCCCCAAGATGCATGCCTCCGCCAAAGCGTTGTGGTCGTGGGCCCTCTTCGACTGGGCCAACTCGCCCTACACGACGCTCATCATCACCTTCGTGTTCTCGACGTACTTCACGCAGGCCGTCGCCAAGGACGAAGCGCAGCTCTGGGGCACGACGCAGATCATCTCGTCGATCCTCATCGTCTCCTTGAGCCCGGTCTTCGGCGCCATCGCGGACGTCATGGGCAACCGCAAGCCGTGGCTCATGTTCTTCAACGCGCTGACCGTCGTCGGCTCCGCCATGCTCTGGTTCGCCAAGCCCGAGCCCTCCGCCATCGTGCCCGCGATGATCTGGGTGGTGGTCTCGAACATCGGCTTCGAGTTCGGCTCGACCTTCAACAGCGCCATGCTCCCCGACCTCGTCGACGACGCGCGCATCGGCCGCTGGTCCGGTTGGGCGTGGGGCTTGGGCTACGCCGGCGGTCTCATCGCCATGGTGCTCGCGCTCGTCGGCTTCGTGCAGGCGGAGACGCCGTGGTTCGGCATCGGCAAGGAAGCCGCGGCGCACGTGCGCGTCGTCGGCCCCATCTGCGCCATCTGGCTCATCGTCTTCTCGCTCCCCCTCTTTCTCTTCGTGCCCGACAAGCCGGCGACCGGCGTGTCGCTCGGCACCGCCGTGAAGGGCGGCTTCGGCAACCTCGCGAAGACCTTCAAGGAGGTGCGCAAGTACAAGAACGTCGCGCGCTTCATGCTGGCGCGCATGTTCTACAACGACGCGCTCACCACCATCTTCATCTTCGGCGGCGCCTACGCGGCCAAGCAGTTCGGCATGGAGATCAAGGAGGTGATCATGTTCGGCATCGTGCTGAACGTCACCGCAGGCCTCGGCGCCGCGAGCTTCGCCTTCCTCGACGACAAGCTCGGCTCGAAGACGACCATCATGATCTCGGTCGCCGGCCTCATCGTCATGGCGGTGGGCGCGGTGCTCGTCACCGAGGCCAAGTACTTCTGGATCGCCGGCTCGCTGCTCGGGATCTTCGTGGGCCCGGCCCAGGCCGCGAGCCGCACCATGCTCGCCCGTCTCGCGCCGCCCGAGCTCGCCACCGAGTTCTTCGGCCTGTTCGCTTTCACGGGCAAGGCCATCTCGTTCCTGGGCCCGGTGTGCTTCACGGCGCTGACCACGGCGTTCGGCAGCATGCGCGCCGGCATGGTCGGCATCGTCGCCTTCCTCATCGGCGGCCTGCTGATGATGGTGACGGTCCAAGAGCCGGCGCACGGCGCGCCGCCACCGACGGCGCACTAGCTCCAATCACCTAGCCAACGGGCACTGGCCTGCGCGCGTCGAGCCAGCTCTTGGCGACGGTCGCCGAGAGGATGAGAAGACCACCCAAGATGGCGAGGACGCTCGGGACCTCGCCTAAGGTGAGCCACGTCCAGACCGGGTTGAGCGCAGGCTCGAGCAGCAAGATGAGCGATGCTTCGAAGGCGGGCACGTGCTTCATGCCGCGGGTCACCAACACGTAGGCGATGCCGATCTGCACGACGCCGAGGAAGCCCACGACCGACCAGTCGGTGACTCCCATCGCCGGGAGGGGCCAGGCGAGAGGCGCGCACACGAGGGCGGCGATGAGGTTGCCGGCGACGATGACGGTGGCGGGATCGGTCTGGCCACGTCCCGGTGTTTGCATCCAGCGGAAGCCGACGAGCATGGCGGCGTACGACAAGCCCGAGATCACGGCGAGGCCATTGCCCAGCACCGGGTTGGGCGCGCTCGCCTGCGGTGCGTCCGCCGACACGAAGAAGGCGCCCAGGCCCGCTGCGATGAGCACCGCGATGGCGAAGTCGTGAGAGCGGGTGCGCTCGCGCAAGAGCACGGGCGCGGTGAGCAAGATGTACAGCGGCGCCGTCGACTGGATGTAGATGGCGTTGGCGGCGGTGGTGAGCTTGGTGGCCGCGACGAACGACACCACGCACGCCGCGTACGCTATCGCGACAGGCAGGGTGCGCCAGGTCCAGGCGCGCCGGCCCACGGGCCAGGCGAGCGCCAGCACCACCGTGGCGATGCCGCTGCGCAGACACGCGACCTGCCAGGACGAGAGGATCGACATCTTGATGGCGGCGCCGCCGGTCGAGAACAAGATGGCCGCGACGGCGAGCGTCAGGCGCGCCGCGCCATAACGGCGGACGCTGCTGCTCTCCGCGGGCAGGGGGGCCGCGCTCACGTCGTTGGCAGCTCGCGCAGCAAGCGCTCGAGCGCCATGCGAAACTCGGCGCTCGGCACCATGAACTTGGCGTCGAAGCCGTCGACCGAGTGGGTCATGACCTCGGCCTTGGAGCCGCGTAGCTCGTGCTCGACCTCGCCGCCGTCCTCGTGCTCGACGCGCTGCGGGATGTAGACGATGATCTGGGCGCCAATCGATGGCCGGTCGGGAGTCTCGAAGAAGCCGCCTTGCATGGTGAGACCACGGACGGTCGCCTCGTGGCGGTGCCTGCCGTCGCTCCAGGCAAGGACCACCGACGGGCCATGGCCAAAGCCCACCGGGCGGGAGATGGCCTCGAGCCGGGTCGGCTCGTTCACGGGGATCTGCGAGGCGATGAGCAGGCGTAGGGCTTCGCGGACCGCCTCGGAGGGCTCGATGAAGCACATACCCACGCCGTCACGCTGCAGATGGGTGACCCGCGCTTGCAGGGGAAGACGGGCGCGCCCGAAGGCGATGGTGAGCGCCACCTCGCTCCCCACCGCGTAGCGTTTCTCACTGAGCAAGAAGAGACCTCCCATACTGAGGTTCTTCGTGTAGTAGGTGACCCCTTCAGTGCCGGTTTCGACGACCGGCAGGCGGGTATCGACGCGGGGCTGGCGATTGGTCAGGCTCATGCGTTACGCCCTACTACCTTTGGCACAAGGCAGACCCTTGCGCCATGAGAGGATAAAACCCTTGTTCTTCGCCACCGCAGCCAAGGGTTTGGAGCCTCTCCTCGCCGACGAGCTCACGAGTCTCGGCGCGACCAACGTCCAGCCGACCCGCGCCGGCGTGTCGTTCGGCGGCGGTCTCGCCGTGGCGTACCGCTCTTGCCTGTGGTCGCGCCTCGCGAGCCGCATCATCATGCGCATCGCCGAGGTCGATGCGTCATCGTCGGACGCGTTGTACGAAGCGGTCCGCGCCATCCGCTGGAGCGATCACACGGACTCCGCCGGCACCATGGCCGTCGACTTCACGAGCCACGTCTCCGAGGGCATCCATAGCCGCTTTGGCGCACAGCGCGTGAAGGACGCGGTGGTCGATCGCTTGCGTGCCGACACCGGGACGCGGCCATCGGTCGACGTTGCCCGGCCCGATCTACGCGTCAACGTCTACGTCGAGGCGGGCCGCGCGAGCATCGGCATCGATCTGTCGGGCGAGAGCTTGCACCGCCGCGGTTACCGCGAGGGCAACGTCCCCGCCCCGCTCAAGGAGAACCTCGCGGCCGCCGTGTTGATGCGCGCCGCGCCGACCCTCGATGCGCCGCTCGTCGACCCGATGTGCGGCTCGGGCACCTTGCTCATCGAAGGCGCGATGCTCCTCGGAGACGTCGCGCCGGGTTTGCTCCGCGACTACTTTGGCTTTCTCCGCTGGCGCGGACACGAGCCCGAGACCTGGAAGCAGCTCATCGACGAAGCCAAGGCGCGCCGCGCCGAGGGCATTCCCAAGCTGCCGCCCATCTTGGGCTTCGAGCCCGACCCGCGGAGCGCCAAGCTCGCCGTCCAGGGGGCGCATGCCGCTGGCCTCGGCAAGCAGATCCGCGTCGAGCGCGCGACCCTCGCGACGCTCACGCACACGCTGCCTGCTGGTCTCGTGATCACCAATCCACCCTACGGCGTACGCCTGGGCGACGACGAAGGCCGGAGCCTCGCGAGCCTCTACGAAGAGCTCGGCAACGTCTTGAAGACCAAGTTCCCCGGCTGGCGCGCCGCGGCGCTGGTGGCCAAGGACGACATCGCGGGTGCCATGCGCCTGCGCGCCGACAAGCGCTACAGCTTCTTCAATGGCTCGATCCCGTGCTGGCTCTTCGTCTACACCTTGGCCGACACGCCCCGTGGCTCGCGCATCTCCGAGGGCGAGACCGCTTTCGCGAACCGCCTGAAGAAGAACGCCGACAAGCTGGGCAAGTGGGCCAAGGGCGCCGGCATCGAGTGCTACCGCCTCTATGACGCCGACATCCCCGAGTATGCTTTGGCGGTCGACCGCTACGGCAAGCTCGTGCACGTGCAAGAGTACGCCCCGCCCAAGACCGTCGACCCGCGCCTCGCGCAGCGCCGCCTGCGTGAGGCCTTGCACGCGCTCCCCGAGGCCCTCGGCGTGAGCGAGCACGACATCTTCGTGAAGGTGCGCAAGCAGCAAAAGGGCGAGGCGCAATACGAGCGCCAGGACACCGAGGGAAAGCTCTTCGTCGTCCGCGAAGGCGGCTGCAGCTTCTACGTGAACCTCTCGGACTATCTCGACACGGGCTTGTTCCTGGACCACCGCATCACCCGCAAGATGGTCGGTGAGATGGCGCGCGGGAAGAGCTTCCTCAATTTGTTCGCGTACACCTGCACCGCGAGCGTCTATGCGGCGCGCGGCGGCGCCACCTCCACCGTGAGCGTCGATACCAGCCGCACGTATCTCACCTGGGCGGAGAAGAACTTCCGGCTCAACTCACTCCCGGAGCGCAACCACCGCCTGGTGCAGGACGACGTGCTGGGCTGGCTCGAGGACACCCACGAGAAGTTCGATCTCGTCTTCGTGGATCCGCCGACCTTCTCGAACTCGAAGGGCCGCGAGCGCGACTTCGACGTGCAGCGTGATCACGTGGAGCTCCTGGTGAGCTGCGCCAAGTGCCTGAACCCTGGCGGTCAGATCGTCTTTTCGAACAACTTCCGCCGCTTCAAGCTCGCGGAGGCCGAGCTCGATTTTCACGGCTTGAAAGCGCGCGACATCACCAAGAGCACCATCCCCAAGGACTTCGAGCGCAACGCCCGCATTCACCAGTGCTTCGTGCTCGAGAAGAAGAGCTAAGCGGGGACCTCACTCGATGGCGCCGAGCCGAAACACGAAGGCCGCGCCATCGTCGATGCTCGCCCCGCCCTGCGGCAGCGCGTCCGACGCATAGGCGCCCACCACGACCAGCGCGTCGTTACCTACGCGCTTGCCGACGACCACTTCGCCGAAGCGGCCTGGCGTGAGCTCTCCGCCGAAGCGGACGCTCGTGCCACGCAAGCCCGGGTCGGGATTGGCGCCGGTGCCCACGCGATATGGGACGCCGAAGACCGCGCCGCCGCGGACGGTGCTGCCGTCCGACGAGAGCGGCGCGCCGATGAGCACGACACCAGGGCGTGCGCCCACCGGCGCGATGGCCGCGACCGAGGTGCCGAACTGATCGCCGTTACCACCGCCGACGAGGACGTTGACCTCGGTGGCCGCTCCCCCGAACGGCGTCTCGGGATATGGCGGCGCGTCGGACGTCGGCAGCGTCGCTAAAACGGACCCCTGCACGACCCAGGTGGCGCCGACCGTCGTGCCTCCCTGGGCGAAGCGACTCGAGGTGACGACCAGCTCGTTGACCATGCGGCCACCGACAGAGCGCTTGTCGAGGTCGGCGGCGGCGAGCGCGCGGCCAGCCAGCGCGCCCGTGGTGTTCGAGTGCAGCATGGCGTAGCGCGGACCCGTGGTGCAGTCAGTGCCGGTACCGAACGCGACGAGCACCCCGCCGGCGTTGGTCAGCGCCGAGTCGTATTGATCGGCGGCGATCGCGAGCTCGTCACAGCCGTCACCGTCGACGTCACCGAGCGGCTGAAGCTCGGCGCCCATACGGTCGTTGACGACGAAGCCCCGCACATCGACGTCGGGGACGCAGAGGACCTTGGTCTTCCCGGCGACCGCCTCGCGGCCGAAGTAGATGCGCGCGCCGCCAACCGTGGCGACGGGCGGGTCCGTCAGCGAGCTCCAGCTGACGCCGCCCAGCGCCAGATCCTTCTTGCCATCCTTGTTGAAGTCGAAGTCACCAGCGACGGCGACCACGTCGCTCTGTGGGCCGAAGGCCACGAACTTGGGCGTCGTCGAGAAGGAGCCGCCCGCGATGCCGCCGTAGACGTAGACCGCGCCAGTCGCGCCCGGGCACGTGGTCTCGGCGTCGAAGCTCGCGGGGAACGTGCCAGGCTTCACGTCACGCGCCGCGATGACCGCGAGGTCGACGAAGCCGTCGCCGTCGAAATCACCCAAGCGCGTCACGTCGGTGCCGAGCTGATCGCCGGCGCTGTGCAAGGCGTGCTGCTCGAGGCTCACGAGCGGTGTCTTGCTGCCGCCGCGATAGACGAGCACGCGGCCCGCGTCGAGGCCGTCGGTCAGGGGATTCGCGTAGGCGATGTTGGCGAGCGGCACGCCGACCGCGACCTCGTCCTTGCCGTCACCGTCGAGATCCCCCAGCAGCGCGACCGCGAAGCCGTTGCGTTGCAAGCTCGAGCGGCCAGGGATGGCGAGCACGGCATCGACCGCGGGTGTCGCCGAAGCGGACAGAAGCCTGAGCGTGCCGACGTTGAGCGCCTCGGTGTCGCCGGTCGAGGCGTGGAAGACGAGCTCTTGCCCGCCGTCGCCGTTCACGTCGCCGACGGCGGCCACCGCGTTACCAAAGCGGTCACCCGCCGCGGCGCTGATGAGACGCGCCGGGGGATCGCTCGGAAAGCCGCCCGCGACGCCGCTGTGCACGCGCACGCTCCCCGCGAGGTTGCCGGGTTGGTCGTAGCCGATGCAGCCGATGAAGAGCTCGCGCACGCCATCCCCGTTGCTGTCCGCCGCGTCGAGCGCGCCACCACAGAGATCGCCCGCGACCGCGCCCACGTAGGTCGCGTCCGCGTTAGCGGTCGAGATGTCCGAGCCATCGAGGCGCGCCTTGAAGGCATAGGCGCGGCCGTTGCCAGCCGAGCGCTCACCCGCGAGGATCTCTGGCCGGCCGTCACCATCGAGATCACGCAGGTTGATGTTGACGCGCGCGAGCTCCGTGTTCGCGGTCCCCGCGGCGGCACGGATCACCATCTTCGGCGTCTCGACCAAGACCCCACTGGCGTCGAGGCCATAGACCGCGAGCGCTCCCTGCGCCACGGTCGACGGCGGTGGCATGTGGCCAGGGAGTGAGGCGACCAGCTCGCAGCGGCCATCGGCGTCGAGGTCCGCCGCGGCCATCACCGTGCCGAGCTGCAGGTTCGGCGCGGCCATCAACACGCCGCCGGTCGGGAGCTTGCCGTAGACGCTCTGCTCCGTCGTGCCATCGAGACCGGCGGCGCTGCCGCGGATGATGCTGATCTTGCCTTGCGTGCGGACGGTGGCGAGCGTCGGTGAGCTCTCCGCGAACGGCGCGCCGACGGCGAGATCGACGAACCCGTCGTGGTCGAAGTCGCAGGCGGCGAGTGAGGTTCCGTAGACGTCGGCGGGCGTCGCGCCAGTGAACACTTGCGTGGCCTCCGAGGCGAAGAGCTGCGCCGTGCCCGGCACGCCTGGATAGATGTGCACCGCGCCGGCGTCCGTGAAAGCGACATCGGCGTTGGGCGAGCCCACCGCGAGATCCGGAGTACCATCACCGTTGAAGTCGCCGACCGCGACCGCGAAGCCGAAGCGTTGACGCGCCTCGGTGCCCGACAGGGTGAGCACCGGCGTGACGCGCGCATCGAGCGCCGGCGCGCCACGATAGACGTAGACCGCGCCGGAGATGCCCGCGGCGAGCGAGGTCTCGGCGTAGCCGACGATGATGTCGCTATAGCCGTCACCATCGACATCGGTGCCGACGATGGGCGGCACGATGGCGCCGAGGCCGTCCTTGTCGGCGCCACGCTGGAAGGGAGCGTCGAGCGGCTCCGCGACATCGACGGTCATGGTCGTGCTCTGCGCGGTGAAGACGTCGCGCAGCGTGACGGTGACGCTGCCCGGCGCGAGCGCGGTGAGCACACCATTGGCATAGGTCGCGACCGGACTGCTCAGCTCGGCGGTGAGGTGGCCGCTGCCGCCGTTGGCGTAGAGCACGGTCGTCGCGCCCACCGGCAGCGCGAGATGCGGCGGCTGGGCGACGAACACGGCGTCGATGTCGACCGTGATGATCGCGTCTCGTGTGCTGCCGGTGACGTGGTCGGTGACCCGCACGACGTCAGCGCCTTCGCGCGGGCCCGCGGTATAGACGCCGGCGAGCGTGACGGTGGCGCCCGATTGGGTCGAGGCCATGGCGAAGTCGAACTGACCGCTGCCCTGGCTCAACGAGAAGGTGAAGGTGGTCCCAGGTGGGACCTGGGCGGTCGCGGGCTGCACCACGAGAACGTGCGGCACGTTGATCACCGCGAACGCTTCACCCTCGCATTCCGCCGCGGTGACCCGCACGCGATCGAAGACACCCGTGGTCGCGCCGGCCAGATATGAGCCGTCGTCGGTGTTGATGCGGGCCCCTGACGCGTTGTCAGGGATGTCGTAACCGTACTCGCCCTTGCCGCCTTGGGCCTGGAGCTTCACCAGCGCCAGCGGCGCCACGGTAGCGTTGACGGGAGTTATCGTGAGCGGCGGATCGCAAGCAGGGACGCCGTCGCGCTTGTCCTTGCCGTCACCGATGGTCCCGTTACAGGCGCAGGCCAGGCCGACCGCCACTGTCACCAGGAGGTTACAGACTTTCTGGAAACCACTCATGTGATGCACCGCTTCGCCGAATGACATGTGTACAACACTACGTGGGGCGGCGCCGTTCTGGTTAGCGGGTACAATCGTCGTTCCCGAAGTGAAGGAGGCTCGGCCATGCGAAAGCTGCGGCGCGTAAGCGTTATGTCCGCGATAGCGGCATGCGCGATCGTCATGACCGCCGGATGGGCCCGGGCCGAGACGCCCAACGCCTGTGTCCCTCGCGACGATCTGCTCGAGGCACACATGTATCTACGCTCGCTGAGCCTCGATCTGCGTGGCGATCTGCCCAAGCCGGACGAGCTCGCGGCCATCGACAGCGCCGCCGATCCCATCGAGCAGGTGCGCGTGCTCGAGCGTGAGTGGCTCGAGAGCGACGAGTTCGCCGCGCGCGTGGTGCGCCGCCACCGCGATCTGTTGTGGAACAACATCAGCAATCAAGCGCTCGTCGCCGTCAACCACGTCATCGGCGCGAACAACGTCCCGCTCGACGACGGCACCCCCGCCACCAAGGCGATCTACATTCGTCCGTCACAGCGGTCGCTGCAGTATCGCGGCATCGCGATCGCCGGCGTCCTGCCGCGGCTCACTCAGCAAATCCCCTGTCTGCCCATCTTGCAGAGTGAGCTCGAGGCGATGACGCAGGAGGAGCTCGAGACCAAGTTCGGCGCCGGCGTCGTCGTGGGCTCGCGCAACGGCATCCGCTACGTCGACGTCAAGAACCCGCTCAGCAAGAACGACGCGACCAACAAGGACACCCTCTATCACCGCGAGGGCTACGTCGAGATGCGCCCCTTCTGGGCGCCGACCACGACCATCGCCATCTGCGCCTTCGACGCCCAGACCCGTGAAGTCGCGGTGGACGGCGTGAACCGCTGCGACGACCAGCTGACCGCCGGCGATGTCTCCTGTGGCTGCGGCCCCGATGTCCGCTTTTGCGGTACTGGCGCCACCCAAACGGCGATCACCACCTCGATGACCAAGGCCATCGAGCTGCAGGTCCGCGACATCGTGCTCTCGGGTGGCAGCTACTACGATCTCTTCTTGTCGCCGCTGACGTACGTGAACGGTCCGATGGCGTACTTCTACCGCTATCAGACGGGCGTCTATAACCGTCTCGACCTGGCCCCCGTCCCGCTCGAGGAGATCCCGGCGGACATCATCGACTTCACCAAGGTCAACGAGTGGCGCCTGGTCTCCGCCGGCCCACGCGCCGCCGGTGTCCTCACCGCCCCCGGCTACTTGCTGCGCTTCCAGACCAACCGCGCCCGCGCCAACCGCTTCTTCGACAAGTTCCTGTGCATGCCATTCCAGGCGCCGACGCAAGGTCTGCCCTCCCCCGATGACCCGTGCAGCGCCGAGCCCGATCTGCAAAAGCGGTGTGGCTGCAATTACTGCCACGTGACCCTCGAGCCGGCCGCGGCCCACTGGTCACGCTGGGCCGAGGCGGGCGCCGCCTTCATGTCGAGCTCCGACTACCCGAAGGTGCGCCAAGATTGCTTGGCGTGCGCCAACGGCGACAGCACGCAGTGCTCGCGTGAGTGCCGCCTGCACTACCACGTCAGCTCGCTGATGAGCGGCGATCCCTACCTCGGCATGTTCAACGGCTACCTCTTCATCAAGGACGCCGACCATCCGAACATCGAGGAAGGCCCGAAGCTCTTGGTGCTCTCGTCGATCGTCGACGGCACCATGCAAGAGTGCACGGCCAAGATGGCCTTCGAGTGGCTCCTCGGCCGCCAGCCCAGCGGCGAGAAAGACGACGCTTGGGTCGAGCAGATCGTCAGTGAGTTCACCGCCTCGGGCTACGACTACAAGCAGCTCGTGCGCAGCATCGTCGAGAGCGACAACTATCGGAGGGTGCCATGATGTTCCGCTACGCTTTCGCGGGCATGCTCCTCCTCGCGGCCGCTTGCGGCGTCCCCGACCCCAACGGTCCCGACCCATTGCTCCCGGGCAAGGGCGACGAGGGTCCGCAGGTCAAACCGCAGCCCGTCCTGCAGCGCGAGCGTCGCCGCATGGACGTCGACCAGCTGGACGCGGCGCTCGCGAGCGTCACCGGCGGCTTGCACTGGATGAAGGGCAGCACCAACCAGCTCGTCGCGCTCTCCGAGACGCTCGGCAAGCCCGACTACATCGAGGTCACCCAGGAGGACATGGGCACGACGTCGCTGTTCCTGAAGTTCTTGGATGACGGCGCGCGCTCGATCTGCGCCGATCTCATCACGGCGGAGGGCTCGCGCACCGAGCGCGCCTTCGTGACCCCGGCTTCCTTCGACGATGCGCCAGGCTCCGTCGCGGTCAACGCCACGCTCGAGCGCGCCGTCCTCCGCTTTCACGGACGCAAGGTCGACGCCGCGGGCTTGACCGCGTGGAGCGGCTTGTTCTCGGGTCTCGTCGCGGCCGACACCGCCGCGCGTCCGGCCGCCAGCGCCACCGACCACCACAAGGCCGCGTGGAATGGCGTCTGCATCGCGCTCATCACTCATGCCGAGTTTTACACTTACTGAGGTTCGACCATGAAACGTGCACCGCAGCTCAATCGCCGCACCTTCATGAAAGGCGCCGTCTCGTTCGCCTCCGGCCTCACCGTCCTGGGCGGTGGCACCATGTTGGGCAGGCTCGCCCACGCCGCGACGGCCGCGAACGATCGTTACTTCATCTTCTGCTACTTCTCCGGTGGCTGGGACATCCTGGTGTCGCTCGACCCGCGTGACCCCGCGACGTTCAACGAGGCGACCGCGCCCCAGACCAAGATCAACCCGGGCTACGACCGTCTGCCGGCGGCTTTCCAGAATCCGTCGATGGTGAACGGCATGTACTTGGGGCCGTACATCGGTGGTCTCGCGAGCCACACCGACAAGCTCTGCATCGTGCGCGGCATGAGCATGGAGACGCTCACCCACGACGTTGGCCGCCGCCGCTTCATCACCGGCAAGCCGCCGTCGGGCCTGCAGGCGCGTGGCACCTCGGCCTCGAGCTGGCTCGTGCACCGCGGCGGTGGAGCCGCTCAGCCGCTCCCGAACATCGCCATGCGCGTCGAGTCGTACAACGTCGACCTGCCGAGCTACGCCACCGCGCTGCAGACCAACAGCGTCGAGGACTTGCTGCGCGCTCTGTCGGCGAGCGACCCAGCGTTGGCCCCCAGTCTGTCGCACGAGATCGAAGCCTTCCTGTCCGCTCAAGCGGCCTGTGCGTCGAGCTCGGCGCCCTTGGCCGCCGCCGAGACGGCGCGCCTGCAAGCCAAAGGCATGACCACCGGTGGGCTCAACAGCATGTTCAATTTCGCGGCGAACACCGCGGAGATGAACGAGCTGCGCGCCTATTGGGGCTTCACCGCGACCCAGCTCTCGAGCGGGCCGGCGCAAGCGGCGATGGCGGTGCGCGCCATCACCGGCGGCGTCGCGCGCTGCGTGAGCATCGCGCCGGCGAGCGGCCTCGACACGCACGACGCCGCCTGGGCGACCGACCAGGGTCCGCGCCAGAAGGTCGGCTTCGACGCGGTTGGCAAGATGATCGAGACCCTCGAGGCCACGCAGTATGACGATCACTCGAGCTGGCTCGACCACACGACCATCGTCGGCTTCAGCGAGTTCAGCCGGACCTCGGACCTGAACCCGCGTGGCGGCCGTGACCACTCGCTCACCAACGCCTGCTTCTTGGCCGGCGCGGGCGTGAAGGGCGCGACCGTCGTCGGCAAGTCGTCGGACATCGCCATGACGCCCACCTCCATCAACCTGACCACCGGCGCCTACGATCCGGCGGGCGTGGTGCTGCGGCCCGAGCACATCTGGCAGGCGCTCTACGAGCAGGTCGGCATGACCATCGAAGCCGACCTCCGCGTCGATGCGTTGCGCGCCGCTTTCGTCTGACACCGCGCAGGGCTGACGGAGGTTTTTCTGATCTTACGCGGCCCGTTCGAAGCTGCTAGAGACCCGCGCCATGGGCGCAATCAAAGACTTCATCAAGCACAACTACCGGCACTTCAACGCGGCGGCCGTCGTCGACGCAGCTGAGGGCTGGGTGAAGCACCTCGAAGGTGGCGGCAAGATGCTGCTCACCATGGGCGGCGCCATGAGCACCGCCGAGATGGGCATCTCGATCGCCGAGCTCATCCGTCAGGACAAGGTGCACGCCATCTCCTGCACCGGCGCGAAC
>JBDHVB010000151.1:0-14219 GCA_039809465.1 Myxococcota bacterium
GCTCGAGCTGGCGGTCGAACAAGCCGCGGCGCGCCTTCACCGTGAGGATGCGGCGCACCGATTGATCGAGGCGCTCCTTGCTGATCTCACCGCTCTTCACCGCGGCCATGAGGGTGTCGTAGACCTCGTCCTTCTTCTTCATCTGCCACAACACGAGCGGCATGTCGGCGCCGGCGTTGATGGCGATGACCGCGGCGCGGCCGCTGCCGTAGCGCTCGACGATGCCGTCCATCTCGAGGCCGTCGGTGATGACGATGCCGTCGAAGCCCATCTGCTCGCGCAGCACCTTGGTGAGGATGTTCCGCGATAGCGTTGCCGGGAGGTTCGCCTCCTCGGCGACGCGCGGCAAGGCGATGTGCGCGGTCATGACCGCGTCGAGGCCGACGTCCATGGCGCGCTTGAAGGGCGCGAGCTCGAGCTCGTTGAGGCGCTTCATGTCGGCGGAGATGGCCGGCATGTCGAAGTGCGAGTCGGTGTGCGTATCGCCGTGACCAGGGAAGTGCTTGGCGACCGCGACGACGCCCATCTCTTGCTGGCCGCGCACGTACCAGGCGCCGAGGTCGGCCACGAGCTCCGCCTTCTCGCCGTACGAGCGCACGCCGATGACCGGGTTCTTGGGGTTCGAGTTCACGTCGAGCACCGGCGCGAGGTTCATGTTGAACCCCAAGAGCTTCAGGTCGACCGCGAGCCCCTGCCCCGCGATGTACGCGAGCGTCGTCGAGCGCGTGGCCCCCAGCGCCATGTTCCCAGGCAGGGTCATGGCGCCGTCCTTGACCCGCACGACGTTGCCGCCCTCCTGATCGAGCGCCACGAAGAGCGGCACCTTGCCGTCCGTCAAGGCGTGGATGCCGCGGGTGAACGAGGCCGTTTGCTTCAAGTCGACGATGTTGCGCGAGAACAAGGCGACGCCGCCGACGTGGCGCTGCTTCACCCAGAACTCGATGTGCGGATTGACCTCGGTGCCACCGAAGCCCACGAAGAGGAGCTGGCCGACCTTCTCCTCGATGCTCATCGAGCGGATGATGCGCTCGACGTCGACGGGCTCACCGGGCTGCGGGAGCTCGATGGCGAGCGCGGGCGTCGCGACCAGACAAGCTGCGATGGCGGCGGCGAAGCGCACGACGAGAGAGCCTTTGCGTCTCAGAGCGACGCGACGGTGATGCGATCGAGCTCCGCGGAGAGGCGCTCGACTTCGAGTTTGAATGCTTGCAGCTCGTCGCCCTTGAGTGGCTCGGCGCGGTCGAACTTCTGTGACGCCGGGTTCACGTAACGATCGTGCTGCTTCAGGCCATAGTGTAAGTGCGGACCGGTCGACATGCCCGTGTTCCCGCTTCTGGCGATGGTCATCTTCTGCGACACGTGCTGGCCGACGCGCACGGCGATCGACGAGAGATGCGCGTATTGCGAGGTCCAGCCGTTGGCGTGGGCGATCTCGACGAGGTTGCCAAACCCCGAGCCCCAGCCGGCCTTGACCACGCGGCCGTCGCCGACCGCCCAGACCGGGGTGCCGACCGGTACGCCATAATCGACGCCGTTGTGGGCGCGCGTGTAGCCCAACACCGGGTGATGACGCGTGCCGAAGCCGCTGGTCATGCGGCCGTACTGGAGCGGCATCTTGAGGAGCAGCTTCTTCGCGCTCTCACCGGTCGCGCCGTAGTAGCCGCCAGTCGTGCCGGCCGCGGCGTGATAGAAGACGCGATGCGAGCTGCCGTCGTTCACGTACTCCGCGGCGAGGATGCGGCCGTAGCCGACGAGCTTGCCGCGCGCGTAACGCTTCTCGACCAGCATGCGGTAGCTGTCGCCGACGCGGACATCGCGGAAGAAGTCGATCTCCCAGGCGAAGACGTCGGCGAAGTCGGCGATGAGGCCTGGCTCCTCGCCGCGGCCCGCGATGGCTTCCCAGAGCGTCGAGCTCACCGTGCCGGAGACGTTCGCGATCACGGTCTCGATCGGCACGTCGACCTTGACGGCCTTGAACACTTCACCGTCGCGCGTCGCCTCCACGCTCTCGGCGATGCTCTGATGGATGCCGAGCGACAGGAGCTTGCCGCTGTCGTCGAGGCGGGCCTTGAGCGTCTGCCCAGCGCGCAGGCGGCGGAAGTCGACGAGGGTCTGCAAGGCCGTGATCGCGGACGCGAGATCCTGCGGTGAGGCGCCGATGCCGGCGAGCGCCATCGGCAGCGTCTGCCCCAGCTTGAGCTGCACCACCTCGACGCGCTGCTCGGGCCCCGGCGTGCGGAGACCGAGCAGAGGGTCGAGGCCGGTGTTGGCCCATGGCTCGACTTCGGACTCGGTGTCCGCGATGACGCCGGTGCGGTGGAAGTCCGCGAAAGCGGCAGCGTCGCTCCAGACGACGGCGGGCAGACGCGCGTCCTTCAGATCGGCGCGGCGCTGGGTCGCGCGCTGGCGTGGCGACTCGGCCGAGGGAGCCGGCGGTGCCATCTCGCGCGCCCGCTCCCGGGGATCACCGTAATAGAGGAAAACGGCGACATTGATGGCGCCCAAGAGGAGCAACAGGCCGAAACCGACCTTCTTTTTGCTGCTGCCGCGGCTGGTACCGCGACGTCGATTCTTCATGTCCCGCGTCACGCTTGCGACTCTAGCACGCGGTAAAAAGCCGTCAAAAATCGATCTAGGGATGATCGATGGAGTTGCCAAAAGCCTTGCATAACGGGCGAAAGACGATCAATTTGCGCCCAGGCGCGCGGACCGCGCCTGATTTGTTCAGCCTGCAATAAAAAAGGAGTTGTTCATGTTGTCTCGGAAGCTTGCCGTTGCAGCAGCCATTTTCGCGGTAAGCGCGGTCAGTGCGCTCGCTCATGCCGGTGATGATCGTGATGCCGCCTTCTACACCAGCGCCTTCGAGAAGCTCGGCACGAGCCTCGCGGAGACCCAGACCGCGGATACGACCAGCGTCGCCGCCACCGACCTGGAGCGCGTGCGCACCTTGATCGGCCAGGGCCAGGCGTTCGTCGCCAGCGAGAAGCTGGAAGAGGCCGGCGCCGTTCTCCAGCGCGCGCAGATCATCGCCCGCTACGCCCGCGCCAAGGTCGAGCGTGTTGCCGCCGAGACGCGCGCCGCCGAAGCGACCGCGGGTGCCACCACCGCCGAGCAGGCCGCCGCCGACGTCAAGGCGCAGGCCGACGCCATGCAGGCCAAGGTCAAGGACCTCGAGTCCAAGGGCCTCTAATCCCCTCCCCTCACTTACGACATAGGAATTGAACACAATGATTCGTGCATCTCGCCTCGTCATTCTTGCTGGTGTCGCCGCTGCGGCGTGCGGTACCGGCCCCCGCCCCGCCAACCTCGTCGCGCTCGACGGCTCCATGAAGGATCCGGAGCACGTGGCGCGCGTTCAGGCCGCTTCGCCTGACGTCTACAAGGAAGCGCAGGGTTACTACGCCAGCGCCAACAAGGCGTTCGAAGACGGCGACGCCAAGCAGGTCGAGTACTACACCGACCTCGCGACCGTGACGATGGCCACCGCCGACGAGCACGTGCGCGTCGCCGACGCCGACGCCGCCGTCGAGGCCTCGAAGGGCCGCTTGACCGTGGCGACCGGCGCGAAGGCCGAGGAAGACGCCCGTCTTGCCGACCTCTCGGGCCGCGTCTCGCGCATGGAGCGCATCGCGCAGCTGCAGGCTCAGCAGCAGCTGTCGGCCGCTGACCGCGCCGCGCTCGCCTCGGAGCTCGCCAAGCAGAAGGCCGCCACCGCGAGCCTGACGCCGCTGGCCGAGCAGAACGCCCTCCTCGAGGACGCCTCGGCGATCCCGCTGGCCGCCGCCCGCCGCGACTCGCGTGGCGTGGTCATCGCGCTGTCGGACCTCTTCAAGGCCAAGAAGACCCAGGTCTTGCCGGAGCGCCAGGGCACCCTGAAGGCGGTTGCCGAGCTCGCCCGCAAGTACCCGGGCTACCAGATCACCGTCGATGGTTACACCGACTCGCGTGGTAACGAGGCGGCGAACCTGACCCTGTCGGCGGCCCGCGCGCAGTCGGTCGCGCAGTACCTGGTCGACAGCGAGAAGCTGGACTTCAACCGCGTCCGCTCGGCCGGTCACGGCGGCGAGAACCCGATCGCCGACAACTCGAAGGCCGACGGCCGCGCCAAGAACAACCGCGTGGAAGTCGTCTTCGTGATTCAGTAATCATCCGTCGCTCACGCGATACGCGAGGCCTCCCGCGAGCATCCGCTTTCGGGAGGCCTTGTTGTTTCCAGACCCAGCAGCGCGGCACTTGACGTGCGACGCCGCTGGCCGCATGTGACGCCCCATGTCGAAGAATGTGCGTGTAGCCGTCGTTGGTGCCACCGGTCTCGTCGGCCGCGAGATGATCGCGGTGCTCGAGGAGCGTGGCTTCGCCTTGAGCGAGCTCGTGCCGCTCGCCTCGCCCCGCAGCCTCGGCGAGGCCGTGGAGTATCAAGGCAAGGAGATCCCGGTTCGCGTCGCCACCCCCGACGCCTTCAAGGGCATCGACGTCGTCCTCATGTCCGCTGGCGGCGGCCCCTCGAAGCAGCTCGCCCCCGCGGCCGCTGAAGCGGGCGCCATCGTCATCGACAACAGCTCGGCCTGGCGCATGGATCCCGAGATCCCGCTCGTCGTCCCCGAGGTGAACCCCGAGGACATCGCGCTCTTCAAGCAGCGCCGCATCATCGCCAACCCGAACTGCTCGACCATTCAGATGGTCGTGGCCTTGGCGCCGCTGCACCGCAGCGTGCCCATCAAGCGCATCGTCTGCTCGACCTACCAAGCCGTCTCCGGCAAGGGAAAGAACGCCATGGAGGAGCTCTCGACCCAGGTGTCGACGCTGCTCGGCGGTGGCGACGTCGAGAGCACCGTCTTCCCCAAGCGCATCGCCTTCAACTGCCTGCCGCACATCGACGACTTCGTGGAGGGCGGCTTCACGAAGGAAGAGCTCAAGATGCGCAACGAGACGCGGAAGATCATGCACGCCCCGAGCGTTGGCGTAAATGCGACCTGCGTGCGCGTCCCGGTGTTCAACGGGCACGCGGTGTCGATGAACGTCGAGTTCGAGAAGGAGCTGTCGCCCGAGACGGCGCGCGAGCTCTTGCGTGAGGCCAAAGGCGTGATGCTCATGGACGACCCGGCGAACCTGGTCTACCCGACGCAGATGGAAGCCGACGGTACCGACGCGACCTTCGTCGGCCGCATCCGCAAGGACGACTCGCAGCCGAATACGCTGTCGCTGTGGTGCGTCGCGGACAATCTCCGCAAGGGCGCGGCCTCGAACGCCGTGCAGATCGCCGAGATTTTGGTGCGCGACTATCTTGCGGCGCGCGCCGTGAACTGAGTCAAATTGCGTCGCGTGAAAGTCAAACGTCTCATCGCCACCGCTCTCGCGGTCGTGTGCGGTCCGGCGGTCGCCCTGGCGATCCCGACGGACGCGTCCACGCAGAATCAAAAGAACGAGAGCGGCGGGCTCACGGCCCGCATCGACTCCCCCAACGAGAACAACGGCAACGCCGGCCCGAACGGCCGCGTGTTCTGCACGCTCTACGATGGCGGACGCTGTCTGCCCATCAGCAAGTCGTCCTGTGACGGCAGCGACCAGCGCCTCATCAGCTTCGTGTTGACGTCGGCCGCCATTCCCGCGAACAGCCGCATGTACGTTTTCGCGACCAAGAGCGACTGCACCTTCGCGGAGAACATCGTTCCGTCGGATGCGCCGCTCGACAGCAAGGACCTGCTGTCGAACACGCCGCTGGTGAATGGTCAGGCGTTCACCTTCCCGCGTGACTTCGCGAGCAGCACCTATTCCACGGTGCAGGGCTTGGCGACGGCGATCGGTGCCTGCGACGAGAGCAGGCCGATCCAGAACACCCGCTACCGGCTGTGCATCGGCATCAGCCCCGCGAACAACGGCGTCGCGGACTCGGCGCTCGAGAGCGGCGATCCCCTGGTCTACATGACCTTCTTGGTCGACACGGTCACGCCCGACGCGCCGACCTCGTTCACCGTGACGGGCGGCGATGGGCGTTTTCGTTTGCGCGTGGGGCTCGCGAACAACGACGAGGTGGCGAAGTACATCGTCCGCTATCGCGAAGTTCCGGAAGAGACCGAGGAGGTCGCCGAGGGCGGTTGCGCGAGCTGGGCCGACTACAAGGAGCGCGAATCGGTGCGTCAGGGCTCCACCAGCGACTCCACCGAGTTCATCATCGAGGGCGTCGAGAACGGCAGGACCTTCGAGGTCTGCGCCGCCGCGCGCGACATCGCCGGTAACATTGGTGCATTCTCCGCGCCGCAGCTCGTGACTACGCGCAATGAGTGCGACTTCATCGAGTGCTACCCGGGCGAGCCGCCGACAGGTTATTGCGGACAGGTGCCGGGGTCGATGCTGGCGATGTGGGGGGTGCTGGCGGTGCTGGGGCGGGCGGTCAAAGGTAGGCGGAAAGCGGAAGGCGGGCAGCGGCGATCGGTCATCGGTCATCGGCTATCGGCTATCGGCTATCGGCCATCGGCCATCGGCCATCGGCTATCTGCTATCGGCCGTCGGCTATCGACCATCGGCTATCGGCCATCAGCCATCGTCGCCCTCCTCGTCTTACTCCTCCCCTCCCTCTCCCTCGCCCAAGACACCGACCCTCCAATCGATCCCGATCCCTTCATCATCAACGAGGGCGACCGCGTTCATCAGAGCGCCCGCCCGCAATTCGGCTTCGAGCTGCGCTTCGGTCCGTGGCGGCCCGCCATCGGCAACGACGCCGAGCGTGAGGCCTACGAGACCGTCTACGGCAACGACAGCTCGCTGTTCAAAGACCGCCCCTTGATGAAACAGCTCGAAGTGAGCTGGTACCCATGGGACCGCTTTGGCGTTGGCGGCCTGTTCTTCCGCATCGGCCACTGGCGCGCCTCGGGCCGTACGCGTGACTGCCCCGAGGGAGCGGGCTGCGAAGATGGCGGGCTCGATGGCTCGGTGCGTGGCAACGAAAAGACCTCGCTCACCGTCATGCCGCTCACCGTCGGCGCGGTGTTCAAGCTCGACTATTTCAAGGAGCGCTTCTACATCCCGCTCGTGCCGTACGTGAAAGGCGGCATCGACTACTTCCTCTGGTTCAACAGCGCCGCCGGCAAGACCTCGGTCGCGAGCGACGGCTCGAAGGGCCGCGGCGGCACGCTCGGCGTGAACGGCTCGGTGGGCCTCGCGCTCAACCTCGATTGGATCGAGCCCGGCGCCGCCATGAGCGGCCGCTCCGGGTCCGGCATCGCGGACACATATCTGTTCATCGAGTACAGCATGGCCTACAGCGGCTTCCGCTCGAGCGGACTCGAGATGACCGAGAACTACGCGCTGGTCGGCCTCGCCATCGACCTGCTGTGAGCCTGCGCAACATCCGGATCATCGTCGAGTACGACGGCAGCCGCTACCTCGGGTGGCAAGCGCAGCCGGAAGGCCCGAGCATCCAGAGCACCTTGGCCGACGCGCTCTTCGCCATCACCGGCGAGCGCCCGCACGTCGAGGCCGCCGGGCGCACCGACGCGGGTGTTCACGCCATGGGCCAGGTGGTCTGCTTCAAGGTCGACAGCCACATCCCAGCCGAGCGCTTCGCCCCTGCCATGAACGCGCACTTGCCGGAGGACATCTCCGTCCACATCTCCGAGGAAGTGCCCTTGGAGTTCAGCGCGCGCCACGACTCGAAGGCCAAGCGCTACCGCTATCGCGTCTACAATGCGCGCCAGCCCGCGGCCCTCGAGGCACTGCGCGCCTGGCACGTCCGGCAGCACCTCGACTTGGACGCCATGCGCGCCGCCGCCCAGCACCTCATCGGCGAGCGCGACTTCGAATCGTTCCGCAGCGCCCAATGCGACGCCGAGCACGCCCGCCGCGAGATGTTCGCCATCACCATCGAAGCGACGCCACGCGCGCCGGTCGGACGCTACGTCGACATCACCTTCCACGCGAACGCCTTCTGCCGCCACATGTGCCGCATCCTCGCCGGCACCCTCACCGAAGTCGGCCGCAAGCGCTTCACCCCCGACGACGTGCGTACGATCCTCGAAGCGCGCGACCGCACCAGAGCCGGCATCACCGCCCCCCCGTGGGGGCTCACGCTGCTCGTGGTGGAGTACTGAGCGAGCAAGCTCATTGGGTCTCGCGGCGGCACCGCCGACTCCGTGGTAGGGTCGGCAGCGTATCCTGAAGAAGCTCATTGGCGAGCATCCGGCTTCGGACCGGAAGGGAGCAGGTTCGATTCCTGCCTTCAGGCGTCTGACATGATCAATCTCGGCTACCCCATTCAGCAGCTCTTGAAGGCGCTGGCGAAGTCCGACTCCAAGGCCGCCGAGCGTGTGCGCGATTGGCTGCGTGTCATCGAAGGCACGGCCTCGGGCGCGCTCGACATCGGCTCGCGGACGCCGATCACCGGCCTCCCCGCCTGGGTGACGCCACACGTGCTGCACGGTGGCTTCGCGACCGATGTTCCAGCGGCGGCGGGTCCCTTTCGTCCGCACGAGCGGGCGCTGGCTGCGCGTCAAGGCTGCGCCCTCGACGCCACGGCGCGTGGACGCTTCAACGGACACTTCATCACCGACCCTGGTCTCGCCGAGCTCGGTGAGATGCTGGAGAGCGGCTGCTATGAGCTCGAGGTCCCCGAAGAAGGCGCCTTGCTCGTCGTCGCCTGGCTGCTCCGGCAGGACGAGAACACGCGGGCCGCGGCGCTGCTCGAGGAGCTGCAACCCTACTTCGCGCAGCTGCGCTTCTATCCAGCGCCGCGGGCGCGGCCGACCCCGAGTACCCGCCGTGTCGCGCCCCAGACCATCGCCGAGGTCGCTCGAAATCTCGGTCGCAAGCAGATGAACCCGCGCGTCGCCGCGATGAACGAATCGCTGGGGGTCTGGGCGCCCTTGTACGCTCGAGCGGTCGCGCTGTTTCGTGAAGACAACTTCGATGAAGATTGGCGTAGACGGGCCAGCGAGCTGCTCGACGACTACGCGGCGGCACGGGCGCGGCATCGGCTCTCGGGAAAGCCGGAGAAGCGCAAAGAGAACTTCGCCCGCCTGCGGGACTTCATGAGGCGCATCATCGCCGGCGAGGAGCTCGATGCGCGCGCCCTCGGGAACATCCGCTGGATCGTCGAGTGCTACATCGCCAAGCACGGCGTCCCCGGCGATGCCGGCCACACCGCCGAGCTCGCGCACAAAGCTGCCGAAGCCGCGCGCCCCATGCATCACCACATCGCGCATGCTATGACGGAGGCGCTCGCGACGCATCCGCAAGACGGTGTGCTGGACGATATCGCCGAAGTCCTCACGCCGTTGCAGGCCACGTATCCCGCGATACCACCGGCGCTCGTTTGGAAGCTGCGCCGCTGCGTCGCGTCCACGCTCGACGCGCTCGTCACGAGCGGCCTCGTGACCTCGTCGGATGCGCTGGCGAAGCTCTTGCCGCGCTTCGTCGCGCAAGCCCGTACATCTTCGATAGCGGACGATAATCTGGCGCGCCTTCATGAGTCGCTCTACGTGGCATTTCACGAGCGCCGGTCGCTCTTGCTGCTGAACCTCGCGGCTCAGGTGAAGCTCGAGGAGCTGCCGTGGGTGCGAGCCATCGCGCCATGGATCGTCAGCGACGACGCCAGCCGAGCGGCTTCCCACGCCACGCTCGTCGAGTTTGCGCTGCTCGCCTTACGCTCGTTTCCGCAGGCGATCCCAGCGAACCCGTTCGTCGAGCAGCTCACGGTGTTGGCGCAAGCCAGCGGCCTCCAGCTGCCGTTCGTGGAGGAGCTCGCCGCCGACATCTTCGCGGGGACGTTCGCGCCGAAGTTCATCCGCGCCGCGCACGTCGCGGCGAAGTCACTCACGGGCTCGCTCTACGCCCGCTATTACGACATCGACTACGCCGATGTGTCTGCGATACCAGACAACGACGCAGGCCTGCCGACGTTCGTTGCCTTGTGCCGCAAGAGCACCAGCGCCACCACTCATAGGGTCGTCGAGAACGCCCGCGTCATCGAGCGGGCGCAGATCATCACCAGCCACAACATGGCGACCCTCGTCGACGCCATGGGCCTCGACGCCCAGCTCGATCGCTTGGCCCTCGCCGAGGCGTGCGGCGCCTGGATCCTATCGCGCCGCCCGCCACGCGATCAGCACGCGCGGCTGCGCCTCAAGAAGAGCATGGCGTACGCCTGGCGCCAGATGGTCTTCTATCTGTCCGCGTTGGAAGGCGCGCGGGTCGAGCAGTTCGCCGGTGCCCTCGCGGCCAAATGCACCGACGCCAAGCTCCAACGGCATGCACGCGATCTCGCGGCCGCGGCGCGTGGCGTGACCATCGAAACGCCCTTCCTCGGCTGGAGCTGACGCTTTGCTAGCCTCTGAGGCGCTTGGCGACGCCCGCGCTGCGCGCCGCGCCACCGCTGCGGTCCGCTTTGGCGGATATGTTCGGCAGCTCGGGCGCGTAGACCGCGAAGGCCATGAGCTCGCCCACGTCGACCAGGTGCACCGCCAGCGCCGCGAGCGACGCTTTGTTCATGGGCCGGGTGAACGCCGGCTCGATGATGGCGAGCAGCTGCTCGGGTGACGCGGTGTGGGCGAGCGCCTCCGCGTATTCTTGATAGGAGAGCGTCTCGCCCCCCAGCACCTCCGCGAGGCGCGCGGTGTGCTCCGCGACGATGTCGATGCTCGACGGATCGATGCCGGCGGCAACCAGCGCCTTCGCGGTGGCGCGTGCGGTGAGGGCCAGGTCGCGGGGCGCGCCCTTGGCGTCGAGCAGGCCTTTGGCGAGCTCGCTCATAGGCGATCCTCCAGGCCGATCTCCGGGAAGACGATGCCGAAGGGTGGCGCCAACAAGTCGAGCGCGGCGGGGGCGAGATACGCGTCGGCGCGCGCGCGGGTGCCGAGCTCTTCGGGGAGCACGGGGTCGAGCATGCTCTTCGCCGGGACGACGAGGAGCTCACCCGTGATCGGCTGCACCACGAGCTCGGGCTTTCCCTTGGGGTCGCCACGCGCGCCGACGATGAGCAGCGGCTTCACCGTGGTCTTGCGCAGCTCGGCGAGCACCGCCGGCACCACGTAGCCCTGCGCGAGCGCGCGCTCGATCTGGCCGATGGGCTCCGCTCCAGCGGTCACCTGATCACTGAAGACGCGGCGCACGTACATCGCGCCGGTGAAGCGCGACACCAGCATGCTGAAGGCGCGCGCGGCGTCGTAGCGGTAGATGCCCTTCGAGTCGTCACGGATGGCTTCGATGGCGTCGGCGCGCATGACGTCGAAGCCGCGGTCCGCGAGGACGCGCAACGCGACCTCCTTGGTGTCGGCTTCTTCGCCTTTCAGATCCCTGCCGCCGAGATGCGCCGCGAGAGCGTCATTGGCCGCGAGCGGCATCAGCTCATCCCCGAGCTGCCGCGCCTCGGCGAGCGCTTGATGCAAGCGAGTCCGGTCGAGCAATGGGCTACGATCGAGATCCGGTAGCGCATCCTCGGCGGCGGCCGCGCCCCATGGCTCGTCGGTGACCAAGTCCTGACGCGCCCCGTGCAGCCGCCAAGCATACACCGGGTCGATGGCCGCGCGGGCCATCGCCGCCAAGCGCGCGCCTTTCGCCGCCGGCACCTTCTCGGGGATGGGCATGGTGAGGCCATCCTTGGGGCGCTCGAGCGTCGTGGTGAGCGCCAGGTGCATGCGTGAGTTGGCGCGGATCTCGTCCGCGAAAGCGATCACCTCGTCGAGCGCGGTGTGCCCGACGATGCTCCACGGGCCCAGCAAGTGACGGCGGGCGGCGAGCGCCTTCAAGATGAGCGCGCGCTCGGCCAAGCGGTCGGCGTTCTTCAGCGGACCGATCTTGTCGTGCGAGCCGGCGCGGGTGAGCGCGTTCCAGACCCGCTCGCGTGCCGCGGGGCCGAGCAACATGAAGGTGATCGCGGCGTTGCGCGCCTGCACCGCGCCCAAGAAGCCGGACATGGGGCCAGTGGCGAAGCGCGACTCGGCGACCCCCAGCGCCAGCGTGCGGCGGATGACGTGAGGGATCTGGCACAGGTGCAGCGCGCGGTTCGCCGCGTAGCCCTCGCGCGCGTTGCGGCCCATCAGGAGCCGGCGCAAGAAGCGGCGCTCCTCGGCACGGGCGCCCTGATAGTCCATCGCGAACATGCCCATGAGACGGCCGAGCACCCGGCGGCGCGACGGGTCGAGCGGGCTATCGCGGAAGTCTTCCAGGATGGCTTGGAAGTCGGGCTCGCTCCCCAAGAACTCGGCGCTCGGCATGAGCTCGGCGGCAGGATCGGCGGGGAAGCGAAAACGACGCCCCGTAGCGTCGCGGCGGAAGACTCCAGCGCCACGGCCTGAGCCGCCGCCTCGCAGCTGGACCTGGCCGGAGTTGGGAAGCAAGGCGTTGTTGCGCTGGATTGCCGTCACGTGACACCGCTCGAAGGCCGCCAGTTTACGCCGCTGGGAGACGTGTAAGGATGGACGCCGCATTGAAGCTTCGCTAAATCAACCGGGTGCGTCAATGCCGCGCCTTACTTGCCGCTCTTTCCCTGCCGCTCGTCGTGAGCTGCGGCAGCGTCCACATCCGCGACCGCCACCGCGGTGACCAGCCGCAAGCAGCGGCGGCCCCAGAGAAGGAACGTGAGCGGGAAGCGCCACGCGTCACCAAGGAGACGCGTCGCAGCGGCGGCCCGACCATCCTCTTCGAAGACGGCCGCGCCCGCATGCGCTCCGAGAGCGCGGTCTGCCGGCTGCGCAACTTCCGCATGGCGAGCGGTGTCTCGTTCGCTCAGCCGCTCCGTGACGCCATCGAGAAGAACGGCTACCGCGTCACCGACCGCCGCAGCGACGGCTTCGACCTCGAAGTCCGCTTGCGCGGTGTCATGCGTGACTGCCACCGTAACAACGACGTCGATGGCGACCTCACCCTCGAGGTCGTCCGCGATGGCGTACTCGTCGAAGAGCTCACCCGCAAGATTGGCTACGACAACGAAGACGCCGTGGTCAGCGCGCTCGTCGCCGAGGCCATCAAATCGAAGCGCGTCGCCGACGCCATGAAGGGCAAGGTCGTCGCCATCACGCCCACCCAGCCCGCGACTCCGATCGCGAGCGCCAGCATCAGCTCCCGCAACACCACCATCGAGACCACCGCCCTCGCGATGGACGCGCCGACCTCGGTCCTCATGATGCCGCTCAAGCCCGTGCGCGGCGTCGACAAGGCCACCTGCCAGCTGCTCTCGAACTACATGCTGTCGCAGCTCCAAGGCGTGAAGCGCCTGCGCACCGTCGGCGCCTCCGACATGGACGCGGTCCTCGCCGCCGACAAGCAAAAGCAGGCCCTCGGCTGCACCGACGTCTCCTGCATGGCCGAGATGGGCGGCGCCCTCGGCGTCGACCTCGTGATGTACGGCGAGCTCGGCGTCCTCGGCTCCAAGTACAACATCAACGTCAGCGCCGTCCGCACCAGCGACGCCACCGTCGCCGCCCGCGCCAGCCTCCTCGTCGACAAAACCGAGGACGCTCTGGCGGAGCGCGTGCCATCACTCGTCCAGAACGTCGTGGACGGGATCAACTCCGCGGCTGCCACGAAGTAGGCCCCTCGTGGGACGCGTCAGGCACCGCATTGATGCGGTGAACGGCAGCTCGGCCCTGCGGGAGCACGCCGCATCGATGCGGTGAACGGCAGTTCAGCCCTGCGGGAGCACGCCGCATTGATGCGGTGAACAGCAATTCGGCCCTGCGGGAACACGCCGCATCAATGCGGTGAACAGCAATTCGCCCTGCGAGAGCCGCCGCATCAGTGCGGCGAACGGCAATTCAGCCTCGCGGTAGGCACGCCGCATTGATGCGGTGTACAGCAATTCGGCCTGCGAGAGCCGCCGCATCGATGCGGTGAACAGCAATTCAGCCCCGCGGTAGGCACGCCGCATCAATACGGTGAACAGCAATTCGGCCCCGCGGAAGCACGCCGCATCGATGCGGTGAACGACAATTCGGCCCTGCGAGAGCCGCCGCATCAATGCGGTGAACGGCAATTCGGCCCTGCGAGAGCCGCCGTATCAATGCGGTGAACAGCAATTCGGCCCCGCGGAAGCACGCCGCATCAATGCGGTGAACAGCAATTCGGCCCCGCGGAAGCACGCTGCATTGATGCGGTGAACGGCAATTCAGCCTCGCGGTAGGCACGCCGCATCGGCGAAATCAGCCCGTGCCACGGTCGCGCAAAAAACAAGGCCGGGCACGCTTGGTACGTGCCCGGCCCTCGAGCTACCGCTTCAGGTAGGTCGGTCG
>JBDHVB010000152.1:0-14068 GCA_039809465.1 Myxococcota bacterium
TCGTAATACTCATGGCCAAGGTGCGTGATCTGCTCTTCACCCTGCGCCCAACGCAGCGTGTTCTTCAGCTTCATCTGCTGAATGAACAGGTCATTCTCGGCATAGAGCCCCGGCGCTGCCTGCGGCGACTTGTAATAGAACGACAGCCACTCCTGGATCCCATGCATGCCCGCGCGATGCGCCCAGTCCGAGAAGAGCGCGAGGTCGAGCGCGACCGGCGCCGCGAGGATCGAGTCACGGCAGAGGAAGTCGACCTTGATCTGCATCGGGTAGCCGAGCCAACCGAAGATATCGAGGTTGTCCCAGCCTTCCTTCTCGTCGCCGCGCGGCGGGTAATACTCGATGCGGACCTTGTGATACATGTTGCCGTAGAGCTCGGGGTACTTCTCCGGCTGCAAGATCTGCTCGAGCACGCCGAGCTTCGAGACTTCCTTGCTCTTGAAGCTCTCCGGATCGTCCAGAACCTCGCCGTCACGGTTGCCGAGGATGTTGGTCGAGAACCAACCGCGGATACCCAGCATGCGCGACTTCAGGCCCGGCGCGAGGATGGTCTTCATCAGCGTCTGGCCGGTCTTGAAGTCCTTGCCGCTGATCGGCACCTGACGCTCACGCGCCAGCTCGAGCATCGCCGGCACATCGACCGTGAGGTTCGGCGCGCCGTTGGCGTACGAGACGCCTTCCATCAAGCAAGCGTAGGCGTAGATCTGCGACGGCGCGATGGCGCTGTCCGAAGCGTCGAGACCTTTCTCGAACGCCTTGAGCGACGCATGAACTTCGGTCGGCTCACGGTGCACTTCGGTCGAGCCGCACCAGACGGCGACGGCGCGGTCGAGGCCGTTCACCTTCTTGAAGTTGCGGATGTCCTCGCGGGTCGCCTCGGCGAGCTCGCGCTTCGACGTCTGCTTCTTCACGTTCTCACCACGAAGACGCTTCACGTACTCGGGGAAGAAGACCGACTGCATCGGCTTCACCGCGGAGAGCTCGTCCTTGATGAGGTTCAAGTGATCGGTGGTGAGGACCTTGGCTTCCATCGCCGCGTCGTAGGCGTTGTTCGCGAAGAGATCCCATCCGCCAAAGACGACATCGTCGAGCTTCGCGAGCGAGATGAAGTCCTTGATGAGGGGCGCGCGGTTGTCGGTGCGCTTGCCCAGGCGGATGCTGCCCATCTGCGTGAGCGAGCCGAAGGGCTTCGCGTAGTTCTTACGTGCGAGCATGGCGCCAGCGATGATGGTGGTGCCGACGGCGCCCATGCCGGGAAGGAGGATGCCGAGCTTACCGGTCGCAGGCTTGATCGCAGAGGGTTTCTTCATGGGGTGGTGTTCCTTTATTGGCCGCGCGTCATACCAAAACGCGCCCAAACCGCAAGGGTCGGTCGGGCCGTTCGACGTCGTGCTTCGGGGCCTTAGTGGGTGACGGTGAGCGTCAGCATGGCGACGCGGCCAAGTGCCGGGATATTCACGCCAAACGCCCCGGGCTCGGCGTACTGTGTATCGAAGATGTTCTGGATCGACAGGCCGACGTCGAAGGTCCAGGTCGCGAGCTTCAAGTCGAGGGTGCGGACGTTCGCGTCGAAGGTCGCGTACCTGGCCACCAAGCCGGGCGGCTGATTGGTCGCTGGATCGATGAAGAACATGCGGCGGGCAGTGGCGCCATGGCCGGTGAGCGCGACTTGCAGGTGCTGCGCCGGGAGCGTCACGCCAGCCGTGAGATGGCCTTGGAGCTTGGGATAGCTCGGGAGACGGCCGTCGTTTTCTCCGTACAGGAGCGTGAAGGACGGCGGTTGCGGGTCGGGCGCCTCGACGTTGCTGTACTGATACGAGGCGTTGCCCTGGAAGAAGAACGGCGCGAGACGCACCTCGCCGGCGAGCTCACCACCGTACGTCGTGCTCTCGCTCAAGTTGCGCGCGGTCTGCAGGAAGAGGCTGCGCACGTACTCGACGCGGTCATCGACCTGGGTGCGGAAGACATTGAGCTGCACGCTGAACAGCTCGCTCGCGGTGTACGATATAGCGGCCTCGACCGTCTGCGCGGTCTGCGGCGTGAGATCGGCGTTGCCCTGAACGCCCCGGATGCTGATGGGCTGCGAGAACAGCTGGGTCGGCGCTGGTGGCACGTACGACGTCCCGTAGAGGAGCTTCGCGTGGAGGCGCGGCATGATCTCGTAGGCCGCCGCGAGGCGCGTGCTGACGTTGTTGGCCCACGCTTCGTTCATGTCGTAGCGCACGTTGCCGGTGAGCCCCAAGCGCTTGATGGGGTAGTAGACCACTTGAGCGTACACACCGAGATTGCCATAGCGGAAGCGTCGTCCGCGATTGCGGAGGATCTTGTCGCCGATGCCGCCGGCTGCGTCGATCTCCACCTCGTGATTGGTGTCACCGCGGTCGAGCACGTCGAGGTACTGCAGCCCGACCATGGCGAGGTGCGGACCACGTGAATAGGACGCCTCGGTGCCGAGCTCGAAGGCGCGCGAGCTGCGGGTGCGCTCGATGTACGCGTTGGTGAGGCTGGCCTCGAGGCGCTCGGCGGGTAGAGCGCGGCCGAAGGTGAGCGCGCCCCAGGTCTGCGTCCCGAGCGTGCCGCCCCAGAGCGGCAAGTCCAGACGGTGGGTGAGCCGCCCGATGGTGTTCGCCATGGCGACACGCGCGGTGCCGCTCAAGGTTTGATCCATCGCGAACTCGGCGCCGTAGTCGAGGCGCTGGTGCGCGACCATGTACTGCAGGGTGCCGAGGTTCCCCAGGCCGAGCTCGCCGTTGCTGAAGAGCGAGACCGGCCGCGCGATGTCGTTGCGGCTGGCGACACCCGCGTATTGACCATAGAGCGCCGAGGACGGCGGGGCGCCCAAGCCGGAACGGTCGATGTGCCACGCCGACGCGGCGAGCATCATACGCGAAGCGGTACGGCCTTCGCCGCTCGACACGTTGGCGAGCGCCTGAGCACCGTACATTCCGCGATCACGGACGAGGCCGGCGCTCCCCGAGCCCGACAGCAGGGTGCCGGCCGGCTTGCGCGTGATGACGTTCACGACCGCGAGGAATGCGTTGGCTCCGTAGAGAGCGGAGCCGGGCCCGCGAATGACCTCGATGGCTTCGACCGCCTCCATCGGCAAGAACTCGGGGCCGAGGAAGTTGCCGGCGAGCGTGTAAAAGGTCGCGGCCTGACCGTCGATGAGCACCTTGATGATGCGGCTCCACGAGTCCGGTCCGCCCGAGATGCCGCGCACGCCGACGTTCTGCGTGACCAGGTCGTCGATGACATAGAGCCCAGGGACGTTCTTGAGCGCTTCACCGACCGAGCGGTAGCCGCGCATCTGGATGGTGCTGCGCGGAATGACCGTGATGATGGACGGTGCTTCCGAGAGCTGCACCTCGGACTTCGTGGCGGTGGTGACCACGAACTCCGACTCCATGAGCTTGTACACGTCCGACAGCGCGTCGGTGCTCGTCGCCGCCGCCGCCGTCGGATCGATCTCGTCACTGAAGCTACCGAGCGTGCCGTCACTCTGCGCGTTGGCGGCACCCGCGATAGCGGTCAATATGAGAAAAAGGGAAACCGGTGTCTTCAGAAGTCGATACCTGGGGTGACCGTACGCACCACTTCGAGGCTGCCGCTCGACGTGAAGCGACGCTCGCTCACGGCCGCCGGAGCGATGTCGCCATTCCCGTCGAACTCGATGGGTGAGGTCAAGCCCTGATAGTCGAGGTCGTCACCCGCCTTGACGATATCGAGCGCGCTCTTGAAATCGACGATGCCCTTGATGGGAGTCCCCGGCGCGTTGGTCAGGCCGCGCAAGGCGTCACGCGCCTTGGTGCCGTCGTTCTCGCCAGCCGCCTCGATGGCCAGCACCCCGAGGAAGGTGGAGTTCATGACCGAGTAGACGATGGGCAGGTTCGCGGCGGCGATGCTGAAGCCGTTGACCTCGGCGAAGGCGTTGACGACGTAGGCCTCTTCGTTCGCGGGAGTCGGGATCTGCGTGTACGACAGCGTGCCCGCGAGCTTGGCCGGCCCAACCGCGGCGGCGAGCTCTGGCGATGCGAGCACGAGACCGACGATGAGCTGTCCGTTCCAATCGCTCTTGTTCCAAGCGGTCAGGAGGCGGAGCGCGTCGCTGTCGGTGCCGTAGAGGTAGATGACGTCGGGATTGCCGGCGAAGACCGCGTCCAGCGCTGGCTGGGGATCGAAGGTGGCGGGGTTGGTGGGATCGAAGTTGTACGCTTGATTGACCTGCACAGCACCGCCGGCTTGCGCGAAGGCCGCGAGGAACAGCGCCGACATGTCGTTACCCGCGGCGAAGTTTTGATGCAGCGCCGCGGCGGTCCGGTGACCAGAGGCGTACGCGATACGCGCCGACGCGACCGCGGTGATGGCGGGCGACTCGAGGCCACGGAAGGCGAAGTCGTTGTCGTCGATGGTGCTGAACGCGGTGGAGGCCGCGATGGTGGAGATGAGCAGACGGCTATTGGCGCCGGCGATGGGGCCCGCGACGAGGGCGCTGTCGCTGAGATACGGTCCAACCCAGACCTGCGTGCCGTTCTCGACGAGGGTGTTCGCGACCGCGGTGATCGGCGCCGTGCCGTTGGTGCCGCCCGCCTCATCGTACTCGTCGAAGACGATGTCGTTGCCGAGGATGCCGCCGGCGTCGTTGATGATCTTCGCGCACAGCGACATCGTGCCCGAGGCGAGCTGGTAGATGCTCGAGAAGGTGCCGGTCTTCGGGACGATCGAAGCGACATGCAGCTCGCCACGCCCGTTCTTGTCGTCACTACCGCACCCGAGGAACGACACCACCAAGCACGACACCGCCAGAAGCTTCTTCATGCTGCCGAATCGTAGCCGAAAAGCGGCGCGCGGCAATGAAAGGTCGGGTGATGCCTGACGGGTTTCAGCCCACTCCTTGTAGTTTCGGCCGGCGAGCTGTGATAACTGCACGCCCTGATGCGTTGGCGCCCGCCGTATGGCCGTTTCGTGATTGCCATGACGGTCGCGGCCGCGCTCGTTTGTGGCAATGCGTCGGCTCAGTCCGCGCCAGCAAACGGCGAAGGGCGCATCGTCTACTTCGATCCGGACGCGAATCACCAAGCGATCGTCAACATCGCGACCTGGTTCAACGACTATCTCGCGAGCGCCGCCATCGCGCTGGTCTTCCAGGCCGTCGAGAGCCGTGATGCCTTCGAGCGCTTGCTCGCCGATCCGAAGACGCGCTTCGCGTTGGTGTCGTCGAGCTATGTCGCTAGCGCGGACACCAGGCTCGACCCGCTGCTCGTCCCACAGGTCGGCGGGGACCCCTTCTACCAGAAGGTCCTCATCGACGTCGGCGGCCGTGATGGCCGTGACTTGTCCGGAAAGAACCTGGCAGCGACGGTGATCGCCAAGGGCGACAAGAACAGCTTCAAGGATCTGCTGCAGAGCTTGTCGAGCGGCGGGGTGAAGGTGGATGGCGTGCGCGTCATCCCGGTCGCCAAGGACATCGACGCGTTGCTCGCGCTCTCGTTCGGGCAGGTGCAGGCCGCCTTGGTCACTCCCGACAGCGTCGAGGTGCTCAAGCGCATCAACCCTGGCGTCGCGGCGAAGTTTCGCATCGTCTACAAAACCAGTCCGATTTTGCGGGCACCGCTCTGCGAAGTCGGTAAAAAATCCAATGCACGGGAACGCAGTGATCTCGTGAGTGCGCTGCAGCGGATGTCGCAGAGTGACGACGGCCGCAAAGCGATGCGCACGATGGGCTTCGAAGGCTGGCTCCCATTCCAAGCGGAGATGCTCAAACGATGATGCGCACATTCATCATCGTGGCGACGTTGCTCGCCGGTTGCGTCGCCCCGCGGGTGATCCAGCCGGTGGCGCGTGCTTCCGCCGATGACGCGCCCGTCGTGGTCATCCTCACGAGCTCGAACAACCGGCTCTACGAGGAGCCCATCGTCGCCTTCCAGAGTCAGCTCGAAGGCGTCGCCACCGTCTACGTCGAGACGCTCACCAACGAAGGTGGCCTCGCCGAAGCGGTGGAAGAGGTGAAGCCGTCGCTCATCTTCGCGCTCGGCACGCAAGCCGCGTCGTTCGCCCGCCAGCGCTTCCCGGACGTGCCGTTGCTCTTCGCGATGGTGGTGAATCACGGCCGCCTGAAGGAGCTCGCCGCGCCCGACGTCATGGGCATCGCCCTCGAGGTGCCGCCGACCGCGGAGTTCACCCAGTTCAAGCTGGTGGTGCCGAGCATGAACCGCGTGCTCGCGCTCTACGCCGCGGAGCACTCGTCGGACGTCATCGCGAATGCCACCAAGGCGGCGCGCACCTTGGGCATCACGCTCATCGCCATCCCGGTGCACAACCTCGAGGAGGTGAAGGCGCGCTACGTCGAGCATGGCCACGGCATCGACACCATCTGGCTGCTCAATGACCCGGTGGTCATGAATCCCGCGTCGTTCGCTTATCTGCGCGAGGTCGCCAACCGCGATCACGTCGCGCTGGTGTCGTCGCTCTCCGAGAAGTTCGCTAAAGCGGGCGCGCTCATGTCCGTTTCGGTGGACTTGAGCTCGCTGGGCTTCCAGGCGAGCGCCATGGCGCTGTCGGCCTTGAAGCAAGACAAGAAGCCGGCCGAGATCGGGGTTCAACCGCCTATTGGCGCGCGTTTGGTGCTGAACATGGGGGTTGCCCAGCAGCTCGGGCTGCAGGTCCCCGAGGAAGTGCTACCATTCGTCAGCGAGGTCATCGTCTCCAGCACGAGCCCGCCAGATGCCAAGAACCATTAGCCCCACCAGCCTTCGCTTCAAGCTCGTGCTCATGGTGGTGAGCCTGGTCGCCGTCGTCGTGGCGCTCATCAGCGGCTACTTCGTGGTGAAGCATCAAAGCGATCTGCGTGAAGCCATGACGGCGCGCACCCAGGCGATGAAGACGGAGGTCGGCAAGAAGGGTATCGCGCTCGCCGGCAACGTCGCCATGGCGTCCGAGCGCGCCATCGCGGTGCTCGACTACCTGTTCCTCACCGAGGTCCTCACCACCACCATGAAGAACGACGACGGTGTCGTCTATGGCATCGTCATGGACAACGAGCGCCGCGCCCTGGTGCACACCGACACCGCGCTCGCGGGCAGCATCCTCGACGGCGACATCGACAAGCGCGCCGCCGCCGCCGGTGACGCGGTCGCCATCGAGGTCACCATGAACGGCCAGCATCTGCTCGAAGCGGTCGCGCCCATCCACGTCGGTGGCAAGCGTTGGGGCACCATCCGCCTCGGTATGTCGCTCAAGCGCGTCGAGGCCGAGATCGCGAGCTACGAGAGAGAAGGGCAGCAGCAGATCACCAACAGCGTGCTGACGATGGTCGTCGTCGCGGTGCTGCTCATCATCGCGGCGTCGATCGTCGGCGCCACGGTCGCGACCCAGGTCGTCAAGCCGCTCAATCACTTGCTCGCCGGCGTCAATCGCATCCGCGAAGGTGACTTCGATGGCGCGTTCGACGTGCACGGCAGCGCCGAGTTCATGAACCTCGCGAACGGCTTCGACGCCATGCGTGAGACCATCCGTGAGCGCGACGCCCGCCTGCGTCAGAACGTCGAGGAGCTGCGCATCGCCGTCGAGAAGGCCGAGGAAGCGAGCCGCCTGAAGAGCCAGTTCCTCGCCAACATCTCGCACGAGCTACGCACGCCGCTGAACGCCATCGTCAACGTACCGGTGACGCTCCTCGCCGAGTACTCCGTTTTCACGGTCTGGACGTGCGGCTCCTGCGGCGGCGAGTTCCAGAGTGATGATCCCAACGAGAATCCCACCGAGTGTCCCGCCTGCGGCAAGGCGACGCTCACGCGCGGCGAGAAGGTCTTGCTCGCTGGCGAGCCGGCGCAGCACCGCCATTTCTTGAACCGCTTGAAGCAGCAGGCGCGCCACTTGTTGAACGTCGTGAACGACCTGCTCGACTTCTCGAAGGTCGAGGCCAAGCGCATGCAGCTCGCGCTCGCGGAGGTCGAGGTGGCCGAGGTGCTGCGCGAGCTCGCCGAGACCGTCGACGTCCTCGCGGCCGGCAAGGGCGTGACGCTCGTCTACGACGCCGAGCCCGGCTTGAAATTAGTCGCCGACCCGCTGCGTCTCACCCAGGTGCTCATCAACCTGGTCGGCAACGCCATCAAGTTCACGCCCGCGGGCGGCCGCATCGACATCCGCGTCCATCGCCGTGGCGGCATGCTGCGCTTTTCGGTGAGCGACACCGGCATCGGCATCGCGCCGGACAAGCACGCCATCGTCTTCGAGAGCTTCCGTCAGGTCGACGGCAGCCATACGCGCGCGGTGGGTGGAACGGGCCTCGGGCTCGCCATCGCCAAGCAGCTGGTCGAGATGCACAAAGGCCACATGTGGCTCGAGAGCGAGCTCGGCAAAGGGAGCACGTTCACCTTCGATATACCCGTTGGGGTTGCACTCCCGAGCCGCTTGAAAGAGATTGAGGCTACGTGATGGCTCTCTCTCCTTTCAAGGCGCCAGCGGGTGGCCAATCGAAGACTGGCGACAAGCGCCGCATCCTCTACGTCGAGGACGACGACGTCATTTGGGAGGTCGCGGAGTTCGCGCTGCACAAGGACTACGACATCACGCGTGCCCGCAACGCCCGCGAGACGTTCGATCTGCTGCGCCGCAACATCTACGACCTCATCCTGATGGACATCCAGCTCGCGGGCTCCGACCTCGACGGCATCGCCATCACCCGGCTGCTCAAAGGCCGCTATGACGGCACGGTGCCAGCCTACGCGGCGGACGTGAGCTCGCACGGAGCGCCCATCATCTTCGTGACCGCTTACACCTCGCTCTACAAGAAGGAAGACCTGGAGCGGGCGGGCGGCGATGAGCGCATCTCGAAACCCGTGGATTTTACGCGGTTGTCGCTCGCCATGACGCGCCTTCTGGTGCGCGACCTTTGAGCTTTTCGCGGGCCGACGAATGATCATCCCCGCTGCATAAGCTCTTGCGCTTCCAGCGAAAGCACGCCAACTTGGGCTGCTTAATTGCTTCTTCGCTCCGCTTGGCGGCGGAGCACCGTAGGGTAGGAGCTGCAGATGGCATTGGCGAAGCGTGGACGTAAGGGACAAGAGGAACAGGAAGACCGCGAGCTCACCAAGAAGGAGCTCGATGGACTGAAAAAAGCGCTGCTCGAAGAGCGCGCGCGCGTTTTGTCGCGCCTCGACAGCCACGTCACCCAGGCCACCGAAGACCGCGACAACCTCGCCGACGAAATGGACATGGCGACGCGGCACTCCGACCAAGCTTACCTGCTTCGCCTGGCGGACAAGGAGCACAAGCTCCTCGCCGAGATCGACCATGCGCTCGCGAAGTTCGAGCATGGCACCTTTGGTGTTTGCGAGGGGACGGGGGAGCCGATCGAGCTGCGGCGGCTCGAGATCCGTCCTTGGACGCGGTACTCGCTGGAGTACAAGGAACAGCTCGAGCGCGAAAAAGGTAACCGGGCAGGTCGCTAAAGCGGATTGATGGTCGGCTATCGGCTATCGGCTATCGGCTATCGGCTATCGGCTATCGGCTACTCGTACAAGTAGCCTTGCGCCTTGGCCCAGGCGATGACGCTATCGCGTAGCGCCGTGCCGTCGGTGCCGTGCTGCAAGAAGACGAACTCCGATTTGTGCTTCTTGCCGGCCTCGCCGAGGTACGTCGTGATGACCACGCCTTCCTTGCCGCCGCTCTTGTAAGCGAAGCGCTCGAGCGTCTTGTCGAGGCTCGCTTGGTCCTTGAAGACCATCTGGCGGTGGCAAAACTGTGGGAAGCCCAGCTGCGTCGCGATGACCGTCGGGGTCGAGACCGCGGTGCGGCGCGGGTTGCACTCGATGAAGTAAATCTTGCCGTCGTCGCCGATGCGGGCGTCGATGCCGAGGTGTCCGCGGAAGCCGACACGCTGCGCGTAGTCCGCGAAAGGCCGCATGGCCGCCGCGAACGCGTCTTGAATGCGGTGGCGGTCGCCCGGGATGGTGTTGCCGACGTGCTCGACACCGTGCTCCATCTCTTGCTGGCTCGACGAGATGAGCGTCGCGCCGTGCGTGCCCGCGTGGAACAGGAAGCTGATGTCCTCGCCCGGGATGTACCTCTGCACCTGGATCGGATCGGTCGGTTGGAACTCGGCGAGCTTGGCCATGAGCTGCTGGCCGTCGATGATCTTCGAGACGCCCGACCCACCCGCCGAGAACTCGGCCTTCAAGATGATCGGGAACTCGGTGACCGTGCTGGGACGGAAGCTCCCGGCGAGGCCCATGTACATGGTGGGCGGCACTGGGACGCCGACGCGCAGACAGATCTCGACGCCGCGCAGCTTGTTGTTGAGCGCCTTGCCGACCTTCACCGAGCGCTGGTCGACGTGGTCGTTGCCGCGCATGAACTGCTCGACGGCGCCGAACTCGCGCTCGATTTGGCCGCGGTACTTCTTGAAGTCGCTCTCCGAGAGGGTGTGCGCGTTGGGGAGGCCCGCGAGCCGGCGCGAGTTGCGCACGGCGGCGATACCAGCGGAGGGCATGCCGTCGGGGATGACGACCAGGTCGCTCGCGTTGGTGACGATGCCGAGGCCGCGCATACCGTACTGCGCGCCGTAGGTGATCTTCCCGAGGTCGATGTCGAGCGCCGCCATGTCGAAGTACACGGCTTTCTTGGCGCCGGTGTCGACAAGGTGTGCAAAAGCGGACGTGACGGCGCACAAGAAGGGCGAGGTGCCGCCACGGACCCACGTGTCGACGGCGACGCGGAGCGGTTCGCAGACTCCCGGGAGAACGCTATAGCGGCTCGTGAACGCCGCGATGGTGGCGTTGGGGAGACCACCGAGCAGCTGCTCCTGGGCGCGTCTCAAGGGGTCGGTGCGGGCGAGGACGGGCGTGACGGCGGCGAAGTCGATGGGAGCGATGGTCTGGGTGGGGCGCTGTTCGTAGACGGTGGTGATGCCGACGATTGGTTTGCCGTCCACGAGACGAATGGGCGCGCTTTGCATCTTCGGGCTGGCGGGGCCCTCGGCCGTCGCCGGGGTCGGTGATGCAGGAGCATCGACTTTGGGGGTTGCGATGACGCGAGGAGCGACCTTGTCAGCGGTCTTGCTGCTATCCATAGATCTTGTATCGCGTACGGACGTCATCAGTTGCTGCGGCGATTGATTTTGCCCCGCTGTGACAGGGTTTACGCCACACAGCCAAGTGATGGTTTTTGAAGGCTAATAAGCAGCCTACCGGTCGGTCGGCGCCCGCGCAGGCCAAGAAGTGCCACGATGTCAGTGAAGTGCGGGGCGCTCGAAGGCTTTAGCCAGCGAGCAAACGGACGCGCGTCGGAGCCACGCTCGGGCCCGGGATCCCTACCGCGTCAGCTGTCTGCGCGACGGTCTTCAGCTCGGCCGAATCGGCCCCGAAGAGGTCGGTCGCCGCCTTGAGCCAGGCGATGCGGGCCGCTTGGAAGGTCGTGTCTGGCGTGAAGTAGACGTTGTGGGCGCGGTAGTAGATGCGCAGCGCCTTCTCGATGCCGATGCCCTGAGCCACCTTCGTCTGCGAGGTGCGGTTCGTGCCGCCCTCGGCGAGCAGATAGAAGAAGTTGTTGGCGATGCCCGAGTTCCAGTGGACGCCGCCGTTGTCGCCGCTGCCGGTGTAACGGGTGCGGTAGTTGTCGCGCGAAGCGCCGTCCTTGGTGGGGTCGTTCATGTAGCGGATGGCGTCGTCGGGATTGTTCGGAGTGTAGCTGTCCTCGAACAACAGATAGTCGCGCAGGACGCCCGCGCCCTTGGCGCCACGCAGGAACCAGTTGAAGCCCGCGGCGCCGATGATGTCGGAGCCGGCTTCGTTCAAGGCGCCGGACTCGCCGCGGTAGATGAGGCGGCTCGTCGCGTCGGTGAGGCCGTGGGTCGCTTCGTGGCCGCCGGTGTCGGTGTCGGTTTGCGACAGGTTGTCGCCGCCGTCACCGTCGCCGTAGTTCATGGTCTCGCCGTCCCAGAAGGCGTTGGCGTAGTCGTTGTAGACGTGGACGTTCGAGAGCAGGCGCTTGCCGCGGTCGTCGAGCGAGTTGCGGCCGAAGATCTCCTTGAGGTAGCGCAGGTACTGCACGGCGGCGTACTGCGCATCGACCGCGTCACGCGCGCGGACGTCGTCGCCTTCGGCGGCCCAGTGGTTGTCGTTGTCCGTGAAAACGGTGTTGCGTGAGCTCGTGCCGCCCGAGCCGTTGTGGGCGTCGCGCGTCTCGGCGTCGTTCATGGTCGGGTCGCGCAGGATGTAGCGCTCGCCGTCCTTGGTGGTGGTGAGCTGCACGTTGCCGCTGAAGATCGAGTTGCCGCTGCCCTCGGCGGGTGTAAAGCCGGGGCGGGTCGTGGCGATGACCTCGGCGCGCGCGGCGTTCACGCGCTGAGCGATGGCGTGACGGACGCCGGTGCGGTCGCTGAAGGTGAGCGGCAAGAGCTCGGCGTCCTGGGCGTCGACGAAGTAGTGGGTGCGGCGTGGGTTTCCATCCGCGAAGGCGGACAAGGCGATGTGGTAGGCCAGGCGGAACTCGCCGTCATCGAGCTTGACGATGACCAGTGATGGGCCTTCGATGCGCTCGGGGACGACGCCGAAGTCGGTGCGCGCGACGCTCATGGCGCTCACGGCGCCGATGCGCGGCTTGGTGTCGATGGCGAGATCGTTCGGGAGGAGCTGCGCGGTCACGTCGCGCACGGTGCCGTCGTTGCCAAGATGGGTGACGACTTCGCTGCCGAAGACCGGCACGCCGTCGTAGGTGCGCGCCAGGCGGACGTTGACGCGGCCGAGCTCGTCGCGGAAGGCCAAGCGGGCGGCGAAGCCGTGCTCGGAGCCGATGATGCGCGACTGCAGGGCTGCGAGGCTCGCCATGGTGGCGGCGACGGCTTCGCGCTCCGACATACGGACGTAGTCGAATTGCGGGCCGAACATTTCGATGGCGGTGAGGGAGGCGAGGGAGCGGCCTAGATTTTCGGAGGAGCGGATGTCCGAAGGCCGAGGGCCGATCACCGAGGGCCGATCGCCGCCAGCCGATGACCGATCGCCGATGTCCGAGGGCCGATGACCGATATCCGATGACCGATCGCCGATATCCGACGGCCGATTGCCGATCACCGAAAGCCGATTGCCGCCAGCCGCTGCCAGATCACCGACGGCCGATGACCGAAGCATCACTCCCGAGGTCCGGACCCCGGTGGCCGTCGCCCGACTTCCGGCCGCCGGGGTTACCGACGGCCGGAGAGTGCGGGCTTTGTCCGCCGAAGCGGATGGGATGCGGCGTGCGACTGGGACGAACGCGTCGGCCATGGTGAGTTAGCTCACCAAGCGGGCGACGGTGGTCGAGTTTTGGGGCTCGATGCCGACGGCGCTCGCGGCGCGGCGGACGGTGGCGAGCTCGGTGGAGTTCGCGCCGTACAGGTCGGTCGCGGCGCGCTCCCAGGCGGCGCGGGCCTGCACGAAGTTGGTGCTCGGCGTGAAGTAGACGGTGTGGGCGCGATAGTAGATGCGCAGCGCCTTCTCCATGCCGATGCCGGTCGTGCTCTGACGCGAGGTCGGGTTCGTGCCGCCGTTCGCGAGCAGGTAGAAGAAGTTGTTGGCGATGCCCGAGTTCAGGTGCACGCCGCCCTTGTCCTGCTCGCCGCGGTACATCGTGGAGACGTTGTCGCGCGAGTACATCTCGCTCTGTGGGTTGCGGCGGTCGCGTGTCGGCGAATCCATGTAGCGGAGCGCGTCGCCCTGGATGCTGGGAGTGAAGGCGTTCTCACCGATCATGTAGTCGGTGGCGATGCCCTGATCGCCGCGGCCACGCAGGTACCACGACAGACCGGCGCTCCCGAGGATGTCCGAGCCCGCTTCGTTCAGCGCGCCCGACTCACCACGGTAGATGAGGCGGCTGGTGTTCGAGGTGAGGCCGTGGGTGATCTCGTGGCCCGCGATGTCGGGGTCGACCATCGGACCAGCGACGCGGCCGTCGCCGTCACCGTAGTTCACCGAGGTGCCGTCCCAGTAAGCGTTCACCAAGTTTTGGCGGACATGGACGTTCGAGGTGAGGCGGTAGCCGCGGTCGTCGATGGAGTTACGGCCGAACATGTCGCGCAGGTAGCCCATGTACTGGACCG
>JBDHVB010000153.1:0-13848 GCA_039809465.1 Myxococcota bacterium
ACGGCGCCATCACCCCCGCCATCTCGGTGCTCTCCGCCGTCGAAGGCTTGAAGGTCGTCGAGCCACACCTCGAGCATCTCGTCGTGCCGATCACCTGCGTCATCCTCGTGGGCTTGTTCGCGGTGCAACGTCACGGCACGCATGTGGTCGGACGGCTCTTTGGTCCGGTGATGGCCGTCTGGTTCCTGTTCATCGGCGTCGTCGGCGCGCTCCACATCAGCGACGACTGGTGCGTCCTCTGGGCCCTCTCGCCCGTTTACGCCGCCCGCTTCTTCGCGCATCACGGCCCGCACTCGTTCTTCGTGCTGGGCTCGGTCGTGCTGGCGGTCACGGGCGGCGAAGCGCTCTACGCCGACATGGGTCACTTCGGCACGCGGCCCATCCGCATCGCGTGGTGCGCCCTGGTCATGCCCGCGCTGGTGCTCTGCTATTTCGGACAGGGCGCGCTCCTCCTCGCCGACCCGACGCGCATCGCCAACCCCTTCTTCGCGATGGTGCCCACCGGCCACCTCACCTGGGCGCTCGTCGGCCTCTCGAGCATGGCCACCGTCATCGCCTCGCAAGCGTTGATCTCCGGCGCCTTCTCGCTCACGCGTCAGGCCATCCAGCTCGGGTTCTTGCCACGCATGACCATTCGCCACACCGCGGCCGACGCCGAGGGGCAGATCTACATCCCGGAGATCAACTTCATGCTCGCGGTCGCGTGCGTGCTGCTCGTCATCACGTTTCGCGGCTCGGAGCATCTCGCCGCGGCGTACGGTATAGCGGTCACCGGCACGATGACGCTCACCTCGATCGTCTTCTACATGGTGATGCGCCATGCCTGGCACTGGCGGCGCTTGGCCGCGGCCGCGGTGCTCGCGCTCTTCTTGTCGTTCGACCTGCCGTTTTTCCTAGCGAACACCGTGAAGGTCATCGACGGCGGCTGGGTGCCCATCCTCATCGGCCTCGCCTTCGTGGCCGCGATGATGATCTGGAGCAAGGGCCGCGCCATCATCCGCGCGCACTACCAGCAGCGCCTGGGCAGCTACGCGGAGACGATCCCCGAGATCGTCAGCCGCTGCATGGAGCGCGTACCGGGGACCGCGGTCTTCATGGCGTCGAGCGTCACGCACGTACCGCCGGTGCTCCTGCACTTCGTGGATCAGGCGCGGACCCTGCGCGAGCACGTCGTGCTGTTCACGGTGACGACCGCCCATACGCCGACCGTCGCGCCCGACGAGCGCCTGGTCTGTAACGACCTCGGCCGTGGCTTCTACCACGTCATCGCCAGCTACGGCTTCATCGAAGACCCCAATGTTCCCGAGGCGCTGGCCACCGCCGCCAAGACCTTGGGCTTCCCGGTGGAGCCGGCGCAGCTCGCCTATTTTCTTGGCCGCGAGTCGATCATCGCGGGCGAAGCGGGTCTCATGAGGCCCCTCCCCGAGCGCGTCTATGGGTTTCTCTCCCGGAATGCGGTCACCGCCGACCAGCATTTCAAGATCCCGTCCAGCAACGTGGTCGAGATTGGCGTCCAGCTGGATCTGTAAAGCCAGCCACGGCGTCGCCATGGCGAAAGCCGGTGCTTGAAGCGCGTCGGTGTGGGTGTTAGCGTCCCCGCGGGTACCATGCCGCAAGTTCGACCTTTTCTTTTCACGAACTTACCGCGCTACACGCACGACCAGATCGCGGTCCTGCAGAGCTTGTCGGCGTACTTCTCACGCCGACCGTTCGGGCGGACTTTCCTCACGGATCTGGGCGCGGCGTTGGAGGCGCATCTCAAAGCACCGGTGCAGATCTCGGTGCAGCAGACCTCGAGCGTCGCGCGCGCCAACATGGGCTCGCTGCTCCCGGCGGTGGGCTGCCTCTTGGTGGTCGGCTGCGGCGCGAGCGGGCACAAGATCATCGCCGACCTCGACCCGTCGATCGCCACGCTCTGCATCGACAGGCTGCTCGGCGGCAACGGTGACGTCGGCCGCATCCAGCGCCCGCTGACCGAGATCGAGGAAGGCGTCCTCTCGTTCATCCTGCTCAAGGCGATGGGCTTCGTGCACGAAGGCTGGGAGACTGGCCGCGAGCTCGCCCTCACCCTCGATCGCTTCGCCTCGCGTCTGGAGGAGCTGCAGAGCATCGTCGACTCCGAGCCCGGCTATCACGCCTTGGCGTTGTCGGTGAGCATCGGCAAGAAGGTCGGCTACCTGCGGGTGCTCATTCCCGACACGCTCATCACCGATCACTTCCAGCAGATCGTCGCGCAGTCCGGCGGCTCCGAGTCCGAGCAAGAGCACATGCGCACGGTGTTCGCGGCGCTTGGAGATCGTGACGTGGTGGGGCGCGTCGAGGTCGCGCAGCTCGACCTCGGGCCCGACGACATCGCCGACCTCGAGACCGGCGACATCGTCATCCTCGAGAGCCATCAGCTCGCGCTCACCCCGCAGGGCTTGAAGGGCACGGCCTTCGTGAAGATCGGCCTGGGTCAGAACGGCGGGCTGAAGGCGCAAATCGAATCCGACGGCGACCGTTCGCGCTTGGTAGTGGCGGACATCGTCGTTCAAGAAGAACCAGCGGAGAGCCAAATGGCGGACAGCGACGGCGAAGTTGAGAGCACCGACGACAACCTTCCCGAAACCGAAGGCCTGCTGCGCGATGTACCGGCGCCGGTCGTGGTCGAGCTCGGCCGCATCCGCATGAACACCGCGCAGGTCATCCGCTTGCGGCAGGGGCAGATTTTGCGTTTGCCGCGGGGGCCGAATGATCCGGTCGACCTGGTGGTGAATGGCAAGGTGTTTGCCCGTGGGGAGCTCATCGAGGTGGATGGCGAGCTGGGGGTGCGCTTGCTGCAAGTGACTGGGACCTGATGTTGCGCGGGGCGCTGCTGGGGGTGTTGCTTGTGTCCGCTGTGACGGACGCGGGGGCCCAGGAGCGCGCGACGAGGGCCGAGAGCCGAGGGTCGAGTGCCGAGAGCCGATTGCCGAGCGCCGAGAGCCGAGAGCCGAGTGCCGAGAGCCGATTGCCGATAACCGATCGCCGAACGCCGAACGCCGAGGGCCGAGAGCCGAGAGCCAACAGCCGATTACCGAGCGCCGATAACCGAGAGCCGGCCGCCGAGCGTTTGGCGCCGCTCGATGAGCCGCCTCCATCAGCGTATGATCGCGCCCGTAAGGATGGCGGCGAGCTCCCCGAGACGAGCTCGCTCGTCGGTCAGCTCCTCAAGACGATGCTCGCGCTTGCCTTCGTGTGCGGCATCATCTGGGTGATCTTCAAGTTCGGCGCGGCGCGCTTGTTGCCTGGCGCGACGGGTCCGCGGGATGGCCGCCTGGTGCGCGTCGTCGAGCGCGTGCTGGTCGATCAGAAGAGCAGCTTGCTCATCATCGATGTCGGTCCGGACCGTATGCTGCTCGGCTGTGCCGAAGGCGGCATCAATCTCATCACCAAGCTCGGCGCCTCGCAGCCGCCGACCGATACGACACGCGGCGGGCCGCCGGGTTTCCGCGCGGTGCTCGACGCCTTCTCCCCCAAGAAATCGAGCGAGGACGACAATGGCACAACGTGAACCGGGCTTCGTGCGCTCCGCCCTATCCACCTCGTGGAAGCGCGTGAAGCGTTACTGGCCGGCCCTGGCCGCCGCGTCGTTCGCGCTGCTCATGACCGCCAACGCCAACGCGCAGCGCCTCGACGACCTGCTCGGCAAGGACGAGATCACCAACAAGCCCTTGGTGCTGATGACCGCTTTGGCGGCCCTCGCCATGGTGCCGTTCGTCCTCATCATGGTGACCTCGTTCGTGAAGATCGCGGTCGTCTTGTCGATCGTCCGCCAAGCCATCGGCACCCAGCAGATCCCGCCGACGCAGGTCATCACCGGCCTCGCCATCATCCTCACCGTCTACATCATGACGCCGGTCGGCCTCGAGATGTACAACGCCACCAAGGACAACCTGCAAAAGAGCGGTCAAAAGACCGACGTCATGTCCTTCACCGTCGACCAAATCATCGCCGGTGCCCGCGACGCGCAGCACCCGATGCGCCGCTTCCTCATCAAGCACGCGCACTTGAAGGACCGCGACATGTTCTTCAAGCTCGCCTGGAAGATGCGCGAGCCCCGCGACCGCGCCGCGCTGACCGACGAGGATTTCAGCGTCATCGTGCCGGCCTTCGTCATCAGCGAGCTCAAGGAGTCGTTCCAGATCGGCTTCATCTTGTTCGTGCCGTTCCTGGTCATCGACATGGTGGTGTCGAACATCCTGATGGCGCTCGGTATGCAAATGCTCTCGCCGACGACCATCTCGCTGCCGTTCAAGATATTATTGTTCGTTTTAGTGGACGGTTGGTACCTGATTACGCGCGGCCTGGTGCTCGGTTACTCTTAAGGAAACACGCGGAGTAAGCCATGGATCAGAACGTCATCAACTTCGTCATCCGCGTGACCAACGAGGCGCTCCTCATGGTCATCGTGGTCTGCGGCCCGCCCATCATCCTGTCGATGATCGTCGGTCTGCTCATCTCGCTCTTCCAGGCGGTCACGCAGATCCAGGAAGCGACCCTCACCTTCGTGCCCAAGATGATCATCATCTTCGCGTCGCTCGCGGCCTTCGGTCCGTGGCTGGGCGCGGCGCTGCTGAAGTTCACGCGGATGTGCTTCGAGCAATTCCCCAACGTGGTTTACTGACGACGTCGAGGCCCAGTGGAAGCTCTGCTCCAGCGCCTCGGCGTAGCGCTCAACTATCAGCAGGAGATGCTCATCGCCGCGCTGATGGCGACGCGCACCCTGGTGATGGTCACGCAGACGCCGTGGCTCGGCGGCAAGAACATCCCGCCCGAGATCAAGATGGGCATCGGCGTCATGGTCACCATCCTGGTGTGGCCGCTGGCGCGGACGACGATGACCGGCGCGGTACCGGTGACGCCCATCCCGTTCTTCTTCCTGATGATGAAGGAGGTCTTCATCGGCTTCACCATCGGCTACATGGCGGCGAGCTTCGATACGCTCACGGTCGCCGGCCGCGTCATCGACACGGTGCGCGGTACGTCGATGGCCGAGGTCATGGTGCCGCTCTCGGGCGAGCGCGCGACCCCCGTCGGTGACCTCTTCTTCCAGCTCATGCTCGTCATCTTCATGGCGATGGGCGGCCACCGCGTCTTCCTCCAGGCCTACGCGCACTCCTTCGAGGTCATCCCGCTCGACAAGCACTTGGATTACGGCGGCGCGCTCTGGCCGTTCTTCGATCTCATCATGCGCGTCACCGGCGAGATGCTGTTCATCGGCGTGCTCATCGCGACGCCGATCATCGCCGCGACCTTCATCACCGACCTCGTGTTCGGCATCTTGAACCGCGTCGCCCCGCAGCTGAACGCCTACTTCCTGTCGATGCCGGTGAAGGCCATGGCGGGCATCATCATGATCCTCGTCGCCCTGGGGCCGCTGGTGCAGCGCATGATCGACTACCTCGTCTGGGCGCTCGGCGTCGTCGAGGAGATGATCTCGCTGCTGGTACGGGCGGCCTAGCGCGCCTGGACGCTGCGCAGCTGTGGCAGCGCGTCGGGGTTGAGCAAGCTCGGCAAGGTGCCCACGACGTTCGCCAAAACATCCGCTAAAGAAGACGCGGTGAGCTCTTGGATGAGCACGCTGCCGTCGGGCTCTGTGCCCAGGCGGTAGACCGAATCGGGCGTTGGGAAGAGCGAGACCTCGCGCACCAGCCACTGATCGTCGAGGTAGTCGAAGCGCACGATGTTGTGCTGATGGTCGGCGACGATCTCGCGGGCGAGCGCGTGCAGCGAGCTGTGCAGCTCGTAGTTGCCGTTCTTCTCGATCAGGACGCGCTGCTTGGCGAGCGACGCGACCGAGGAGTGCCAGGCTTCGTCGTCGGGGAGGCGCGCGGTCTTGTGCTCGGGCTCGTCGAAGTAGGCGAGCACCTCGTCGATGCTCATGGCGTCGACCGGTACGTCTTCACGGGCGCCACGCAAGTCGCGCGCGAACACCGCGAACACCAGGTAGTCTCCAGGCGACATGCGCAGCGACCGGCTCACCCCCTCGGGCGCGGTGCGGAACTGATGAGCGAGCTCGCCGGCGAGGGCGCTCTCGCTGCGCGCTGGGCCGAAGTGATGCGAGTGATCACTCACGCCGTACTCCACGGCGAGGTTGCCGTTCACGTAGAAGTCGCGGATGCGCTTCTCGGTGGGCGCGCGCACGGTGACGCGCACGCGGGCGTTGCACTCGCACACGGGCAGTAGGCGATCGCGGACAGCCTCGCTCGCGCCGGTGCCGTTGGCGTTCAAGAGCGCTCTCCCTTGCAGCGCGAGGAACGTCTTGTCGGGATGCTCGGGCACGGCGTCGCTGTCGTCGAGGAAGCGCAGCGGCGACTCGGGCGTGGGGAACAAGTCGAGCGTCATGCGGAAGAACGCGAGATCCTCGCCGTTGAGCTCGAGGACGTCGACGTCGCGGGCGCGCATCATTTCTTGCCGCCCTTGTCCGCGAACGGATCGTTCTTGAGCGACGCATCCACCATGTCGCTGACGAAGGTGTAGTTCTGGATCGACTTGCCGAGCTCACCACGGCGGGCGGCGGCGTGCTTCTCCGGCGGCGGCGCCGGCGTGCCGTCGATGGTGCGGGCGATCATGTCGGAGAGGGCGCGGCGCGGCGACAGCTCGGAGAGCGCCTCGCCCACTTCGTCGCTGCGGCTGCTAACGCGGACTTCGGTCTGCACCACGTAACGCAGGTGCTCGGGCGTGTCGTCGTCGGCCGAGTACATGGTGCTGCCGAGCGTGAGCAGGTGGTGGCGCTTGCCCCACTCGGTCTTCAAGCGGCGGTGCTGCTGCAGGATCTTGTCGATCTCGTCGTCGAGGCGCGGGTCCCCGAGCTTGCCGGCGATCTGCTGCAGCAAGGCCATCTTGCGCGAGGCGAGCTGCTGGCGGAGCTTCAAGCCGGCGATGCGCTCCCGGCGCTTGCGCAGCTCGTCGGAGACCTTGGCCTGCGCGGCTTTCGTGAAGCTCTCGGCGGCGAGCTGCCCCAGGAGGCTCCGCGCGGCGGCGAGCTCGGCCTCGATCTCGGCCAGGGTCGCGGCGGACTGCCCCATCAGGGAGGCGACGAGCTGGCGGGCGGCGACGGGATTCGAGCGGGCGAGCTGCAGCAAGTGGGTGGCGCCGCGTCCCTCGCGGACCTCGGAGCTCATGGCCGTGGTGCTGCCGGGGGCGGCCGGCCGTAAGCCCTGAGCTTGCTCGAAGCGGTCGGAAGGTGTCGCGGGCGCGGCGGCGGGGGTCTGGGCGGCGGCGGGCGCGGCCGGCTTTTGCGCCAGCGCGTTGGTGGGCTCTGGCTGAGCCACGGGCGGCATGGTCCCAGCTGGGCCGCCGATCTTACCGCTACCGCCACCAATCATCTGGGCTCAACCTAGCAAGCCGCTCGTATCGCCGGCAACCCAGTGTCGTACTCCGCGGGGGTCGTGCTAGGGTGAGCGCCTCATGGCGGACGGCAGCACAGGCGAAAAAACCGAGGAGCCAACTCCCGAGCGCCTACGCAAGCTGCGTAAGGAAGGTAACGTCCCCAAGAGTCAGGACGTGCCCAGCGCCGTCGGCTTCCTCGCCGTCTTCTCGGTGCTCGCGGCCAGCACCGCGTGGCTCTCCGAGGAGCTCATCGCGTTCCTGCTCAACAGCATCAAGGCGCTGCAGGCGAACGACACCGACATGCTGCTCATCGACTACGCCATCATGTACGAGGGCATGTGGCTGATGATCAAGCTGTCCGCTCCAGCGTTGTGCACCGAGCTGGTCGTGAAGGTCGCACTCACCATCGCGCAGACCGGCTTTTTGTTCACCACGAAGCCGCTGGTGCCCGACATCAAGCGCCTGAATCCGATCACCGGTCTCAAGAACCTCTTCAACAAGAAGAAGCTGGTCGAGCTGCTCAAGACGACCATCAAGTTCGTCATCGTCAGCTACGTCGCCTGGTACGCTTTGAAGGACGCGGTGCGCGACGTGGTCATGACGACGCGCAGCGAGCTCACCGTCGGGCTCACGGTCATCGGCCGCATCATCTGGGACATGACCATCAAGATCGGCGGCTGCTTCGTGGTCATCGCCGCCTTCGACGCCTTCTATCAGCGCAAGCGCTATATGAAGGAAAACATGATGTCGAAGTACGACGTCAAACAGGAATACAAGCAGTCCGAAGGCGACCCGCACCACAAGGCCGCGCGCCGCCAGTTCCACCAGGAGATCTTGAACTCGGCCGGCACCGCCGCGGTGAAGGGCGCCGACGCGATCATTCGCAATCCCGATCACATCGCGATTGCCATCAAGTACGAGAAGGAAAAGGGCAACGCGCCCACCGTCGTCGCCAAGGGCACGCGCATCTGGGCCGAGAAGATCCTCGAGGCCGCCAAGGAGTACGGGGTGCCCGTGGTGCGCAACGTGCCACTGGCGCAGGCGTTGAACAAGCTCGAAATCGGTGATGAGATTCCGGAAGACCTTTACGAAGCGGTCGCGGAAGTGCTCAATTTCGTTTACAACTTGGCTGAAGAGCAGAAGCGCAAGAACAAACGCGGTTAGCCGCGTGGTAGGTGTAGGCGATGGCGAATAACTTCATCAGCTACAGCCGCTTCACCGCGATGCCTCCAAACATCGCGACCTTCGGTGCCACCGTCGAGGAGCTCAAGCTCCAGGCCGGTAAGCCCGATGCGAACCCGGTGCTGTCGCCGATGGCGGCCTCCGAGGTCACGGCGCGGCGCTTGTCGCTGTCGGCGACCGGCTCCGACAAGATGCGCCTCACGCTGCCGACCGGCGTGAACGTCAATCCGTACGAGGGCCCCAAGCCCGTGTCGGTGCTCATGCGCAGCGCCCTGCAGAAGCTGCGCGGCGGTACCTTCACCGCGCTGCGCGACGCCGTGCAACGCGCCCGCAAGGACGATCATCAAGGCCAACAGCAGCAACAAGGCCGCGACCAGCTCCCCAACGATCCCAAGCTCCTCGAGCTCATGGATGACTCGCTCAACCGCGTCATCAGCATGAACGCTTTAGCGGACCGCACCCTCGCCTGGATGACCTACGTCGAGTCCATGGCCCTCTCGTCGAGCCGCGGGTGACCGAACCTCGAGACATGGTCGCTCACGTCAGCGACGACCGCCGCATCGGCGCGACCCAGCTCCAGCAGCGCCTGCACGCCTTGGTCGGCCAGTGGTCGCAAGGCCGCGTCACGTTGAAGCAGATCGTCGGTTTGTCGGACGAGGAGCTCTACGCCTTGGCCTCGCAGGGTTATCACCTCTTCTTGCAGGGCAAGAGCGAGCCGGCGCGCGTCATCTTCGAGGGCCTGGTCGCCATCGACCCGCGCAACGCCTATTACTATCGCGCTTTGGGGGCCATCTACTGGCGCCTGAAGGAGCCGCAGAAGGCGCTCAAGCAGTTCACCTATGCGATCCGCGTCGCCCCCCGCGAGATCTCGAGCTACATCAACCGCGCCGAGATCCACGTGGCGCTGCAAAAGTTCGACGAAGCGCGCACCGATCTCGAGTTCGCCTTGGGGAATGCTGGGCCGTTCGACAGCGCGCTGGTGGCCAAGGCGCGGGCGATCTTGCGGATGGTGGCCTGACGAGAAGGTTCCTGGTCGCTTCTTGGGCGTGCCCGCTCGCAAGAAAGCTCCCGGTCACTTCTTGGGCGCGCTCACCGCACGAAAGCTCCCGGTCGCTTCCCACGCAACATGGGCGGCGTGTCGCCGATAACGAGCGTGAAACCAGCTCCCTGAAAATGGGGAGCGTGTACGCAACGGGTCGGTCATGACACAAATCACACCGGCACAAGCAGCAACCGCCGACGCCCTGTACAACGAAGGCCGCGCGCTCTACGCGCGAGCGCAGACCGCGGCTGCTCCAGAGCGCGAGCGGCTCCTGGGCAAAGAGCGCCAGAAGTACGAGTCGGCGCTCGGCGTGGTCGGGATCACCGTTGATACGCTCCGCCTGCCGCTGTCGCAGCGCCTCGCCAACGGCGCGCCGCCAGCGACACCCCTCACCCGCCTGCCCCTGCCGCTGCAGAACGCGGCCTATAACCTGTCGCGCCGCTATCAGCAGGCGGCCTACGAGGCGCTTGCCCGGCCGGACCTTACGCGGCCCGAGCTCGATGCCGCCCGCCGTGGTCTCGAGATCTCGCTCGGTATCAGTGACGCTCTCGTGCGCGGCCCCTCTGGCGAGACCATTCACGATCCGATGGCGCACGTCGAATTCGCAGGAGCTTTGACCAACCTCGTCCGGCTGCGCGTCCGCGAAGGCGACGTGGGTTGGCTCGAGGCGCGCGCCGGCCAGGCGCCGAATCCCACCATCAGCGTCCGGTCCGCAAACCTTGCCGCTCTGGCCTTCGCACGCGGCAGCTTGATGACCGCGGCGCAGGTGAACAACGCGCCGATCGCAAATCGCGGCCTCGAGCGCATGGAGCTCCTACGGCAGCTCCACTCGTCGAATACCACGCTCACCATGGCGCACATCGATGCGTCACGACTCATCGCGGAAGCGGCGACTGCCGCTACTGGCATCTCGAGCCCCGAGCTGTCTGCGTTCCGCAATAGCACACTGGCCGCCATGCCGCGCCAGACCTACGCCTTGGGCTGGTTACAGTGGTTCGTGCAGGTCAACCGCCCGGCCTACGACGGCACGACCGAGCCCGCGGTGGGTGTGCGCTATCAGGCGCAGTTCCAGGCCTTGCGCCAGAGCGTCGAGCAGCGCCTGGGCCCGGTGCAGTGACAGAGCGTCAAGTTCGCAAAGCAGCCAAAAGCGGAGGGATCTCACTATGAAAAATAGAAGCACCACGCCGCCGCTGGTCGCCGATACAGACAACAGACTTTTCGAGAATCTGGGCCTACCTCAGCTTGGCCCCGAGGAGCAGCGGCAATGAGTGACGTTTGCAGAAGCATCGGTCTCGGCAATAGCTCGACTGAACAGCAGGTTTGCCGCTTGCTCGAGGCCAAAGGCAGCGAGCCCGAAGGCTACATCTCCGCAGCCGAACGCACGCAGCTCGACGGCATCCTCCAACGCGCGCCGGCAGATCTTCGTCCGCGCGTGGCCAATGCTTTGCTCGACGGCTTGTCGCGTCCCGGCGGCACGCCAGGTCGCGTCAGCTCGGGGGCCGATGGCGTCACTGCAATGCTCGAAGCCCACGCGAGGCCGGTAACGACGTTTGCAACGGGCCCAAATCCGAATGCGACAACCCTCGAGGGCATCGTGCTCCGTCAGACGGCCAGCGCTGCAGTCACGAAGGGCGCGGTCGTTGTCGGCACTGCATCCCTGACCGTCTCCGCCGTCGCTGTTGGAGCGCTTGTCGCGGTCAAGGGCGCAGCAGTGGCGGGCCTGGTGGGCGCTGGGACAGTCGCAGCCGTAACAGCTGCGGCCCCGGTTGTAGCGGTGGTCGCGGGCGTCGTGGGTGTGGCCGCCCTTGGTTACGCCGCCTGGCGCATGGTGAGTCCGTTCTGGCAGTGACCTGAAATTAGTTGGCAACAGTCGCCTCTACGTGCCGATAACATAAGCAGTAAGAACGCGATGCTGGGGGAACTCATTCTCCGCTATCGCAGACGAGGGTAGCATCATGTCGGATCCTATCAATGGTATCCCGCGCGCTTGGCAGGACATGGCGAACCAGGGCTTCGCGGTTCAAAACGGCCAGTTCGACTACAGCCAGTTGATCAGCGGATTCAGCGGTATCGCCAATCCGGGCGCAGCGACGCGTTCGGCCCCGCCACGCGGTCCCGCGCCGACGCTCTCATTCACCAGCAACCACCAGGGTCAGCAAGATGCGGCCATCGCCGCGGCCACGACGCCGGCTCCGGGTACGCCCGCACCGAGCGTCAGCACGCCGGCTCAGGCGCTCACGCAGAAGCCGCGCCTCGCTTCGGCGCCCGGTGTGGAAGATGCCGACCACATCATCGTTCCCGACAACGCGCAGTTCCGTCGCGCCAACGGTACGCAGGCATCATTCGGCGAGATCCGCAGCGAGATCGAAGCCGCTGAGCCCGACGTGGGTCGTCGCAACGCGCGACTGCAGTCCGAGCTCGGCGTCGTACCGACCGTGGACGCGACGGGCCGCCAGAACGGTTTCGCGATTCACAACAGCCGCATGACCGCCGAATCGCGTTCGGTCGTCGACGGTTTGCGCTCGGCCGGCAACGTTCCGGGTGCCGACATGGCCCTCCGCAATGGCGGATTCGATTTCGCTGCCTTGGGCGGCGGCCAGAATCTGCGTGGCATGGGCACGGCAGCCATGGGCCTCGGCGCCTTGTCGATTGGCTCGGCACTGACCGGCGCCGCGGAAGGCATGCAGTTCCAGCTCCGCAAGCAGATGCGCAGCGTGGCGTCGAACTTCGGCGACTCGAACATGATCGCCATGATCAACAGCCCGGGCATCTCCATCGAGAGCCTCATCTATTACTTCATGGCGTACATGTCCGATAAGTACGAGGACAAGCTGCGCGAGAAGATGGAAGAGGTCGTCATTCAAGAGCAGCGCGAGCGCCGCATGCAGCAGCGTCGTGAAGCAGCTGAAATGATCGGCGGCATTCTCTCGATCGGTGGCGTCTTCAATCCGGCAGGTCAGGTCGCCTCGATGGGCGTGAAGGCATTCGGCGAGTTCGTCAACGGTGTCGACGGCGCGCTCTCGGGCTCATCGAAGAGCACCACGGTCCTCATGCAGGAAGTTCAGATCCTCATCCAGAACTGGAAGATGATCATGGACATGACGTCGAACGTCTCGAAGACGTTGCACGAAATGGCGATGACCGCGGTTCGTAACATCCGCTAATAGCTTGATGGTTTCTGCAGAAGCCGGTGGCAGTCTACCCCTGCCACCGGCTTTTGTTTTTTTAGGGATACGCCTGCCCGCCCGTCTCTACTCCTGGCTTGGAGCCAGGCGATTTCTCGAGGTATGATTGATGTCAGGAGCAGCCCCGGTGACCGACAAGACCAAGCAGACCCCACCACCGAAGCCGATGGCCAAGGCCGAGGTCACCAAGGTGAAGGTCGACGTCACCAACGAACAGCCGGCAACCACCGCACCGGGCATGGTCGAGCTGCGCCGGCCGACCTTCGCCGACAGCTTCACCGAAGAGAACATCCTCAAATTCTTGAGCGGCGAGATCGGCTCGGCTGATCTCTTAGGCTTCACGCCAGACGACGCCAACACGTTCGCGCACTACGCCTACGAGCTCTACCAAAACGGCCGCTACTTCGACGCGATGCGCATCTTCGCGAACCTCGTCACGATGATGCCGGAGAACGCTTATTTCCACGCCATGATGGGCGCGTGCTTGCAGGTCCTCGACGAGAAGGACAAGGCGATCACCTCGTACACGACCGCCATCGGCCTCGACCCCAACAACGCCCCGGCCTTCGTGAACCGCGCCGAGATCTACCTCGAGCGCGCTAGGTTCCCCGAGGCGCTGGACGACCTGCGTAAAGCCGTCGCCCTCGACCCCGAGAACCTCATGCCCTCAACGGTCCGCGCCCGCGCCCTCGCAGGCGCCACGGCCCAAGCGCTCTCCGCTCTGGCCGAGATGGTGAAGAACCAGAAGAAGTAGCTTTGGGCCCTTCTCCAAGCCCGGGATGTGGCGGTCCATGACCGAGGCACAGACCGTGAGCGGCGTCGCGAGCACAAGCCCCAGCGCGCCCCAGAGCTCCGCCGCCGCACGGCGACGCGGGCGGTGAACGGCACTCATGGTCCCCGCTCGGCGAACGTTCCTGGGCGATTCCTGGGGATCGATGTTCGTTGGGGATCCCACGATATTTACTAGCCTTTTCCCCCGAAAGCACCGGGTGCTTTCTTGGAGGCGGCGCACCTTCGTCGAAGACGCCTAGCGTGTCCGCGCCGCACCGCATCGATGCGGTGAATCGGTGTTCATGGAACGTTCCT
>JBDHVB010000154.1:0-13825 GCA_039809465.1 Myxococcota bacterium
TCGACGCGCACTTCCATCTGCAGCAGACGGGCGCGGCGCTGCGGACGGTGCAGCTCGCGGCGGCGCGGAGCGAAGATGAGGCGGCGCGGCTGGTGGTGGAGGCGGCGGCGCGTCTTGCGCCTGGCGCATGGGTCATCGGTGGCGGCTGGGACGACAACCGCTGGCCGTCGCGGCGCTTGCCGACGCGCGCCAGCGTGGCCGAGGTCACGGCGCCGATGGTGATGACCCGCGTCGATTTCCACGCGGTCTGGGTGAACGGCGCGGCGCTCGAGGTCGCTGGGATCGATCGGCACACGCCGGACCCGCCGGGCGGGAAGATCTTGCGTGACGCGCAGGGCTCGCCGACGGGCGTCCTGATTGACACCGCGGCGGATCTGGTGACGCGCTGTATTCCGCGAGAGCGGACAGAGACGCTGGAGGCCGACGTGCGCGCGGCGCTGGCGCGTTGCGCGCGGGTTGGGCTCACCTGCGTGCACGACATGATGATGAGCGTCGAGGTGCTCGAGGTGTTGCGTAGGCTCGAGGCGGCCGGCGAGCTGACGCTGCGCGTGCGGGCGTACATGCATGGACCGGCGGCTGATGTTACGCCGGAGCTGCGCCGCGGCCGCGGTGACGGCTTGGTGCAGGTGATGGGCACCAAGCTCTTCGCGGACGGGGCGCTGGGCTCGCGTGGCGCGGCCTTGCGGGCGCCGTACACCGACGATCCGTCGACGCGCGGCTTGCTGATGATGAGCGAAGCGGAGCTTACGGCGGCCGCCGCGTTCACGCATGGCCTCGGGAGGCAGCTCGCGATCCACGCGATTGGCGACAGGGCGGCGGAGCTCGCCTGCGCGGCCATCGTGGCGGCGCAAGGGGCCTCGGGGGCGCGCCGCCACCGCATCGAGCACGCGCAGACGGTGACGCCGGAGATGTTCGACGTGTTCGCCAAAGCGGGCATCATCGCGAGCATGCAGCCGTCGCATTGCACCTGTGATCTCGGCTGGGCCGTGCGTCGTCTCGGGCCCGAGCGTGTGAAAGGCGCCTATGCCTGGCGTAGCTTCTTGACGGCCGGGGCGCGCCTGGCGTTGGGCTCGGACGCGCCGATCGCCTCGGAGAATCCCTGGGACGGCATTCGCTCGGCGGTGGCGCGCACCGACGAGCACGGCGCGACCATCACGCCCGAAGAGCGGCTGACCTTGGCCGAAGCGCTGGCCGGCTACACTTCGGGCGCGGCCTTCGCGGCGCACGACGACGCGGCGCTGGGAGCGCTCACCGTCGGCCGGTTGGCGGACTTCGTGGTGGTGGACCGCGACCCGTTCGCTTTACCGGCCGAGCAGCTGGCCGAGGTGCGGACCCTCCGCACCGTCGTGGGTGGCGTGACGGTCTTCGCGCAAGACGCGTGACGCGTCAGGCGCTTTGCTTCATCCCCGAGGTGTCCGCCGTGGCGTTCGCCGCCTTGCGCTTGTCGTAGATCAGCTCGAGCACCGCCGCGAGCACCGTGAAGCTCACGAGCAGCGTCGTGGTGAGGCCCAAGCACGCGACGAAGCCCATCGACTGCAGGCCGCGGTGGCTCGCCACGAAGAGGCTCGCGAAGCCCGCGATAGCGGTCAGGGTCGAGCTCGCGACGGCGGCGCCGACGGATCTCAGCGCCACGATCGGCGTCGTGCCCTCGAGGAAGCGATGCAGCAGGTAGAGGCCGTGACTCACGCCGAACCCCAGCAAGATGGGGAGGATGACCACGTTCATGAAGTTCAGGTTGTGATTGGTGAGCGACAGGAGGCCGAGCATCATGAGGAGGCCCACGCCCAGCGGGATGACGCTCGCCGCCGCCAGGGTGATCGAGCGGAAGTCGAGGTAGTGCATCAGCAAGATCCACAAGGTCGCGAGGATGACCGTGAGCTTGCCGTCCCAGAGGACGATGCGCGAGAGCTTGGCGTAGAGCTGCGCGAGGCCAGCCGCGCGGTACTCGCCCTTGGCCGTGTGGATGACCGAGGTCTCGTCGGCGAACTTGGTGAGCAGCTTGCTATCGCGGAGATCGACCGACGGGTACACGAAGGTGAGCCAACCACGATTCTCGGGCGCCGCGTTCGGTTGATTGCGGAACTGGCTGGCGTAGATCTCGGGGACGTCCTCGACGCCGTAGGGCTTGGCGTCGAGCATCTTGAAGAAGAGCGGCAGCTGCGCCTGGACGTCCTCGGGCATGAGCGAGGTGTCGATGTCCTTCAGCTCTTCCTTCCACTCGGCCAAGACCTTGGCGTTGGCCGCGGCGCGCTCCGGCGGCGGCACGAAGGAGTAGATGGAGGCGACGGTGTCCACCGACGGGAAGTCCTTCTTGTTCACCGACGGGTAAGTGGTCTGATCGCCCGAGAGCTCGTCGAAGACGGCCTTCGCCTCCTCGATGGTCGGCGTGTAGATGCCGATCGGATCGCTCGAGATCTGGTAGCGCTCGTTGATCTCCTCCTGGAGGAGCACCGAGTTTTGCTTCGCCGGGAGGAAGGCGCGGGCGTCGTAGTCGAAGCGTACGCCATTGCGGAGGCGCTCCACGATGCTCGGCGGGCGGTCCTTCGGGAGATCGGTCGGCGACCACGGCACCGCGAAAGCGCACACGGCGGTGACGACGATGGTGCAGACGAGGAGCATGCGGCCCGGCTTGGGGATGCGCAGCTCGTTGCCCTGCGTGGTCGTCGCCTTTGGCGGATCCATGTGGCCGATGAGCTTCTCGACCCAGGCCGGGTTCATGCGGCCGACGAGCGCCAGCACCGCGGGGCAGAACGCGAACAGGGTGAAGCCCAAGATGAGCGTGCCGCAGCCCGCGAGGAAGCCGAACTGCGAGAAGCCGCGGAACTCGCTCACCATGAGGACCATGAACGAGCCACCGGTGACGACCGCGGCGATGAAAGCGGGGCGGCCGGCGTTCACGAGCGCGTCGCGGATGGCGATGTCGTAGCGCTTGCCGGCGCCGAGCTCGATGCGGGTGCGGAAGGTGAAGTGGATGCCGTAGTCGACACCGAACCCCATCAGGATGCCGCCAAGGATGCTGGTGATCATGTTGAGCTGGCCGACCGTGATGTAGACGAAGCCCATGGTCAGGATGGTGCCGATGGCCGTGCCGGTGATGACCAGGAAGGACGGCACGATCTTGCGGAAGAAGACGAGGGTGATGAGGAAGATGGAGAGGAACGCCGTGATGGTCACGGGCTCGAGCGAGTCCGCGATGGCGTACGAGTCGTCGACGTTCGTCTTGTAGGTGCCGGTGTAGCCGTAGGAGATGGCGCCGCCCGTGCCGACCGTCTTGTAGTCCTCGACGAGCTTCACGCCGTGTGGGTTGCTCGCGGAGTAGTTGCTAAGCATCTTGTCCATCTTGACGATGAACTCCTTGGTCTTGCCGAGCTGATTGCCGTCCCACATCGGCTTGATCAGCATGATCATCATCTTCTGATCGGGAGAGATGTAGTACTCGTCGATGATGCTCTTCTTGCCGACGCTCGTGTACTTGTTCACGATGTCGGACACGTCGAGCTTCTGCGGCTCGGTCTTGCGCAGCTCGATGTAGAACGGGTTCGCCTTGCGGATCTGATCCTTCACGAACTTGTTGACGCGCGTCTTCACCTCGATGAGGTCGTTGGTGTCGACGAAGAGGACCATCTTCTCCTGCATGAACTCGACGGGGATGCGGTAGGTGACGTTGCGCACGTCCTCGGTGTCGGCGCGCAGCATGGCGGCGAGATCATCGGCCACGAGCTTGAGCTTCGCCGGGTCGTCGCCGCGCATGCCGAGCACGAGGAAGCCGACGCCGCCGATCATGTCGATCATGCGGTTGACCGCTTTTACCTCGGGGAGATCCTGCGAGATGAGGTCGAGCTGATTGGAGTTGATGGTGAGCTTGCTGGTGGCCCAGGTGGCGCCGGCGCCCAAGACGAGCAGCGTCAAGAGCACCGCGAGCGGTCGCTTGACGATGAAGTTGGCGTAGGCGGTCGGGATGCGGGTCGCGAGGCTGTCGGGACTGTGACTCATTGCGGGCAGTGGCTTAGCGCAATCGCACGGTGCGTACCAGGAGCCTCTTGGATCGCCGTCCACGTCGGTGTAAGCCGGGCCCTATGACGACCAGTCCTACGCGTAACGTTCGCGTTTCATTCGTGGTGCGTGCCTCGCCTGAAGAAGTCTACGACGCTTGGTTGGACAGCGTCGCGCACGCCGCGATGACGGGCGGCCAGCACGCCGAGATCGAGCCGCGCACCTTCGGCCGCCACACCGCGGGTGACGGCTACATCGAGGGGATCATCCTCGAGCTCGATGCCGGTCGCCGCATCGTCCAGACCTGGCGCTCGGCGGAGTTCGCCAAGAGCTCACCCGACTCGCGCTTGGAGGTGCACTTCCGCGGCGAATCGCAGGGCACCCGCGTCGGCATCGAGCACGAAGACGTCCCGGTCGAGCTCGCCGACGACATCGAGGCCGGTTGGACCAAGTTCTATGCCGAGCCGATGCAAGTCTACTTCGCCAACGGCGCAACCCGCCGCGACGGCGCTGCCGCGAAGAGCGCGAAGAGCGCGGGCAAAGCGGTGATGGCCGTCAAAGCCAAGGCCGCCAAAGCGGGCAAGAAGGCCGTGAAAGCGGTCAAGGCCGCGGTGAAGAAGGCCAAGAAGATCATGGCGAAGGCCGGCAAGAAGAAGAGCGCCAAGAAGAAGCCGGCGCCGGCGAAGAAGACCAAGAAGGCCTCGGCCAAGAAGAAGTCCGCTAAAAAAGCCAAGAAGACCAAGGCAAAGAAGAAGGTCAAGGCGCGCAAGCGCTAAATCCGTACCAGGGTCGGCGGCCAGCGCCCGCGACCTCGGCGGTGAGGGATGAGCTCGAGCGAAACCCACCGCCGGCCCATGTGTGTATGTCACCTCCATGGCAGGTCTAGGACTCCCCGAACCAGTTCAGCGCGGTAACATGCCGATCGGTAACGGCATCGGCTTCGATACGCCCGCCGGTGAAACCGGCGTCGCGAAGCGTGGCTTGGCGCCACCCAAGGGCGTCGGCCCGTCCGACGGCTACGGTGGCCTGTCGGGCGGCCAGCGGGCCCACGATAACATCACCAAGGGCCTCGGCGACAGACGCGGCGTCCCAGGTGGCCCGCCCGCGCCTTGACGTGCCGCTACGGCGTGACTTCGAACTGCGCCTCGAGGCCGCCGACGCTGCTGGTGCCGACCCAGAGCGTGAAGGTGCCGGGCTCGACGAGCGGTACGCCGCTCGCGTCCATGATGGCCAGGTCCTTCATGGAGACGTGCAGCGTCACGTCGCGTGATTGGCGCTTCGGCACGTCGACGCGGGCGAAGTCCTTCAGCTCGCGCAGCGGCCGCGTCGTGGAGGCGTAGTCGTCACGGACGTAGAGCTGGACGACCTCGATGCCGTCGCGGTCGCCGACGTTGCTGATGCGGACCTTCACGTCGAGGGTGTCGGCGGGCGTGAGCGTGGTCGAGCTGAGCTGCACGTTGCTGAGCTCGAAGCGCGTGTACGTGAGGCCGTAACCGAACGGGTAGAGCGGCGCGTTCTTCTCGTCGATGTAACGCGAGAAGTAACGCTCGGGGTAGTCGGCGAGGAGGATGCCGCTGTCGGCGCCCTGGAGCGGCCGTCCGCTCGGGCGCATCGCGTAGTAGAGCGGCTCCTGACCCACGGCGCGTGGCACGGTCGCGGCGAGCTTCGCGGTGGGGGCGAAGTCGCCGAAGAGAATGTCGACCACCGAGTGGCCGTGCTCGATGCCCAAGTGCCAGCTCTCGACGATGGCCGCGGCGCTGTCGTCGAGCCACGGCAGCGCGAGCGGGCGTCCGTTGACGAGGACGACGACGAGCGGCGTGCCGGTCTTGAGCACGGCGCGCAGCAGCTCTTCCTGCGGCTTGGGCAGTGAGAGCTGCGTCTTGCTGGCGGCTTCACCGCTCGCGTTCTCGTTCTCTCCGACGACCGCGATGACCATGTCGGCGGCCTTCGCGTCGTTCACCGCGCGCTCGACGGCGTTCATGGGCTCGTCTTCGCTGCCGGGGCGCTCGTTGATGCCGGGCGCATAGGTGAGGGTGAGCTGATCGCGGGTGACGCGCTCGGTGAGCGCCTTGAAGATCGTCACGACGTCTTCGGGGCGGCCCTGGCCATGCCACGGACCCAGCATGTCGATGCGCGAGTCGGCGAGCGGACCCATGAGCGCGATGCGCTTCACGCGGTTCTTGTCGATGGGCAGCACGCCCTCGTTCTTGAGCAGCACGATGGAGCGGCGTCCGGCATCGCGGGCAAAGACGCGGTCGAGCGGCGGCGGGGTCTTGGGCGTGTAGTCGCGGTTCCAGCCGTCCATGGAGAGCTTGGCGCGCAGCACGCGGCGCACCGACTCGTCGAGGAGCGACTCGGGGATCTCACCGCGCTCCACGAGCTCGGCGAGCACCTCGGCGTAGACGGCGCTCTGCATGTCGACGTCGACGGAGGCCTCGAGCGCGATTTTACCGGCCTGCATGCGATCGCGGGCAACGCGGTGTTGGATGAGCTCGCCGATGGCGCCGTAGTCGCTGCAGATGATGCCGTTCCAGCCCCAGCTCTTGCGCAACACGTCGCGCAGCATCGCTTTGTTGCTGGTCATCGGCACGCCGTTCACGTCGTTGAACGAGACCATGATCGAGTCGACGCCCGCGTCCACCGCCGCCTTGAACGGCGGAAAGTAAACCTCGTGCAGGCGCTCGTTGGAGATGTCGACGGTGGCGTAGTCGCGGCCAGACTCGGCGGCGCCGTACGCCACGAAGTGCTTGGCGGTCGCCATGATGTAGCTGCGATAGCCGCGGACGCTGGCCGAGGACATGCGCGACGCGAGCAGCGGATCCTCACCGAAGCTCTCGACGATGCGGCCCCAGCGCGCGTCACGCGAGATGTCGACCATCGGCGCGTAGGTCCAGTCGACGCCCGCGAAAGCGGTCTCGAGGGCCGCGACCCGCGCCGCGTGCTGCGCGAGACCGACGTCGAAGGAGCCGGCGAGCGCGAGCGGCACCGGGTACGTGGTGCGGTAACCGTGAATCGTGTCGTAACCAAAGAGCAGGGGGACGCCGAGCGGCGAGTGATCACGCGCGATGCGCTGGAGCTTCTCCACCAGCGTGGCGTCGGCGACGTTGAAGATGGAGCCGACCTCACCGCGCGCGACGAGCTCTTCGTAGCCGCCCGTGAGACCAACCGCCGGACCAGTGAGCGCGCCCCAGGTGTACTTCGTGAGCTGCCCGACCTTCTGATTGAGCGGCATCTTCTTGAGCAGCACGTTGATGCAATTCTCGACGCGCGCTTCGGGCAGCGGCTCGCCGAGCGCAGGCACGTCGATGCTCGCGCACGCTGCCTCGACCTCTGGGTCCCGCGCCTGGGAGGTCACGGGGACGATCAAGAGGCACGCGATGATGCCCGCTACCATTGGCTTTTTCATGCTGCTCGGCCCTGGGGTGCCCGACAACGGGTGGCAGGTCAACACTTCAGAAAGAGGCGACGACTGCCAGCAGGCCGCCGATAAATCATCGAGATGGAAACTGGCACCATTCCGTCCGCCGGTCCCGTGCTCCGTGCGACTCCATCGAGCGATCAGGAGTTTTCACGCCGCGGTGAGGCGGTACGCGGCCCCGAGGTGCTTGCGCGGCCGCCGCGGCGTGGGCTGATCACGAGCCCAGCGCCGGTTTTGTCAGCGCTGGATCGCCCGTCTTTCCGGTTCCCGACGACCCAGACCAACGCCCAGCGTCGGCAGGCGGCGCACGATCTTTTGCAGTCCGCCGTCATCACGATTCGCCAGGGCTACGGCCCGACACCGTTTCGTAACGGACAAGGATGGACCCTCAAGGAGGCCGAGGCCACGGCGAAGGCCGCCATCGACGCGCTCGGCCAGGTCACCGATCGCGCGGTGCAGGACATCTTCAAGGCGTTCATCGACTCCATGCGCGACGGCCACACCGACTTCTCGGTCGCTGACCGGCGATCCCACGGGCTGCCGTTCGACGCCGTGCGCACGAGCGATGGTCAATTCGCGATCGGCTGGGTCGACACCGCCAACCTCCCGCCCGGCGTCGTCATGCGCCCAGGTGACGTCATCACCACGTTCAACGGTCGTCCCATCGCCGACGTGATGGACGCGCTCGTCCGGCGCGAGCGCCAGACCAACCCCGACGCCGCGCTCCTCACGGCGCTGCAGACGCTCACGACGCGCCAGGGCTCGTCGCTCCACGATGTCCCCGAGCTCGGGACGGACGCCGTGATCGGCTTGCGCGGCGCCGATGGTCAGGAGCGCCAAGTCACTCTACGCTGGCTCGCGAGCAGCGCCATCGCCGAGAGCCCCTTCGACGGCGGCGCGGCCAACGGCTATCCACGCACCTTGGGCCCCGTCGCCGAGCCCGCGCGCGACGGCGACCCCTTCGCCTCGTACGTCTACAACCTCGATGGCCGCCGCGTCGGCTACGTCCGCATCACCACGTTCTCGCCGACGGACGACGACGGCAACGAGGACTCACCCGTCGCCGAGGCAAAGTTCGTCCGCCAGTTCCAGGCCCGCATTCGCGCGCTCGCGGCCACCACCGACGCGCTGGTGGTCGACTTGCGCGACAGCCTCGGCGGCTCGACGACGGTCGAGAACCTCTTGTCCGCGAGCCTCTCGCCGGTGCCGCTGCGCTCCGCGGTCGACGCGCTCCGCAACACCGCGCGCCTCAAGCAAGAGACCCAGGAGCGCATCGCGGCCCTCGACAAAGGCGTGGACGACGACGACCTCACCAACCTCTTCAGCGACCCCGAGCAAGTCCGCCGGAACGAACGCGCCTATCTCGTCGAGCTCCTGCGCCAGCTCGACGAAGGTCGCCCGTGGACGACGCCGATGCCCCTCGACGGCATGGCCGAGATCCCGCCGGCGCGTCATCCTTACCGGCGTCCCGTCATCTTCCTCACGAACGCCGGCACCGCGTCATCGAGCGAGACCATGCCGGCGAAGTTCCAGGACAACCGTGACCGCCGGCAGGCGACGGTCGCTGGTGGCCGGACCGCGGGGTGGGGCGGCACCATCGAGAGCGTCACCATCCCGAATCCGTTCGGCATCACCAGCATGAGCTACACGGAGTCGCTGTCGATCCGCATGGACGGCACGCCGCTCCCCGAGGACATCCCCGCGGAGCGCCTCATCGAGAGCCGCGGCGTGATCCCGAACGACGCGATCGCGCTCACCACGAACGACCTGCGCGGTGATTTCGCGGACTATCGCGGGTCCGTGAACGCGGTCGTGCTGCGCGAGATCGCAACGTACGAGCGCGTGCACGGCCGGCGCAGCCAAAGATCGCAATAATCCCTTTACGAGCGTCTGCCTCGGCTGGTATTGCGCGCGCGCCGAAAACCAACGGGCCGTCCAAGGTCATTTGAAGGAATACATGCGCGACGCAATCTCGCCTACCCTGAAGACGAAGCTAGCCGCTCTCTTCGGATTTTTGACCACCCTCGTCGTATCGGGTCTCGCGCACGCGAGCGAAGCCGACCTCGTTCTGCCCGACATGGCTTCGCAGTCGTTCATGGGCATCGACGGCCGCACGTTGCTGCTCATCGGCCTCGTGGTCTGCATCGCCGGTATCCTCTTCGGCTTGGTCATCTTCATGCAGCTCAAGAAGATGCCGGTCCACAAGTCGATGCTCGACATCTCCGAGCTCATCTACGAGACCTGCAAGACCTACCTGCAGACCCAGGGCAAGTTCATCCTCTTGCTCGAGGTCTTCATCGGCGCGGCCATCGTCTTCTACTTCGGCTTCCTGCGTCACATGGACTTCGTCAAGGTCGCCATCGTCCTCGTGTTCAGCTTGATCGGTATCGCCGGCAGCTACGGCGTTGCTTGGTTCGGTATCCGCATCAACACCTTCGCCAACTCGCGCACCGCTTTCGCGGCTCTCAAAGGTAAGCCGTTCCCGGCCTACGCCATTCCGCTCAAGGCTGGCATCTCGATCGGCATGCTGCTCATCTCGGTCGAGCTCGTCCTCATGCTCGCCATCTTGCTCTTCGTCCCGGCCGACTTCGCGGGTCCGTGCTTCATCGGCTTCGCCATCGGTGAGTCGCTCGGCGCCGCGGCGCTGCGTATCGCCGGCGGTATCTTCACCAAGATCGCCGACATCGGCTCCGACCTCATGAAGATCGTCTTCAACATCAAGGAAGACGATGCGCGTAACCCGGGCGTCATCGCGGACTGCACCGGCGACAACGCGGGCGACTCGGTTGGTCCGACCGCCGACGGCTTCGAGACCTACGGCGTCACCGGCGTCGCGCTCATCACCTTCATCCTCCTCGCGGTTCCGAACGCGGCGACGCAGGTTCAGCTCCTCGTCTGGATCTTCGTCATGCGCGTCATGATGATCGTCACCAGCGCCGTGGCCTACATGGGCAACGAAGCGTTCGCGAAGGCCAAGTACGGTAACGCGGACAAGATGAACTTCGAGCTGCCGCTGACCTCGCTCGTCTGGGTTGCCTCGATCATCTCGATCGCCATGACCTACGGCGTCTCCTACCTGCTCATCGGTGAGATCGGCGACGGTACGCTCTGGTGGAAGCTGTCGACCATCATCAGCTGCGGCACGCTCGCCGGCGCCATCATCCCTGAGGTCGTCAAGGTCTTCACGTCGACCGAGTCGGGTCACGTCAAAGAAGTCGTCACGGCGTCGCGCGAAGGCGGCCCGTCGCTCAACATCCTGGCCGGTCTTACCGCCGGTAACTTCAGCGCCTACTGGATGGGCATCGTCATCGTCGCCTTGATGGGCGTTGGCTACCTCGTGTCGACGGCTGGTCTCGTCGAGATCATCCCGCTCGCCCCGGCGGTCTTCGCCTTCGGTCTCATCGCCTTCGGCTTCTTGGGCATGGGCCCGGTCACCATCGCGGTCGACTCGTACGGTCCGGTGACGGACAACGCGCAGTCGGTCTACGAGCTCTCGGTCATCGAGACGCTCCCGAACATCAAGGACGAGCTCAAGAAGGACTTCGGCTTCGACGTGAACTTCGAGAAGGCCAAGCACTTCCTCGAGGAGAACGACGGCGCGGGTAACACCTTCAAGGCGACCGCGAAGCCGGTGCTCATCGGCACCGCGGTCGTCGGCGCCACGACGATGATCTTCTCGATCATCGTCGTCCTGACCGACCGTCTCACGCAGAACCTCGAGTACCTGTCGATCCTCCACCCGCCGTTCATGCTCGGTCTCATCACCGGCGGCGCGATCATCTACTGGTTCTCGGGTGCGTCGACCCAGGCGGTCTCGACTGGCGCTTACCGCGCGGTCGAGTTCATCAAGGCGAACATCCGTCTCGACTCGACGGCCACCAAGGCGTCGGTCAGCGACTCGAAGAAGGTCGTCGAGATCTGCACCCAGTACGCGCAGAAGGGCATGTTCAACATCTTCTTCGCGGTGCTGCTCTCCACGTTGGCGTTCGCTTTCATGGACTCGTACTTCTTCATTGGTTACCTGGTGTCGATCGCGGCCTTCGGCTTGTACCAAGCCATCTTCATGGCCAACGCGGGCGGCGCGTGGGACAACGCCAAGAAGATCGTCGAGGTCGAGCTCAAGGAGAAGGGCACGCCCCTCCACGCTGCTTCGGTCGTCGGTGACACCGTCGGTGACCCCTTCAAGGACACCTCGTCGGTCGCCATGAACCCGGTCATCAAGTTCACGACGCTGTTCGGCCTGCTGGCCGTCGAGCTCGCGGTCGAGATGGATTCGACGACCCGCCTGGTCATCGGCGCCATCTTCTTCGTGGTCTCGATGTTCTTCATCTGGCGCTCGTTCTACGGCATGCGCATTGGCGCGGTTGCCGAGAAGGGCAGCGCTCACAGCGCGCAGGCCGCGACCGCGGCTCGCTAAAGTTTCGTCCGCTCCGGCGGTCGAACAATAGGATTTCGGAAAGACCCGCGTGACTCGAGAGAGCTCACGCGGGTTTTTTCGTTTGCGTGGATATGCTAGCTCGCCGGGTAATTCTCACGGGGAGTCCTGATGCGGTTGATTGGTCTCTTGCTCGTGGCGGTGTTGGCCGTGGCGTGTGGCGGCTCGGATGAGTCGTCGCGTGGTCTCTCTGGGACCATCGCTTATTCGGTCGTTCTCAATACGGCCGCGCAACTTGCTCCGGTGTTCGTCGTCGATTTGAAAGACGACGCGCCCGTTCCGCGCCAGCTGACCGTGTTGCCTGAAGAGGCAAGCGTCGCGTTCGACGTGCCGCTCGCGTGGGAGCCCAATGGCGCGCGCCTCCTCTTCATTCGGCAGTGGGTCGCGGACGACGTCGGCCACTACGAAACGCATCTCATCAATCGCGATGGCAGCGGCGACGTCATCATCGGTGACAAGGACGCGCTGGCCTCGCAGGGCGGCTTCGATTCGGCGGGGCGCATGTGGCTGATGGTCGACGGCTCGGTCGACGGTGGGCGGGGGCTCACGTTGCTCACGCCCGACGGCCAACGCCTGCATCCCGAGAAGCCCGAGGCGTGTGGTGGTCAGCAGCGCGGGCTCGCGGTCTCGTCCGCTTCCGACACGCTCGCGGTGGTCCGCTTCGCGGATCGCTGCGGCTCCCAGCAGATCGACTTGTTCGAGGCAGACGCGGCGGCGACGAGCGTTGCGACGCCGAGCTCGACGCTACCCGACCTCGGCATCTCGCTCGCGATCACCTCCCAGCCATGGCTCGAGTTCAATCGCGCCGGTGACCGTTTGTTTTACTGGGCCTCGAACGCGCTGCACTCGGCGAAGCTGGACGGGAGCGACGCGCGCGAAGAGATCGCGCGGGATCGATTCTCCTTGGCGGAGCTGCCAAGCCTGCCGGTGAACCTCGGCATGAGCGCCGCGCCGCACACGGCGGTCATCGTGAATGACGACGTGTTCGTTTACTCGAGCCCCTTGAGCGCGCTGGTGGCCGTGCCGTTCGACGAGAGCAGGGCGCCGGTCGTGTTGATCCCCGAGTCGGGTCAGACAATCGGCTCCGCGGCCATGACCTGGACGCCTCGCTAGCGCTCGTGCGGGATCTGGCGTGCCTTCGAGGGTGACGCGCTGGTGATTGCGCGTTCGCGCCAAGAGGTGGCGCGGCGGCGCCAGACCTTGTTGCGCGGCGGGCTCGCTCGGTACAGCCAGGTCATGTCGAGACTTCGCGCAACGTCCCTCACCATCCTCTCTTCGTTCATCGGTGTCGTCGCCTGCGGTGGCGGCGATGAGAAGCGTGAGCCCGTGCCTGCTCGACCGGTCGCGACCGCGGTTGGCTCACCGAACGGCGCCGCCACCAGCGCCACGATCGGCGCCGCGGGTGGCTCTGTCACCTCGGGAGATGGCCGGCTGCTGCTCACCGTCCCCGCGGGAGCGCTTGGCGCCGACACCGTGGTGACCGTCACCCCCATCACCAACACGGCGCACGGTGGTGTCGGCAGCGCCTACCGCCTCACGCCCGATGGGCTCACCTTCGCGCAGCCGGTCACGCTGGCCTTCGCGCTCTCGGCGGCCGAGCGCGGGGGTAGCGATCCACGCGCGTTCGGCGCGGCGTTTCAGACGGGCGACGGCTACTGGCAATGGCTCGGGACGCCGGCGATCGATGGCGATCACGTGCAGGTGACGACGACGCACTTCACTGATTTTTCCGCCGTGCGCGGCACGCAGATCTTCCCGCGCAGCGCGGACGTGCGTGTGAACGAGACGGCGGCGCTGCGGGTCGTGGACTGCTACCCGGCGCAGGTGGGAGAGGACGATCTCGCGCCGCTGGGCTACGACTGCGCCACCGACGACGAGGACGCGCCGATCTCGCTCGCCATCATCTCGGACTGGGCGGTGAACGGCGTGGCGGGAGGATCGAGTGAAGTCGGCACGGTCACGTCGCGTGAGGGCCGGGA
>JBDHVB010000155.1:0-13770 GCA_039809465.1 Myxococcota bacterium
GAAGCCGAAAGCCGATGGCCGAAGCCGAAAGCCGATGGCCGAAGCCGAAAGCCGATGGCCGAAGCCGAAAGCCGATGGCCGAAGCCGAAAGCCGATGACCAACCGCCGACCGCCCCACAGCAGCGGAGAGGAAAGGAGGTGGAGCACCCCATGCCGATTTTCGGCTTTCGGTCTTCGGCGTGGTAATCGCTAGGGCGTGGACGTCATTGGCCCCCGCTTCATCGAGCCCAAAACCGCGCTCAAGCTGACGGTCCTGGTGTTGGTGACGCTCACGGTCGTGAAGCCGATTGCGGGGATTCCGTTCATCGGGGTCGCGGCGGCGACAGGTGCGGCGGTGTTGCAGTTGTACTTGCCGATTCGCAGGGCCGAGAAGAATGGCGGGGATGTGTCGTGGGTCGGGGTGCATCTGCGGACTTGGCGGCGGGATGTTCTGCATGTCCTCGTGTTCGCGGCAATCATCTTGCCCCTGTATGCTATCGCGTACCATGTCCTGATGACGCGCGCGCACGACGTGCTGCGGCTCTTCGGGCTGCACGAGCTTGCCCGTCATGTGCCGGCGCGCGTCTTCAATTGGCATTGGCCGGCGGACAACGTGGCGCTGATGGCGGGCGCCTGGTGGCTCACACAGACCGTCGCGACCCATCTCATCGGCGTCGCGCTCCCCGAGGAGACCTTTTATCGGGGGTATCTCCAGCCCCAACTCGAGACGCTCTACCCGCCCAAGACGCGCATCTTCGGCGTCCCTCTAGGCAAAGCGGCGGTCATCGCCTGTGCCCTGTTCGCCCTCGGGCACTTCCTCGGCGAATGGAACCCCTTGCGATTAGGGCCCTTTTTACCGGCTCTCGCGTTCGCTTGGCTGCGTAACGCGACAGGCTCGGTGTTTGGGTCCATCCTCTTCCACGCGCTCTGCAACGTTTTTGGCGCCGTGCTCTATACGCTGTACCAATAAGGACAGCAGTTTCACTCGAGAAGCCGACGGTCCGGGGCGTCCCAGCGCCTCAATATGCGGCAAAGTCGCCAGCCAGGACGGTCGGTGCTATGCGTGTAGAGCAATGGGCGAGGCAACAGCCGCACTGACGCGAAGTTATCCTGCAGGCACCGTGCTCTTCGAGGAGTACGACCCGGGCTCGCGCATGTACGTCATCCGCCGCGGCAAGGTGAAGATCGCGCGGCACAACGGCGAGCACGAGATCGTCTTGGCGATGCTCGGGCCCGGCGAGTTCTTCGGCGAGATGGCGCTGCTCGAGAATCTCCCGCGCTCCGCCACCGCGACGGTCGTCGAGGACTCCGAGCTCGTCGAAGTCGATCAGCGCACGTTCGAGGAGATGGTGCGCGGCAACGTCGAGATCGCCGTGCGCATCATGCGCAAGCTCGCCTCGCGCGTGCGTGAGCTCGACCGCCGCTTGCAACACCTGCTGCTCGAGAGTGGTGTCGGCCGCGCCGTCGAGGTGCTGCGCTGGCTCATCCCCAACGGTGTCGCGGCCGGCAAGTACGTCCGCCTGTCCGCCAACACGACGCTCGTCGACATCGCGGCGCACGCCGGCATCTCCTCGTCGGAAGCGCGCGAGGTCGTCGCCCGTCTCGAGCGCGCCGGCATCATTCGCATCGAGGGCGCCGATGTGCTCGTCGCCGATCTGAAAACGCTCGACGACTACAGCACGTACCTCGATCTCCGCCGCAAGTACGACCCCGAGCCAGGGCAGCAGCGTGAGGCCGCCAAGGAGCCGCCCACCGAGAAGCAAGCGCTCAAGCGTCTGCTCAAGGCGCTGCACATCTCGGTCCGCGACATGAAACACAACGAAGCCGCGCTCGCCGCCCAGTACAATCAGTATCAGCAACTGAAGCGACGGTTTCACGACCAGGACGATTGATGGTCATCGATTGCCAAGTCTGCGGTGCCCAGCAACGAATCGACGACGATCGCGTCGCCGCCTCTGGCGGCTCAGTCACCTGCCGCGGCTGCGGCGCAACCATCAAGGTCTTCATGAGCGCAAAAGCGGACGACAATGACGATAGTCCGACCCACGTCGGCGGACCACCAGTCCCTCGGCCGCGCTCGACTCCTGGCCCAATCCCGCTCGCCGGCAGCGACGGCGTGGGCGTGCCCGTGCCGGACTTCGATCTCGACTCCCTCGCCGTCGGCAGCGCGCTCCCGCCACAGGACGACAGCCCGTTCAAGACGAAGACGAGCCCATCCCTGAGCAAGCCCGCTAAAGTGGACGAGGAGCCCATCCCCCTCCTCGAAGCCGACGACATCCTCGAAAACGACGATGACGACGACGCAACCACGCCCGGCATCTCTCTGTCGGAGATCCAGCGCCCCGCCACGCGCCCGACCGCGAACTTCTCGGCGCCCGTGCCGCTTCCGCCCGCTCCACTCCCCCCCATGGGAACGCCAGCCCCCCGCCCACCGATGGCCGCGCCACGCCCACCGGGCTCACCGAACGCCACGCCCACGCCGATCTTTACCAGCGCGGCGCCAAGCGCCATGGACGCGACGCCGACCGCCACGGGCGCGGCACCAAGGCCCATGGCCGCGCCCCCGACGCCGCTGCCGGCCAGCGCGCCAAGCTTCCTCGAGGAGCTGCCGACGTTCGATCCCAATATGTCGCCGCACGATGCGCCGACGCGCTTCAACCGCAACTTCAACAGCGACGACCTGCCCGGCATCGGCGATCACACCGCGCCAAGCGCCCCAGCCTTCTCCATGAGCGACCTCCCGACCCCGAGTCGTGTGCTCACGGATCCGCCGGACCAATTCGACCTCCCCCCGCCGCCGTCGTTTACGACCGCTGAAGCGGACTTGCCGGCAGCCTACGAGCCGCCAGCGGTCTTGCCCGAGCCGACGCTCGACGACATGCCGCAGTTCGCTCCAGTGGACGCGCACGTCAGCAACGCGCCACCCTCTCTCGACTTCGAGAGCGATCTGCCGAGCCCGGCGGTGAGCCCCGACCTCGACTTGCCTGCCTCGTACACTGGCGTGCCCTACACGAGCAGCGGCTACGACAGCGCGAACGTCGGCATGGGTGACCTGCCGCCGCCGCCAGACGACCTGGGTGATCTTCCGCCGCTCGAGAGCGCGGATGGATTGCCGAACGACCTGCCGGCGACGTTCGACATCGCTGCCGATCTGCCACCCGTGATGAGCGAGCCACCTGGCATCGAGCTCGACAGCGATCTGCCGACGCCCGCCGACTACGGCTCGGGCATCGCCATGCAAAATGGCGTCGTCTTGAACGATGATCTGCCGACGCCCTCCGTCGGCGGACATGGGGACATCGATCTCGATCTCCCGACGCCACGTGCTTCGGACACCGAGCTCAATGAAGCGGTCCCGCAGCTCATGGACACGCCCAAGCTCGCCGACACGCCGAGCGTCGCGACGCCCGCTGTTGCTCCACGCGGCGGTGACGACACCGTCGTCGTCCGTGGCAAGCGCAAGTCCGAGGACAGTGACGTCGAAGAAGGCAAGCAGAAGAAGGGCCGCGGGGCGCAGCTCGGCGTGCTCTTGGCGTTGCTCCTCGCCGCGTTCGGCTTCGTGACCTATCAGTTCCCCGATCTGCTCCCGATGCGTATGCCGTGGGCGAGAGCCGAGGATCCCGCGACGGTCGCGGACAACACGCCGCAAGCTCAGCCGGGCGCGGCCGACAAGCCCACCAAGGGTGGCGCTAAGACCTCCGACGCGCAAACCGCCGACGCGAAGACGTCAGCCGCAAAGCCCACTGACGCCAAGAGCGCCAACGCGCCCTCCGAGCCACCGCCAGCACCAGCCATCCCGGAGCTCTCACCCGCGAACGTCAATCAGCTCGACTACGCGGCCCTGCGCGACGCAACGCAGCTCCTGGTCGGCGCCGGCAACGCCGCGAGCTCGCCGCAAAAAGAGCTGATCCAGTGGGCCCGCTTCCGTCTCGCGCACGGCTACGGTGACGCCAAGGCGAAAGAAGAGCTCCTCGCCGACGCCCCCGTGATGTCGCCGGCCGCGAACGAGCTCACCGCGGCCGCCGCCGTCGGGGCGATGCTCCTGCAAGGCAAGGCACCGCTCGCCAAGAAGACCGCCGAGCGCTTGGTCGGTCCGGGCGCGGGTCCCGGCAACAAGGCGAAGTTCAAGGACTCGGTCGCGCTCCTCACCGTGCTCGGCGCTGCCTCCGAAAAGCCGCCGATGAGGGCGATGCAAATCTACGACCGTGCCCTGGCGCTCGACCCCAAGGCGCTCGACGCCCGCGTCGGCAAGATCATCGCGATGCTCGCCATCCCCAAGCCGCAACAGCGGACACAAGCAGTCGCCGCTGCCGCCGCGCTGATGAAGAACGATGGCTCGCCCGCGCTCTCCGTGAAGCTCGGCCGCGCCGTCATCGCCGCCGATGGCGCATCCGCAATGACGGACATCACCGCGCCGCTCACCTCGCTCGACGACGCGAGCGACCTGCCGCCCTCGATGGGCCCGGCGTTCCTGCGCCTGCTCGCCCACCACGCCGCCATCACTGGCGACTTCGCGCTGGCCAAGCAAGCCGCCGAGCAGGTGCAGGCCGCGACGCCCGAGGATCCGACGGCCGCGATGAACGTGGCGCGCCTCACCGCCGCCGGTGGTGGCGATCCGACCGGCACGCTCACCGAGGCGCGCGCCAAGATCCGCGAGGTCGAAGGCAAGGCGCTGCTCATCGACGAGCAGGTGAAGCTCGCCGTGGCGCACAAGGATACGGCCGCCGCGAAGAAGGCGCTCGCCGCCGCCAACGATCTCGCGCCCCGCCCCGCCATGCCGTTCGTCAAGCTCGGCGAAGCCCGCATCGCGCTCGCCGAGGGTAAGCCCGAGCTCGCGCAGAAGTCCGCGGCCATGGCGCTCAAGGTCCGCCCGAAGACCTTCGAGGCGCGCCTCATCGTCATCAACGCCGGCAAGCTCCCGCCGCCCGCCGAGCTCGCGCAGCTCACGGCGCTCGCCAAGGTCGCGAGCAACGCCGACGTCGATGCCCGCCTCGCGAAGGCCATGACGGACCGCAGCAACTTCGATGGCGCCGCGGAGCTCTACGCCCGCGCCCTCTGGCGTGACCCCATCGTCACCGATCCCGTGGCCGTGACGATCGCCATGGCGGACGCGATGGACCGCGCTGGCAGCGGTGAGCGCGCCGAGACCATCCTCTCCGGCTTGCGCGCCAACATCCCCGCCGACGAGCGCTTGGGCGCGGCGCTCCTCAACCACGCCAAGCGTCACGGTAAAGGCGCCCTCGCGGTCGACTACTTCCAGGCGGCGAGCGACAAGGATCCGAAGGACATCGGCCTCAAGCTCCAGCTCGCGCGCGCCCTAGTCGAAGCAGGCCGCGCCGCCGATGCGCAGGCCATCCTCGACGGCGTCGCCCACCTCCCCGAGGGACAAAACAACGCCGAGGTGCTCCGCGAGCAGGCGCGCGCCTGGATGAGCCGCGATAGCGTCAAGGCGCGCGGCTACGCCAACGAATCGCTGCGCGTCAAAGCGGACGCGCCGACCTACCTGCTGCTCGGTGAGATCGAAGAGAGCCAGGCCAAGATGGACGACGCCATGGACGCCTACCGCAAGGCGGTGAAGCTCGATGGGTCGATGGTCGAGGCCCGGGTCCGCCTGGCGCGGGCGCAGCTGCAGCGTGGCCAGCTCCCCGACGCGGCAACGCAGCTCCGTGACATCGTTCAACACGATCCGACCAACACCCAAGCCATGGAGCTCTTGGGCGACGCCATGCGCGACCTCGGTAAGCCCCGCGAAGCGCTGGTTTGGTACAAGAAGGCGCTCGACGTGACGCCCGACTCGGCGACGCTGATGATGAAGTTCGCGCGCTTGCAGCTGCAAGATCTCGCGGCGGTCCAGCCCGCGGTGAAGAGCTTCCGCCAGATCCTCCAGGTTCACCCGGAGCTCGCCGAAGCCCACTACTACCTGGGCTACGCGCTCAAGGATCTGGGTAAGACCGGTGAGGCGCGCGTCGAGCTCGAGCAGTATTTGAAGGCGCGTCCGGACGGCGAGTTCGCCGCCGAAGTGAAAAACGACCTTCAGGATCTTGCGAGTCAGTAGGCGGCGCGCGAAAACCGGCGCCCATGCTGGATCACCGCGCCTTCCTCTCCGACTCCGCCGACACCGTCATCCAACGCCTGACCAGCCGCGGTATCGATAGCGACACCGTCAACGCGCTGCGCGACGCCGCGGCGACGCGGGCCGCCGCCATCAGGACGACCGAGTCGCTGCGCGCCGAGCAGAACAAGGCGAGCTCCGACGTTCAGAAGCTCCGCGAGAGCGACCCCGCCGGCTTCACCGCCGCCCGCGAGCGCTTGAAGACGCTCAAGGACGAGATCAAGCAGAACGAAGAGGGCATGGTCGCCGCCGAGGCGAAGCTCGAGGAGCTGATGTTGCGCCTGCCGAACCTGCCGGACGAGAGCGTCCCGGTCGGCGCGGACGAGCACGCGAATCGTCTCGAGCGCACCGTGGGGGAGCCCAAGAAGCTCCCCTTCGCCGCGAAGCAACACTTCGAGCTCGCCGAGGCCTTGGGCATCGTGAGCTTCGAGCAGGCCCAGAAGATCTCCGGGGCGCGCTTCGCCGTGTATCGCGGCGCCGGCGCCCGCCTCGAGCGCGCCTTGACCGCCTTCATGCTCGATCTCGCCCGTGACCACGGCTACCTCGAGATCGCCCCGCCGCTGCTCGTGCGCCGCGACGCCATGGTGGGCTCGGGTCAGTACCCCAAGTTCGAGGGCGAATCGTTCGAGACGCTCGACCACGAGTACACGCTCATCCCGACCTCGGAGGTGCCGCTGGTGAACCTGCACCGCGAGGAGATCCTCGAGGAGAGCGAGCTGCCGCTGCGCTACACCGCGTACACGCCCTGCTTCCGCCGAGAAGCCGGCGCCGCCGGTAAGGATACGCGCGGGCTCATCCGCCAGCACCAGTTCAACAAGGTCGAGCTGGTCGCGTACACCAAGCCCGAGGACAGCAAGGCCGAGCTCGAGCGCCTCACCGGTCATGCCGAGGAGGTCTTGAAGCGCCTGGAGCTGCCGTACCGCGTGGTCAGCCTGTGCACCGGTGACCTGGGCTTTGCGTCCGCGAAAACGTACGACATCGAGGTCTGGCTGCCGGGTCAGAACGCTTACCGCGAGATCTCGAGCTGCTCGAACTGCCACGACTTCCAGGCGCGCCGCGCGCAGATCCGCTACCGCCCGGACGACGGCACCGGCAAGGCCAAGCCGCGACTCGTGCACACGTTGAACGGCAGCGGCATCGCGGTCGGCCGCACTTTCGTGGCCATCCTCGAGAACGGCCAGCGCGAGGACGGCTCGATCGCGATTCCGCGCGCTTTGGTGCCGTACTTTGGGAGTGATGTGATCAGCGGGGTGTGAGCTTGCGGGCGAGGGGGGTGCGGTGATCGGCTAGAGCTTCGGCTGTCGGTTATCGGCTTTCGGCCCATCGGTCATCGGTCATCGGTCATCGGTCATCGGTCATCGGTCATCGGTCATCGGCTATCGGCCATCGGCCCCACATAGACCATCGGCCATTGAGCGCCCCCCAATAGCAACGCCCCATTTCATACCCACTCCACAAAAACGCGTCGCAACTTGCGACACCCACTCCTCCTCCACCGCATAACCCGCGCTAGCACTGCATCTACAGCCCCCGCCCCCGGCACGACCCTTGAAATAGGGAAGTCTCGGAGGCGCGCATGCAGCAGTCGTGGTGTCGCTTGGCTCTGGGTCTCGGGATGATATCGGTCGTGGCGTGCGGGAGCGCCGCGGACGATACAGATGACGACGCGGGTTTTCGTATCCTCGCGTACGTCAGCCCAGCGGGCGCGGGCTCGGTGGCCTTCGTGCCCGATCGGCCGGCTTATGCGGCTGGCGACACCGTGCTGCTGCGTGCGCAGCCCTCCAGCGGCAATGACTTTGTCCGTTTTAGCGGTGGAGTATCGAGCACCGCGGCCGAGACCAGCGTCACCATCGACGGCGACCTCACCCTGACGGCGGTCTTCACGCCCGCGAGCGAGGGAGGCAACGCGACGCTCGAGATCGTGAACGACCTGCCGGGGGGCAAGGACAGCGCCGGCAACTGGTCGCGCCTCAACACATTGGTGCGGCTCACCGCCGGCGACACCGAGCTGCTCACCGGGGGCGACGCGTCGTGCGAGCCGAAGGTCGTCGGGGTCGGCACGTCGCGTACGTTCGACGTCGGCTCCTTGGCGCCAGACTACGAGCTCACCGTCCAGGCCGGCTCCTGGGAGTACGACCCGTTCTTCAGCGGCTGCTGGGATCTCTACTTCACGGCCGTCCACGATTGCGGCGGCGACTGCTGCGCGATGAAGCAAGCCTCGACGCAGATTAAAGGCCACAGCGGCAAGAAAACCGTGCGCTTGAGCAGCTTATTGCCGGCGAAAACCTGGGTGGGGAGTGCCATGTGTGGCGACGACGGCCCTTGAGGCATTTGCCAACCACGAGCGGAAAACCGTATATCCTCGCCCACTGGAACAGTGGCCGAGTGGTTTAAGGCGTCGGTCTTGAAAACCGAAGTCGGCGAAAGTCGACCGGGGGTTCGAATCCCTCCTGTTCCGCTCCCCATTCGGAGCTCCCAATTGCAAGTGGAGGGCTCACCAGTGCTTGCAATATAGACAGACGCTCGCTATCAAGCGCCCGGCGTCTCCTGGAGCAGTGGCCGAGTGGCTGAAGGCACAGGTTTGCTAAACCTGCATAGGGTCAAAAGCTCTATCGGGGGTTCGAATCCCCCCTGCTCCGCCATCCAACAACCGCACTCACGAAGTGCGTGGGACGCATCGACGAGCGCGTATGAGAGCAGCATACGTAGTTGCGCGTCCTGAGCAGGACGTCACCGCCCAAGCCGACGAGCTGCGCCGCGCGGGCTACGATGTCCGTGTGGTCAGCGAGTTTCCGTGCGCTGAAGCGGACAATGGCTCGCTCATCGTCTTCGTTCTCCGCGAGGAGGGTCGCGCCACGTGGGCCAAAGGTGAAGGTCGAGGCTCGCCGCTCGCCGGGCTGCGCGGCCAGCAGCGCGAGCTCATCCAGGCGCTCTTCGACAACGCGCCCGTCATGATGGACGTCTTCAACCCCGACGGCACCCTCGCCTGGGTGAACCGCGAGTTCGAGCGCGTCCTGGGCTACAAGCTCGAGGATCTGCGCAACAAAGACGCCGTGCCGATCTTCTACCCGGACCAGGAGGAGAGCGCGCAGGTCTACGAGAAGCTCAAGCAAGCGCTCGGCACCTGGCACGAGAACGTCATCACCACGGCCACGGGCGAGAAGCTCAACACCGCGTGGAACAACCTCCGTCTCTCCGACGGCACGCTCATCGGCCTTGGCCAGGACATCACCGCGCGCAAGCAGGCCGAGCGGCTCCGCGGCCGCGTCATCGAGGAGTCGATCCAGGCCCAAGAAGAAGAGCGCCGCCGCCTCGCCCTCGAGCTCCACGACGAGCTCGGCCAGTCCTTGGCGACGCTCCTCGTCGGCATGAAGGCCCTCGAGGAGGACATGGAGGACGGCGAGCCGCGTGAGCAAGTCCGCCTGCTCCGTGAGATCACCGCTCAGAGTGTCCGCGAAGTCGGACGCCTCGCGCGTGGCCTGCGCCCCAGCACGCTCGACGACCTGGGTTTCCCCGCCGCCATCGAGATGCACGTCACCGAGCTCAGCCGCGCTCAGGTCCTGCACGTCGACTTGCACATGAACGGCTTCTCGAATCGCGCCCGCATGCCGAGGTCGGTCGAGCAGCACCTCTACCGCATGGTCCAGGAGGCGCTCACCAACGTGGTGAAGCATGCCCGGGCCAGCGCCGTCAGCGTCGTCTTGCGCCGCGACGAAGACAGCGTGCTCGCCATCGTCGAGGACGACGGCAGCGGCTTCGACACCCCCGAGCCCTGGCGCGGCGCCGGCCCCCACGACGCCATCAAGCTCGCCAGCATCCGCGAGCGCGCCTCGCTCGTGAACGGCCAGATCAGCATCGAATCAGTGGCTGGACATGGCACGACGCTCTACATCCAGGTACCACTCCCTCGGGAGGTCTCGTGATTCGCCCGCTCGCCACAGCCGCCGTCATCGCCGCCCTCACCGCGTGCTCGCCGGCGTGCTCGTCGCAGAGCCAGAGCGGGCCCGGGCCTAGCGAGGCGCAGACGGTACCGACCAATCCAGAGCCGCGCGTCGAGGTGACGCCTCCCGAGGGCGCCGAAGCCGCGTTTCCCAAGGCCAGCAAGGACGGGCAGAAGCACTCCGAGGAGCTGGTCGAGAAGGGTCGCGCCGTGCTCAAGAGCAAGGGCAAGGCCGGCGCCAGCGAAGCCGCGGGCATCTTCGGCGAGGCGATCACCGCTGACTCGCGCAACGCCATCGCGTACTGGGAGCTCGGCTGGGCGCGGCAAATCGGCGGCGACTACGATGCCGCGCTCGCCGCTTGGCAAAAGCTCAAGCAGCTCGATCCCAAGTTCCCGGACCTCGACAACTTCAGCACCATCACTACGATGCGCCGCAACGAGTCAGCCGAGCAGGCCCAGGCAGCCACGCAGCCCAACGACGAGCCGCCGCTCGCCACGACACCCACGAAGAAGAAGTCCAAGAAAGCCGAGGGGGCGCGACCGATACGCATGAACAGCGGTGAAGCCGCGAAAGACGCGGCCAAAGGCACCAGCGAGCCGGCGGTGCCGACAACCACTCCGCAATGAGCGAGTTCTTCGGCAGCTATACGCTCCTCGAGCAAATCGGCGTCGGCGGCATGGCCGAGGTGTTCCTGGCGCGTCACACGGGCGTCGAAGGCTTCGAGAAAGAGGTCGTCATCAAGCGCATCCGCCCGCACCTGTCGGCGACCGATGCCTTCGTGACCATGTTCCTCGGCGAGGCCAAGCTCGCGGCGCAGCTCGCGCACCCCAACATCGTGCAGATCCACGACCTGGGGCTCATCGACGCCTCGTACTTCATCGCCATGGAGTACGTCGCCGGCCGCGACATGTCGTCGATCGTCCCACGCGCCAAGTCCAAGGACATCCCGTTCCCGGTCGAGTACGCCCTCAAGATCGCGAGCAACGTCTGCGAAGCGCTCTTCTACGCGCACACCAAGACCGACGCGCACGGACACCCGCTGCACATCGTCCACCGCGACGTCTCACCCGAGAACATCCGCGTCGCCTGGAACGGCAACGTGAAGATCTTGGACTTCGGCATCGCCAAAGCGGCCACTCAGATGCACGAGACCAAGGCCGGCGAGGTCAAGGGCAAGCTCATGTACATGTCGCCCGAGCAGACGATGGGGAAGCCCGTCGATGCCCGCTCCGACGTGTTCTCGCTGGGCGTCGTGCTCTACGAAGCGCTCACGGGCTTGAAGCTGTTCAGCGGCGAGAACGACCTCGCCATCATGAACAACATCATCGACGGCAAGATCTATCCGCCCAGCTACTTCCGCGACGACATCCAGCCGGAGGTCGAAGCCATCATCATGAAGGCGCTCGAGAAGGACCGGAAGAAGCGCTACCAGACCGCCTTCGACATGCAGTACGACATCGACACGTTCCTCGCGGGCCACGACTTCACGCCCTCGAACGTGCACCTCTCGAACTTCCTCAAACAGCTCTACAAGGAAGACATCCAAGCCGAGCAGGCCCGTAGATCACGCCGCGAGCCGGCCATGACGCCGCCCAAGGGGTCGCGCGCAGCGAGCTCGGGCCGCCGCAAGGCCGCCGGCTCGGGCAAAGAGAAGGCGATGGTCGTCACCCATGGCGGCTCCGCCGACGACGCGGTGCCGATCCCGACCAACAGCATCACCGTCGAGACCGACGGGCTGTTCGTGAGCCTCACGGACGACCAAATGGAGCGTTTGAAGCGCTTGGCGGCCAAGAAAGGGCAATCCGTGGACACCGTGGCGCGTGACATCCTGGCGCAGGTCTTGGGTTTGGTCGACTAGAGCCACGTGGACAGGGGCGTTGCGACACGCTCTCCCGCAACCGTCAGGCCTTGGACGGCGATATTGCCTGACATCCCATGGCTAAGCGCGTCGATCAGGCCACCGTTCCGCACATCACCATCACCGGCATCGACGACCCGTTGCTCCAGGCCACCGCGCGCCTCGCGCAGAACGTCGCCGATACCGCCAAGCGCCCCCGCCGGCCGGTCGATCCGTCGTACCACCGCCTGACCCGCGAGGCCTTGGAGCGCACCTACGGGTGGCTCGAGCAGCACGCGCAAAAGAAGGCGACGCCGCTCGACAAGCTCAAACCCGAAGAGCTCGAGCTCCTCACCGGCCCCGAGGCCGCCGTTCGCCTGCAGGCGCTCGATCGCGAGCTCGCCGAAGCCGCGCTGAGCACCGCCCCCGCGCCGCTCCTGCTCGCCATGAAAGTCGAGAACATCGTCAACCCCGATGTGCGCGCGTGCGCAACGGCCATCACCGACTGCTACGGCGAGGCCAACACCGAAGGCGTCCTCAACATCGGCGAGCTCATGGCCGCCTGGCAGGAGCTCGTGCGCTCGCAGGAGCCGGGCTTCGAGCCCAGCAAGGCCTTCCGCAAGGCCAGCGCCGACCCGTCCTTCACGAAGGCCAACGTCAACGCCTTGCGCATCTACATGACGCTCGGCTTGGGCGGTCTTTGCAATCACGGCACGCTCGAAGCACACGGCGTGAAATGCCACCGCGTCTTCAAGTTGCCGCTCCTCGACGAGGTCGAGCTGCCCAAGGACAAGGCTTGGAAGGATCTCTCCAAGAGCGAGCAGCACGCGGTGCTCAACGCCAACATCACGGCCTACGAGCGGCAGTTCGCTAAAACGGGCTACGACCGCATCTATGCGCGGGGCGCCGACAACTCCCTGTACATCGGCCTGCGCGATGAAGGCGTGCTCAAGGAGCTGTCGCCGAACGCGAACATGATCTTCCACGACCCGTCGAAGACCTTCAACCTCGGCGCCATCCGTCAGTCCGCGACCGTCATGCGCGTCGTCGACGTCAACAGCACCACGCGCGAGGCGACCATCGGCTTCTTGAGCCGCACGGCCGCCGGTTGGGGCCAGAGCCTCAACAACCTCTTCCGCGACGTCAGCGAGAAGCCAGTGACCGCTATCACGGCCATCTCGGACAACATGAAGCCCGACCCCAAGGCTTCCCCCGCCTTCGTGGCCGCCACGACCAACGGCTTCGGCCCCATCTTCGCGGCCGCCGGCCTCGCCGGCATCGCCGCCGCCATCCCCAGCACGCAGAGCATCGTCAGCATCCTGGGCTTCGGCCTCGTCGGCTTCGTCGGCGCCGCCACCAGCCTCTCCGTCTGGAGCATGTGGCGCACCGGCAAGGACATCGGCCCGATCCTCGACGCCATCGGGCACGTCGTGAACCGAGCCGACATCCGCAGCGACGAAGTGTAAGGCGCTCGCGCGTCCGCAATAGCGGCTCGCGGCATACGAGAGAGGTCGGCCTCCGAGCGGGCCACCGGTTCCTGCCGTGCGCGGCTTCTCGTGCTGCTCGAAGGCCTCTTCGGTGGTCCGCTGGAACGAGGAGGTGCAAGCGCTCCGAGCTCGCGCGCTACGCGCAAGGTCACCTGACGAGCTGACAGGCTACAAGCGCAGGGCGGGCTCGAGCGCCGCGCGATAACCGAGGCTCAGGTATCTGAGGGGCTCTGTCTTTGCCCACACGGAGAACGACGATGCGTACGGACGGCTACTCGGTCAATTCCCTATCCCCAACGCTGTCCGCTGGAGCAAACGCTCGACGGCGTCGTAGCCACCGACGCCCATCTTCAAGCATCTCGCAATAACGGTTCAAAGACGGTGCCGCCGCCGCACCGGCCCGGCCTAACTTAC
>JBDHVB010000156.1:0-13519 GCA_039809465.1 Myxococcota bacterium
CAGCGCAGCATGAAGTCCTGGCGGAAGGTCTTGCCGCCGTTGCGGAAGGCGACCCCCGCGGTCGTGTCGGGATCACGGGCGACGCGCACCTCGGTGACCTCGAGATCGTCCCAGTCCTGGCAGTTGCAGACCGGGTCGTAGTCGAGCCACGGCAGCTCGCCCTTGGCGAGGTCGCGGTCGCGCTGGATCAACGCCATGGTCGAGTCGTCGAAGATGGACACGGCGTCGCGCGGTTTGGCGCCGTCGGCGTACTGCGCGAACAGGCCCCGCACGAACTTCTCGGGATCGCCGCAGGGGTCGCCGGCTGGGTCGGGGCCCTGGGCCAGCGGGCTCTCCTTGCAGGCGGTCAGAAAGAGGAGCGCGATGACGGCGATTCGCATGATCGTAGCCATCCCACAGCCGTGGTCTTGCCGCCATCGGTTGGCACGCGTAAGAGGTCGGACGCATGACCGTAGGTGCTCCCGCCCGTTTGGTTCTCGAAGACGGCACGGTGTTCCGCGGTAGGCGCTTCGGCGCTACCCGCGATGCCACCGGTGAAGTCGTCTTCAACACCGCGATGACCGGCTACCAGGAGATCCTGGGCGACCCGTCGTACTCCGGCCAGATCGTGGTGATGACCTACCCGATGATCGGCAACTACGGCATCGCCCCCGAGGACTTCGAGTCCGGCCGCACGTACCTGTCGGCGCTCGTCGTCAAAGAGGTGAGCCGCATCGCCAGCAACTGGCGGCACGAGCGCAGCCTCGATCAGTACCTGGCCGAGCACGACGTGCCTGGGTTCTGCGACCTCGACACGCGCGCCCTGGTCCGCCACCTGCGTGACGCGGGCGCGATGCGCGGTGTCATCGCGGACGCCACGACGCCTGTGGAGCAGCTCATCGAGCGCGCCAAGGCCATCCCGTCGATGGCGGGTCTCGACCTCGCGAGCCGCGTGACCACCCAGAAGCCTTACACCTGGCAGCGCTCGACGCTCGACCTCGCGGGCGGTGAGAAGAAGCGCGACCTCAAGTACCACGTGGTCGTCTACGACTTCGGCGTGAAGCGCAACATCCTGCGCTCGCTCGTCCACTTTGGCGCACGCGTCACCGTGGTGCCTGGCAACACGCCGGCGAGCGAAGTGCTCGCCATGAAGCCCGATGGCGTCGTCTTCTCGAACGGTCCCGGCGACCCCGAGCCGCTCGAGTACGCTATCGCGAACGCGCGCTCCCTGCTCGGCAAGACGCCGGTCTTCGGCATCTGCTTGGGTCATCAGATCTTGTCGCTCGCCGCGGGCGCCAAGACCTTCAAGCTCAAGTTCGGTCACCACGGCGCCAATCACCCGGTCATGGACCTCACCACCAAGAAGGTGGAGATCACCTCGCAGAACCATGGCTTCGCGGTCGATCCGGCGTCGGTGCCTGCTTCGCGCGCCGAGGTGACGCACGTGAACTTGAACGATCAGACCGTGGCGGGGATCCGCGTGAAGGACGCTCCAGCGTTCAGCGTGCAGTACCACCCGGAGGCGGCGCCGGGGCCGCGTGACGCCGGCTACCTCTTCGAGCGCTTCGTGGGCCTCATGGCCGATTGGCAGGCGCGCGCGAAATGAAGGATCTCACGCCGCTGCGCGAGCGTATCGACGCGCTCGACGATCAGATGCTCGAGCTTTTGGCCGAGCGCGCCAAGGTGGTCGGCGAGGTCGCCGAGGCAAAACGCGATAGTGGACTGCCGTGGTATCAGCCCGAGCGCGAGCGTCAGATCATCGACCGCCTGACCGCCCTCAGCGCCGGCCGCTTCCCCGACGACGCGGTGCACGCGGTCTTTCGCGAGGTCATGAGCGCGTGTCTCGCGTTGCAGAAGCGCCTCTCGGTGGCGTTCCTGGGACCACAAGGCTCCTACTCGCATCTCGCCGCGCGGACCGTGTTCGGTCTGGCCGTGGAGTACCACGAGGCGGCGTCGCTCTCCGGGGCCGTCGACATGGTGCGCTCGGGCGCCAGTAACTACGGCATCGTGCCCGTCGAGAACTCGAACGAGGGCGGCGTGTCGACGACGGTCGACGCGCTCGTCGAGGGCGGTGTGTTTTTGCGGAGCGAGATGGTCCTCGAGGTCTCGCACGCCCTGCTGTCGCATGCGCCGAACCTGACCATGGTCGAGCGCGTCTACTCGCACCCGCAAGCGCTCGGGCAGTGCCGCAACTGGCTCGCCCGTCATCTGCCGCAAGCGCAGCTCATCCACACGTCGTCGACCAGCCAGGGCGCGCGTCAGGCCGCCGAGGACGCGACCGGCGCCGCGTTGGGGAGCGCGCTCGCCGGTGAGATCTTCGGCCTGAAGGTGCTGGCGCGCCGCTGCCAGGATGGCGAAGGCAACGCCACGCGCTTTTTGGTCATCGGCGCCGAAGACGCGCCACGCAGCGGCAACGACAAGACCACCGTGGTGTTCAGCGTCACCGAAGGCCCAGGCGCGCTCTACCGTGTATTGGGTGCTTTAGCGGACAACGACATCAACATGAGCAAGATCGAGTCGCGGCCCTCGAAGCAAAAGGCCTGGGACTACGTCTTCGTCGCCGACCTCGATGGCCACCGTCAGGACGAAGCGGTCGCCAAGGCGATCGAGACGCTGCAAGAGCGCTGCCCGATGGTAAAAATCCTCGGCAGCTATCCGCGGCACGCTGGGCCGCCGATTTCGCCTTAGGGTTGCCGGCCGCTGACGTTCACGCCGCGCAGCGGTAACCCGGCCCGCTCGAGACAGTCCTCGAGGGTGATGTGGGGGATCGCCATGCCGAGCGACGATTGCACGTGGCGCTCCCGTGCCGTCCGCAGGCGCTCGAACGTCGCGGGGGACGGGTTTGCCGCGTGGGCGGCCTCGGCGCCTTGAAGCTCTTTGGTGACGGCGATGTGCCGCTGCACCGTCGGGTCGGTGTTGAAAGTGGCTGCACAAGCACGAACCGCGGTGGCGTCTACACCCATGGTCCTTACTTACACATGCGGCGGTCGATTCGGTTGTTTTCGCGCGGCAAGTCGGGTCCAATGGTCTTTCGATGCGACGCTTACGCGTAGGCCTTCTGGGTGTGGGGACTGTCGGTGGCTCGGTCGCCAAGGCGCTCAGCCAGCGCCGTGAGCAGCTCACGGCCGCCGCCGGTGCCGAGCTGGTGCTGACCCGCGCCGTGGTGCGTGACCTCGGAAAGCCGCGCGGGCTGTCGGCGGAGCTCTTGAGCACGGACGCCGAGGCGCTGGTGAGCGCGCCCGACGTCGACCTCGTCGTGGAGCTCATGGGCGGCGAAGAGCCGTGCCGCACCCTCATCGACAAGGCGCTGACCAACGGCAAGCACGTGGTCACCGCCAACAAGCGCGTCCTCGCCTGGCACGGTGACGCGCTGTTCGCCAAGGCAGCCGCGAAGAACGTGGCGCTGCGCTACGAGGCGGCCGTCGGCGCGGGACTCCCGGTCATCGCGCCGATCGCCAACGAGCTGGTCGCGAACGACGTGCGCGAGCTGCGCGGCATCATCAACGGGACGACCAACTTCATCGTCACCGCCATGGCGAACGGCGGCAGCTACGCCGACACGCTCGCTGAAGCGCAGCGCCGTGGCTTCGCGGAAGCCGATCCGAGCGCCGACGTCGATGGCATCGATGTGGCCGACAAGCTCGCGGTGCTCACGCGTCTCGCTTTTGGCGCGGCCATCACGCCGCAGAAGATCTTCCGCGAGGGCATCAGCAAGCTCGACACGCGCGACATCGCGCTCGGCCGCGAGCTTGGTTACACCTTGAAGCTCCTGGCCACGGCGCGCCTCACCGACAAGGGCGTCGAGGCACGCGTCCACCCGGTGTTCTTGCCGGCGTCGCATCCGCTGGCGCGCGTCGACGGCGCCTTGAATGCCGTGCAGGTGGTGGGCGATCTGTGCGGGCCCATCATGTTCAGCGGCCAGGGCGCCGGTGGTGATGCCACCGCGAGCGCCGTTTTAGCGGACATGGTGCACGTGGCGCGCGGCGCTCTGAACACGACGCGTCCAGTGCGCGACCTCCCCATTTTGCCGATCGGCGAAGCGCGCACCCGCTGTTACTTCCGCGTCGGCGTCGACGACGTGCCCGGTGTGTTCGCCAAGATCACCCAGGTGCTCGCGGCGCACGACATTGGCCTCGCGAGCGTCTTGCAGCGCGAGCCGCCCCAGGAGGGGGGCGCCGAGATCGTGCTGCTCACCTACGCGGCTCCCGAAGCCGCGCACGCCAAGGCGGAGGCCGATCTCGCCAAGCTCTCTTGTACCCGTGCCGTGCTCGCGCGTATCCGCGTCGACGCACCCGATGAGCATCGACATGCGTAGTGGTGTGCTCGCGCGCTTCCGCGACTTCCTCCCGGTCACCGACAAGACTCCCATGCTGACCCTCGGCGAAGGTGACACGCCGCTGGTCGCCGCCCCCCGCATCGCCGAGGCCATCGGGTGCGACGCGCTCTGGCTCAAGTTCGAAGGCATGAACCCGACCGGCTCCTTCAAGGACCGCGGCATGGTCATGGCGGTGGCGAAGGCCAAGGAGGAGGGCGCGCGCTCGATCGTCTGCGCCTCGACCGGCAACACGTCCGCTTCAGCGGCTGCCTACGCGGCGGCCGCGGGCCTGCGCTGCCACGTGGTGATCCCGGAGGGCAAGGTCGCCCTCGGCAAGCTCGCGCAAGCCCTCGCCCATGGCGCCAACGTCGTGCGCATCTCGGGGAGCTTCGATGACGCGCTCAGGCTGGTGCGCAAGGAGGGTCTCGCGTCCGCTCTCGTGAACAGCGTCAACCCGTTCCGCATCGAGGGCCAGAAGACCTCGGCGTTCGAGATCATCGAGGCGCTGGGCCGCGCGCCGGACATCCTGGCGCTGCCGGTGGGCAATGCCGGCAACATCACGGCGTACTGGAAGGGCTTCGTCGAGCACGACGCGCGCGCCAAGTCGGGCCGCCCGGTGATCTACGGCGCCCAGGCGGAGGGCGCGGCGCCGTTCATTCATGGCGCGCCCATCGACAAGCCCGAGACCATCGCTACCGCCATCCGCATCGGCAATCCGGCGAGCTGGGAGCCAGCGCAGCGCGCCCGCCTGGAGTCGGAGGGCCGCATCGACGCGGTGAGTGACGCGGAGATCTTGGCGGCGCAGTCGAAGCTCGCGACCGAAGCCGGTGTGTTCTGCGAGCCAGCGAGCGCCGCCCCCATCGCGAGCCTCTTCAAGATCGCGCGCACGACGCCGCTGCATGGCAAGACCATCGTCGCGGTGCTCACCGGCCACGGCTTGAAGGACCCGCAGATCGCCATCGACCGCGCGCCGCCATTGCCGGACGCCATCGCGCCGAACGACCCGCGTCTCCTGGATATGTTGGCGTGACGCGCATCGTCGTCCCGTGCAGCAGCGGCAACCTCGGCTCGGGATTCGACGCGCTCGGCGTCGCGCTCGAGGCGCGCAACGTGACGGTGCGTGCCGAACCTTACGATGGTCCGCTCGTCATCGCGGACATCAGCGGTGAAGGCGCGAGCGATCTGCCTCGGGATGCCACGAACCGCGTGGTGGTCGCGGCGAACATCGCGGCCAACCTCGTCGGCAAGTCACTCGCGGACTTGAGAGCGCGCATCGCGATCGATAGCACGGTGCCGCTCGCGCGTGGCATGGGGTCGTCCGCTTCAGCGGCCGTCGCGGGCGCGCTGCTCGCGGATGTCCTGCTCGGCGGCGCCGTGGGCAAGGATGGCGTGCTGCAGGTCGCGGCGGAGCTCGAAGGGCACGCCGACAACGTGGCCGCGGCGCTCTTCGGAGGCTTCCAGGTTTCGCTGAAGAGCGGCGCGCGTTATCTGAGCGAGCCCATCAAGGCGCACGGCGAGCTTGCCGCGGCGCTCTTCATCCCGGAGCAGTCGCTCACCACCAAGGAGGCGCGCGGAGTGCTACCCAAGGAGGTGAGCATGGGCGACGCCGTGTTCAACTTGAGCCGGGCGGCGCTCACCGTGGCCGCGTTGACCAGCGGCAACTTCGCGTTGCTGCGCGAGTCGCTCGCCGACAGGTTGCATCAACCGCCGCGCACCAAGCTCATGCCGTGGCTGCCGAAGCTCATCGCGGCAGCGCTCGACGCGGGTGCCCATGGCGCGGCGCTGTCGGGCGCGGGGACGACGGTCTGCGCGCTCTGCGAGCCCAAGCGCGCGGGCGCGGTCGCCGGAGAGATGCGTGAGAGGGCGCGCGCGCTGGGTCTCGATGGTGAGGCCATTGTGTCCGCGATAGCGATTAGAGGCGCCGTCGTCGAGCGCTGAGCCTTGGAGCGGTTTGCTTTCGAGGCGGTGCCGCGCGCTGGTTAGAGCTTGCGCGTGATCCCGACGGTCGCGAACGCCGGACCCGCGAGGACCGCGATCGAGCCCTCGACCAAGAGCTTGAGGGCGTGCTGGTCGCCGGCGATCGAAGTGGCCGAGAGCGCCGTCGAGAGCCAGCTGAGGCCGAGACCGGTCACCGCGACGCCGAGCACTGCGATGCCGATGTTGAGCGGCATGTTCGGCGGGATCTTGTAGGGCGTACGACGCGCGGGCGGCGCGGCCTCGTGGACGTCGGCTGGGATGAGGGCGCGTTGCTGGACCGGCGCCGCGGGGGTGTGGGCGGCGGCTACCGGCGCGGCAGGCTCCGCCGCAGGTGCGTCGGCGACGGCCGCCGGCGTGACGGGCTTCGGCGCTTCAGGAACGACAACCGGCTTGAGCTCGAGGGGCGATAAGATCTGGAAGTACGAGTGGGTCGCGGTTGTCATCGTCCATGGTTATCGCCACCTCGAGAAACACGTTGTGAGAGCTCGGAGTGCCGGTTCTGCACTCCGGTGACCTCCGCGAACTTGACGATGACAAGATTCGCGCCCATCCTTCATCGAGCCGGTCATTCGCGAGCCCGCCCGGCCGAGGTCCCTGATGAGCGCTCTACCGAACGTCGAGCTGATCCCGACGGTGGATGGCAGCACCCTGGGCGTTCGCTTCTTCACGCCTGAAGGAGAGCTGCGCGGGGCGGTCATGATCGTCCCCGCGATGGGCGTCGCGCAGGGCTACTACGCATCGTTTGCGCGCTGGCTCGCCGCCGAAGGCTATCTCGCGGTGACCTTCGACTTCCGCGGCGTCGGTGCCTCGCAGCATGGCTCGCTCCGTCAGCTCAGCGTCGACATCCTCGACTGGGCCAAGGACTGCGCGGTGGTGCTCGGCGAGCTGCGCAAGCGCGCGGGTGAGCGCGCTACCCAGGGCACATCGGTCCCGGTCACCTGGATCGGTCATTCACTCGGCGGTCAGATCGTCCCGTTCGTCCCCGGGCGCGAGAGCATCGGCAAGATCATGACGGTGGCCACCGGCAGCGGCTATTGGCGCGAGAACGCAAAGCCCCTCCGCCGCAAGGTCTGGTTCTTCTGGTTCGTGATGGTGCCACTCGCGGTGAAGCTCTTCGGTTACTTTCCCGGCAGACGCTTGGGCGCCGTCGGTGATCTCCCGCGCGGAGTCATCGAGCAGTGGCGGCGCTGGTGCTTGTCGCCCGAGTACGCCGTGGGGGTCGAGGCCGACGCGCGCGCCGCGTATGCCGCGGTGACCACTCCCATCGTCTCCATCTCGTTCACCGATGACGAGATGATGTCGGCGAAGAACACGGCATCGCTCCACGGCTTCTACTCGGGCGCGCCGCGCACCATGAAGCGCCTCGAGCCGGCCGACATCGGCGTGAAGCGCGTCGGCCACTTCGGCTTCTTCCGCAAGCAGCTCGCCGATTCGCTATGGCGGACACAGGTGCTGCCCGAGCTGCTCTCCCAGCGCTCCTGATTTTGGTGTGTGTCTTTGTTTGGGCTTTACAAAGACGGGCGCCTGTGGCGCACTGCGTTAAGTGCGAATTGACCCGCGTTTTCCGTTGTATCCGCACGGCTTCGAGCACGACGCTTGTGGCGTTGGGTTCATCGCCGACATCCGCGGCCGTCCATCTCACGCCATCATCGACGACGGCCTGACCGCGCTCGAGCGCTTGAGCCACCGCGCCGCGACGGGCGCCGACCCCAACACGGGCGACGGCGCCGGCATCATGATCCAGATCCCCGACCGCTTCTTCCGCGAGGAGATGGCGCAGCGGGGCGTCGCGCTGCCGCCACGTTACGCCTACGGCGTGGGCTTGTTCTTCGGCTCGCCCGATCGCGACGCCCGTACCCTCGCGAAGATGGTCTTCTCGATGGTCGCCAAGCAGTGCGGCGTCGAGGTCATCGCTTGGCGCGAAGTGCCCACGAGCAATGCGGGTGTCGGTGTGGCCGCGCGCGCCGCCGAGCCCGCGATGCTGCACGCCATGGTCACCGCCGCCGGCACGCCCGTCGACGAGGAGACGCTGCAGCGCCGCCTGTGGACCACCCGCAAGCGCTTCCAGTCGACCATCCTCGCGAGCGGCCTCGATGACCGCGTCTACTTCCATGTCCCGTCGCTGTCGACCCGCACGCTCACCTACAAGGGCATGCTGACGCCGGGCCAGGTGCGCACCTACTACACCGATTTAGCGGACAAGCGCGTCGAGAGCGCCATGTGCATGTTCCACAGCCGCTTCTCGACCAACACCTTCCCGAGCTGGGAACTCGCGCACCCGTACGCGATGATCGCGCACAACGGCGAGATCAACACGCTGCGCGCCAACGTCAACTGGATGCACGCGCGCGAAGAGCTGCTCGCCAAAGCGGACCTCGAAGGCGAGCTCGACAAGGTGCTGCCGATCATCCGTGAAGGGCTGTCGGACTCGGCGGCGCTCGACAGCGTGGTCGAGCTCTTGGTGCGCGGTGGCCGCTCGCTGCCGCACGCGCTGATGATGCTCATCCCCGAGGCTTGGGAGTCGCGCGACGACATCGATCCGGAGCTCGCGGCCTTCTACGCCTTTCACGGGTGCATCGTGGAGCCGTGGGACGGCCCCGCCGCCGTCATGTTCAGCGACGGCAAGCAGATCGGCGCGACGCTCGACCGCAGCGGCTTGCGGCCGTCGCGCTACTGGATCACCGCCGACGAGCGCGTCGTGGTCGCGAGCGAGGTCGGCGTGCTCGATGTGCCGCCAGAGAAGGTGGTGTTCAAGGGGCGCCTCACGCCCGGCAAGATGCTGCTCGTCGATCTCGAGGCGGGCCGCATCGTCGACGACGCCGAGCTGAAGCGCACGCTCGCCGCCGAGAAGCCGTACCGCGAATGGACGCGCGAGCAGACACGCACCCTCGCCGATCTGCCTGCCGCCGAAGCCCCCGCCGAGCTCGAGGGCGCCGCGCTGCGCTTCCAGCAGCTGGTGCACGGCTACACCGCCGAGGACGTGAAGTACGTGTTGTCGCCGATGGCGGAGAAGGCCGCGGAGGACATCGGCTCCATGGGGAACGACGCCGCGCTCGCCGTGATGAGCGAGCGGCCGCAGCTCCTCTACGATTACTTCCACCAGTCGTTCGCGCAGGTCACCAATCCACCGCTCGACGCGATCCGCGAGCAGCTCGTCACCAGCACCAGCATCGCCGTCGGGGCGGAGAGCAATCTGCTCGAGCCGACAGCCAAGAGCTGCGCCCTCGTCGTGCTCGACAGCCCCTTCGTGCGCAGGGCCGAGCTCGCGCAGCTGGCGCAGATGCGTGAGGGCGCCGTGGTCAGCGCCAAGCTCGACATGGTCTTCCCGGTGGCCGACGGCCCCGCGGGCTTGGCGCCGGCGCTGCAAGCGTTGTTCGTCAAAGCGGGCGACCTCGTCGACCAGGGTGTGAACGCGCTGGTGCTCTCCGACCGCGGCGTCACCGATCAGCTCGCGCCCATTCCCTCGCTGCTCGCGGTCGCGGGACTGCACAACTACCTGGTGCGCAAGAAGAAGCGCACCAAGTGCACGTTGCTCGTCGAGTCAGCGGACGCGCGCGAGGTGCATCACTTCGCGCTGCTCGTGGGCTACGGCGCCGCCGCGGTCTGCCCGTATCTCGCGCTGGACAGCGTGGGAGAGCTCGCGCGTCAGGGCGTCATCAGCCACGCGCCCGACGTCGCGCGCCGCCGCTACCTCGATGCGGTCAGCAAGGGCGTCGTCAAGGTCATGTCGAAGATGGGCATCAGCACCGTCAGCGCCTACTGCGGCGCCCAGACCTTCGAGGCCGTGGGCCTCGCCTCCGACGTCATCGACAAGTACTTCACCAAGACGCCCTCGCGCTTGTCGGGCATCACCATGAAGGACATCGCGGCCGAGGCGTTGGCGCGGCACGCGCGCGCCTTGGACACCGACAAGGAGCTGCCGTCGAGCGGCGCTTATCAGTGGCGCCGCGACGGTGAGCAGCACCTGTTCACGCCCGAGACCGTCTTCGCGCTGCAGCACGGCACGCGTCAGAAGAAGCTCGACGTCTTCAAGCAATACACCAGCAAGGTCGATTCGCTATCGCGGAGCGTGACGCTGCGTGGCCTGCTCGACTTCAAGGTGGGGGCGCGGCCCAAGGTGCCCATCGACGAGGTCGAACCGGTGTCGGCCATCGTCAAGCGCTTCGCCACCGGCGCGATGAGCTACGGCTCGCTCTCGAAGGAAGCGCACGAGACGCTCGCCATCGCCATGAACCGCCTGGGTGGCCGCTCGAACAGCGGCGAGGGCGGTGAGGACCGCGCCCGCTACGTGAAGGACGCGAACGGCGACTCGCGCCGCAGCGCCGTGCATCAGGTGGCGAGCGCGCGCTTCGGCGTGACCAGCGAGTACCTGGTGCAGTGCGAAGAGCTGCAGATCAAGATGGCGCAGGGCGCGAAGCCGGGCGAGGGCGGTCAGCTGCCGGGCAACAAGGTGTACCCGTGGATCGCCGCCGTGCGGCACGCGACGCCCGGCGTCGGTCTCATCTCGCCGCCGCCGCATCACGACATCTACTCGATCGAGGATCTGGCGCAGCTCATTCACGATCTGCGCTGCGCCAACGACCGCGCCCGCATCAGCGTGAAGCTCGTCGCCGAGATGGGCGTGGGCACGGTCGCCGCGGGCGTCGTCAAGGCCAAGAGCGACGTCGTCCTCATCAGCGGACACGACGGCGGCACCGGCGCGTCTCCGCTCGGCTCCATCAAGCACGCGGGTGTGCCCTGGGAGCTCGGCCTCGCCGAGGCGCAGCAGACGCTCATCGCCAACGGCCTGCGTGACCGCGTGGTGCTGCAGGTCGACGGTCAGCTCAAGACCGGCCGCGACGTGGTCGTGGGCGCGCTGCTCGGCGCCGACGAGTTCGGGTTCGCGACCGCGCCGCTGGTGGTCATGGGCTGCGTCTACATGCGTGTCTGTCACCTCGACACGTGCCCCGTCGGCATCGCCACGCAGAACCCCGAGCTGCGCGCCCGCTTCACCGGCCAGGCGGAGCACGTGGTCAACTTCTTCGAGTTCATCGCGCAGGAAGTGCGCGAGCTCATGGCCGAGCTCGGGTTCCGCACCATGGACGAGATGATTGGCCGCAGCGACTTGCTCGCGCCAACCACGACGCCGCCCAACGCCAAGAGCGCGACGCTCGACCTCTCGGTGATCTGTGCAAAAGTTCCCGAGGGTGCCGCGACGCGCTTCGTGAAGCGCGTGCCGTACGATCACAGTGAGCACCTCGACATGCGTCTCATCGCCGCGTGCGAGCCGGCGCTCGCGCACGCAAGGCCCACCGTGATCGAGAGCGCCATCACCAACGTCGACCGTACCGTCGGCACCATGCTGGGCTCCGCGCTGTCGCGGCGTTACGGCAGCGATGGCCTCCCCGACGACACGTTGACCTTGCGCTTCAAGGGATCGGCCGGCCAGAGCTTCGGCGCCTTCGTGCCGCGCGGCATGACCATGACGCTCGAGGGCGACGCGAACGACTACATCGGCAAGGGGCTGTCGGGTGGCCGCATCATCGTGCGCCCCGATGGCCGCGCGCCGTTTCGGGCCGAGGAGAACATCCTCATCGGCAACGTGGCGCTGTACGGCGCGACCGGCGGTCAGGCGTTCTTCCGTGGCATCGCTGGCGAGCGCTTTGCCGTCCGTAATAGCGGCGCCGAGGCGGTGGTCGAAGGCGTCGGTCAGCACGGCTGCGAGTACATGACCGGCGGCCGCGTGGTCATCCTCGGTAACATCGGGCGCAACTTCGCGGCGGGCATGTCGGGTGGCATCGCCTACATCGCGAGCCAACACGTGAAGCGCGTGAACACCGACATGGTGCGCTGCGGCCCTCTCGAGGATCCCGACGAGATCGAGCACGTGCGGCGGCTCATCGAGCAGCACGCGCGGCTCACCGGGAGCCCAATCGCGCAGCGTGCCTTGGCCAACTGGTCTCAGTCGGTGGCGCGCACGGTGCGCGTCGTTTCACCCGATTACGAGCGCGTCATGGCGACGCCGCTCAAGCGGACGGCGTGATGGGTAAGCCAACGGGTTTCATCGAGCACGCGCGTGAGCTGCCGACGCGCCGTCCCGTGACGGAGCGCTTGCGCGATTGGCGTGAGGTCTATTGGCCCGCGTCCGAGCAGCTGGTGCGCACCCAGGCCGCGCGTTGCATGGATTGCGGCATTCCGTTCTGTCACCAGGGCTGCCCGCTCGGGAACCTCATCCCCGACTGGAACGATCTGGTCTACAAGGGCCGCGACCGCGAAGCGCTCGAGCGCCTGCACGCCACCAACAACTTCCCCGAGTTCACCGGACGCTTGTGCCCGGCGCCATGCGAGGCGTCGTGCGTGCTCGCTTTGGCGGACGCGCCGGTGGCCATCAAGCTCGTCGAGCAGAACATCGTCGATCGCGGCTTCGCCGAGGGTTGGATCGGTCCGCGGCCCGCGAGCGCCATGAGTGGCAAGAGCGTCGCCGTCGTCGGCAGCGGCCCCGCGGGTCTCGCCGCGGCGCAGCAGCTCGCGCGCATGGGCCACGCCGTCACGGTCTACGAGCGCAGCGACAAGGTAGGCGGCCTGCTCCGCTATGGCATCCCCGACTTCAAGATGGACAAGGCGCTCCTCGACCGCCGCTTGCAGCAGATGGAAGCCGAGGGCGTGCGCTTCGTGACCGGCGTCGAGGTCGGCAAGAGCTCGGGCGCGGCCGGCCTCATGCGTTTTCACGACGCGGTGCTGCTCGCGTGCGGCGCCACGCAGGCGCGCGCCTTGAGCGTGCCGGGAGCGGACCTGCCCGGCGTGCACCTCGCCATGCGGTACCTCGAGCAGCAGAACCGCGTGGTCGGAGGCGAGCGCGTCGCCGACCGCATCGACGCCAAGGACAAGCACGTCATCATCCTCGGCGGCGGCGACACGGGTGCCGATTGTCTGGGCACGGCGCACCGTCAGGGCGCAAAGAGCGTCACGCAGCTCGAGCTCCTGCCGCGGCCACCAGACAAGCGCGCGGCGAGCGATCCGTGGCCCAACTGGCCGAACGTCTTTCGCACCTCGGCGGCGCACGAAGAGGGCGGCGAGCGCGGCTTTGCGGTGCAGACCACCGCGGTCCTTGGCGATGGCCACGTCACCGGGCTGCGCTTGACCGACCTCGTCTGGCAGGACGGTAAGCCCGTGTCCGTCGGTGAGCGCGAGCTCCCGTGCGATCTGTTGCTCGTCGCGATTGGCTTCACTGGTGCCGAGGATGGGCCGCTGCTCGAGCAGCTCGGCTTG
>JBDHVB010000157.1:0-13403 GCA_039809465.1 Myxococcota bacterium
CGGGCCTCGCCGCTGCCGCGTCCGCTCATGCACATCATCGAGGGCGAAGGTCTGCTCAACGACGCGACCGGCTTGGTGGCGCTGCGCTTCGCGGTGGCCGCCGCGCTCACCGGCACGTTCCACCCCGTGAGGGCCGCGCTCGACCTCGTGGTCACGGCGCTGGGAGGCCTCGCGCTGGGCGCCGTCGCGGCGCTGCTCGTCTTCGGCGTGTTGCAGCGCCTCTGGAGCTCGCGCAACGCCGACAACGCGACCATCCTCGTCGTACTGCCGTTTCCGAGCATCGTGTTCGTCGTCGCGGAGCACCTCCACTTGTCGGGCGTGCTCGCGGCGGTCGCGGCTGGTCTCGTGGGCGAGGTGGTGTCACGTCGCTTCGCGGAGGATCAAGCCATGCGCCTCTCGACGCTCGCGACGTGGTCGATGCTCGGGACCGGGCTGAACGGCGCCATCTTCGTGATCCTCGGCATGCAGCTGCCGGCGATCCTTGGGGTCGTGCCGGAGGTGGCGGCGACGCTCGGGTTGCGTCATCCGCTCGTGCTGCTCGGCTACGTCGTCGGCATCACCTGGTCGCTGCTCGCGGTGCGTGGCCTTTAGGTCTGGCTCGCCATCGTGCTGACGCGGGTACGGGCTGGACATCGGTTGGGCGAGCTCCCGTCGCGCCCGACCATGAGGCTCGTCAACCGGGCGCTGACGATCTCCGGTGTGCGTGGAGCCGTGACCTTGGGCGCGGTGCTGACCATCCCGCTCACGCTCGACGATGGCACGCCGTTCCCGGGCCGCGACGTGGTCATCGTGCTCGCCGCCGGCGTCATTCTCTGGTCGCTGATCTCGAGCAGCATCGGCCTGCCGCGTGTCGCGCGAAAGCTCGTGCCGATGGTGGCGCACTGGGATTCACACCACCGGGAAGAGCAAGAGGTACGCCTGAAGCTCGCGCGCGCGGCGATCGACGCCGTCGATGGCGACGTGAAGCGGCTCACCGCCAAAGCCACGAGCGAAGAGGTCGCGCTCATCAACGAAGCCGCGGCATCGGTCACGGTGCCACTCTTGCGTGTCGCGACCTCGGAGGATACCGGCGAGGACGCCGCCGAGCACGTCCGCCAAGCGCTTCACTTTCATCACCAGCTCAACATGACCGCGATAGCGGCGAGGCGCGCCACGCTGGTGAAGATGCTGCGCGCCCGTGAGATCGACGACGAGATCTATCGCCGGTTGGTTCACGAGCTCGACCTCCGGCAAGCGTCGATGCCGAAGCTCTGAGGAGCTAGATCGGGTAGAACTCGTTGCGGAGGTTCGTCGAGACGAGCACGCCACGCACGTTTTCCTGCACCGTCACTTCGATGGCGCTGATGCGCGCGGTGAGCCAGCCGGCCTTGGCGCCGAGGCCTTCCTCGATCGCGAGCTTCTCGGGTGACGCCATGGCGCGCACCGAGCGTGACAAGATGAGCTCGCGCGCGTCGGGGTCGGGCTTGAAGCGGAACTCGTCGCGGAGGACGAGGGTGAGCGCGCCGTTCGAGGAGACGGTCGCTTGCGTCACGAGGGGCTCGAAGCGCTCGAGGTCCGCGGGCTGGAGCTTCAACGCTTGGCCGATCTCGGCGGCGGTGACGTTCTTGGTGCCGCTCGCGGGGACGTGCTTGGCGACGTCGGCGATCAGCTCACTCAGGAGCTGGCCCTGTGAAGGCGCGGCTTTCGCCGAGGCAACGGCCTGAACGCCGGGACGGCCAATACGAGAGGTCTCCATGGCGCGAGTATCGGGTGGCCGCGGCGCGGGTTTCGCGAATGGTGGGCGTACGCTTGTCACCGTCCCGGGGCCCTCCGGGGACGGGCCTCGAACCGCGTCGTTGTTGCGCCGACGCGCGGCCTTGTAGGATGTGCTGACCATGTCCGACGAACGCCCCGACGAGCCGAGCATCACCTCGAAGCGATCCTGGTTCCAGCTGGTCGTGATCATCGCGCTGCTGGCGGCTGCGACGGCTTGGGCTGCCGTGCACTTCGTACGCTCGGCGCCACCGCGCACGTTGACCATCGCCGCGGGACCAAAGGGCAGCACCTTCGAGCGGACGGCGAAGCGCTATGTGCCGATCCTCGCGCGTAACGGCATCACTTTGAACATCCTCGAGACCGACGGCTCGCTCGACAACTTGAAGCGCCTCGAGGATCCGAAAGCAAAGGTCGACATCGCTTTCGTGCAGTCGGGTCTCACGCCTGGCGACGATCACACGACGCTCAACTCCTTGGGCAGCATGTTCTACGAGCCGATGATGATCTTCTATCGCGGTCAGAGCGCCATCGCGCGTCTGTCCGAGCTCCAGACGAAGCGCATCGCCATCGGGCCGGAAGGCAGCGGTACGGAGTGGTTGGCTCTCTCCTTGCTCAAGGCCAATGGCATCGAGCCCAAGGGCGCGACGCAGCTCTTGAGCCTCGACGGGGAGGACGCGTCGAAGGCGCTGGTCGAGGGGAGCGTCGATGCCATCTTCCTCTCGGGCGACTCCGCCTCGGTGAAGACCATGCGCAAGCTGATGCACGAGGACGGCATTCGCTTGTTCGAGTTCGCTCAAGCGGACGGCTACGTGCGCCGCTTCCCTTACCTCAGCAAGCTCGAGATCCCAGCGGGCGCGTTCGATCTCGGCGTGGGCATCCCGAAGGACGACATTCATATCTTGGCGCCCACCGTGGAGATGGTCGCGCGCGCCGATCTGCATCCCGCTCTCTCGGATCTGCTGCTCGAAGCGGCATTCCAGGCGCACCGCCGGGCGTCGTTATTGCAAGCCGCGGGGCAGTTCCCGAACCAGTCGACCTTCAAGCTGCCGATCAGCGCCGACGCCAGCCGCTACTACAAGTCCGGCGACCGGAGCCTGACGTACCGCTATCTGCCGTTCTGGATGGCGAGCTTCGTCAACCGCATCCTGGTCTCGTTCGTGCCGGTGCTCGTGCTGCTCATCCCCGCGTTCCGCTTGCTGCCGCAGGCCTACAAGTGGCGCATCAACCGCCGCATCAACAAACGCTACGGCGAGATCGCTGGCGTCGAGCGCGCCATGCTCCACGCCAATCTGACCGACGCGCGCCGCGACGAGCTGCTCGCCGAGCTCGAGAAGATCGAGAAGGCCATCGTCAGCCGCAAGCTCCCGGGCTCACACGCCGAGCAGGTGTACATCTTGCGCCGCCACATCGACATGGTCCGCAAGAAGCTCGCGCATGCATGAGCCGCCGCGACGCTAGGTTGGTGCCACGTCGACCGCGACGTCGATGCCTTCGCGCACCGCTTGCGTGACGACGCAGAAGTCCTCGAACACCTCGCGACACGCGTCGATGGCCGTCGGGTCGGCGACGCTCGGATGCAGGGTCACGCGCACCTTGCCGACGCGCAGGCGCTTGGCGTCGTTGCGGACGAGCTCCATCTCGACGCGGCTCTTGAAGCCGGCGACCGGCACGCCCTTCTTTTGCAGACAAAAGAGGAGGCTCGCCGACAAGCAATTACCGAGGGCCGCCGCGAGCAAGCGCGCGGGGTTCGGTCCGCTATCGCCGCCTAGGGGCGGTGGCTCGTCGAGGCGCAGCGTCGCGTAGTGCGCCTTGTCGAAGTGGACGTCGAACGCGTAGCTCTCGATGCGCTCGAGCTCGATCGTGATGTCGCTGACTTTCTGACTCATCCGTTTCTCCTGTGGGCGAGGGCAGGTCTGCAGCCGAACGCCTTGAAGTGTCCGAAGATCCGCTCCGCGGGACAGAACCCGGTGAAGCTCATCTGGAGCAGGTTGGCGCCGACGAAGGCCGCGAGCGCGAACCAATGAATGCTCACGGTGAAGCCGAGCAGCGCGGACACGATGATCAGCGTCCCGGCGAGGCGATGGATGACTCTGGGATCACACATGAGGAGCTCTCCTGTTCACGCGCCGTGCTGTCCGCTTTGGCGGCACCGTGGCGCGATAGTTGCCAATACACGAGCGGTACGATGACCATGGTGAGGGCGGTGGCGACGACGGCGCCGCTCATCAGGGCGACGGCCAGGCCCTGGAAGATCGGGTCGAGCACCATGACCACCCCACCGACGACGACCGCCGCCGCGGTCAACATGATCGGGCGGGCGCGCACCAGCCCGGCCTCGACGACGGCCTCCTCGAGGCTCGCGCCACGGCTCTCGGCGAGCTGGATGAAGTCGACCAGGAGGATCGAGTTGCGCACGATGATGCCGGCGAGCGCGATCATCCCGATCATCGAGGTCGCGGTGAAGAAGGCGCCGCTCGCGGCATGCCCGGGCAAGATGCCGATGAGCGTCAGCGGGATGGGTGCCATGATGGCGAGCGGTGTCTTGAAGCTCTGGAACCAACCGACGACGAGCACGTAGATGAGCACCAAGACGACCGCGAAGGCGGCGCCTAGATCACGGAAGACCTCGATGGTGACTTGCCACTCGCCGTCCCACTTCAAGGCGGTCTCCGCCATCGTGGACGGCTGCACCGCGTTGTAGCGGGTGATGCTCGCGTCCCCGATGCGCAGGGCATCGAGCTTCTGGTTCATCGCGAGGATGGCGTACACCGGGCTCTCGATGCTGCCAGCGACGTCGCCGGTGACGTAGACCACCGGCCGCAGGTCCTTGCGGAAGCGCGCGCTCGGGCGGGTGCCGCGCTCCACCGATGCGAAGCGCCCGAGTGGTAGTGGCCCCCGAGAGGTCGCGACCGGCAGCGTGAGGAGCGCCTCGACGCTCGAGCGGTCACGCAAGGCGAGCCGCGGCACGATGGCGACGGGCTCGCGCGCCGATGGCAGACTCAAGGCGGCGACGGGGGCGCCATGCTCCGCGAGGTAGACGGTGTCGACGAGCTGCTGCACGCTCGCGCCGAACGCGGCGGCGCGCACCCGATCGATGCGCAGATGGACCTCGCGCTGTGGCGCCTCGAGGGTCCAGTCGACGTCGACCACGCCGTCGGTCGTCTCGAACACCTCCTTGACCGCGATGGCGGCGGCGTGGCGGCTCGCGTCGTCGCGGGCGTACACCTCGGCCACCAGGGTCGACAGCACCGGTGGCCCCGGTGGGATCTCGGCGATCTTGGCGCTGGCGCCATAGCGGCCGGCGAGGCGCGCCACCTCGGGACGGATGGCGAGCGCGATGGCGTGGCTCTGCCGCGAGCGCGCGTGCTTGTCGACGAGGTTGACCTGGATGTCGGCGACGTTCGCCCCCTGACGCATGAAGTAGTGGCGCACGAGGCCGTTGAAGTTGAACGGCGCGGCGGTGCCGGCGTAGACCTCGGTGCTTTGGACCTCGGGGATCGTGCGCAGGTACGTCGCGACCTCGGTGGCGAGCGCCACGGACGATTCGAGCGATGTGCCCTCCGGCATGTCGAGCACCACCTGCATCTCCGACTTGTTGTCGAAGGGCAGCATCTTCACCTGCACCCCGCGGGTGGCGATGAGGCTCATCGAGCCGAGCAAGAGCACGGCGACTCCAACGTAGAGGGCCCAGCGCGACGGCGCGTGCCGCATCAAGCGGTTCATCAGGCGCTCGTAGAGCCCAGCCTTGCGCTCCGACCTCACCAGCCGCGGGGCGCTGTGTACGCTATGGCGGCGCAAGAGCGTGTAGCCGAGCCACGGCGTGACGATGAAGGCGACGGCGAGAGAGGCCAGCATGGCGACGGACGCCCCGACCGGGATCGGCCGCATGTACGGACCCATCAGGCCGCTCACGAAGGCCATCGGGAGGATGGCCGCGATCACCGTGAAGGTCGCGAGGATCGTCGGGTTGCCGACCTCGTCGACACCTTCGATGGCGGCTTGCTCGGGCGTACCGCCGCCCATGCCCATGCGCCGCGCCATGTTCTCGATGACGACGATGGCATCATCGACGAGGATGCCGATGGAGAAGATGAGCGCGAAGAGGGTGATGCGGTTGAGCGAGTAACCGAGCGCGTAATAGACGAAGAGCGTGATGGCGAGGGTCACCGGGACCGCGACGAGCACCACCAGCGCCTCGCGGTAGCCCAAGAACATCCAGATGAGCAGGGTCACCGAGATGGTGGCGATGGCGATGTGCAAGATGAGCTCGCGCGCCTTCTCGCTCGCGGTCGCGCCGTAGTTGCGCGTCACCGCGGTCTCGACGCCGCTCGCCAGGACACGGCCGCGCGCTTGCTCGACGCGCGCGAGCACGGCGTCGGCGACCACGGCGGCGTTGGCGCCCTTGCGCTTGGCCACCGCCACGGTCACGGCGCTCTCCTCGGCGGCGCCTTTGCTCGCGTGAAACACATAGCTCTGCGGTTCGCTATAGCGCTCGCTGACCGTGGCGACGTCGCGCACGTAGACCGGCAGCCCTTGAGCCTCCGCCACCACCACGGCGCCGACGTCGGCCGCGTCCGTGAGCGGCGCGCCCACCGTGATACGCCCGATGTCGTCCGCCGTTGCATACTCGCCGGCGGTGAGCCGCGCCCCGGCGCCCCGCAGCGCCTGCGCGACCTGTCCAGGAGAGGCGCCGCGCGCCGCGAGCTTGGCGGGATCGAGCTCGACCCTGATCTCGCGCGGATGGCCCCCGATGATGCTGGTGGCGGCGACGTCGGGCAGTGAGCGCAGCTCATCGTCGAGGTGCAGCGCCATGGCGCGCAGCTCGTTCGAGCTGTAGTCGCGGGCGTGCAAGGTGACGGCGACGATCGGGACGTCGTCGATGGCGTGCGGCTTGACCATGGGCGTCATGGCTCGAGGAGGCAAAGCACCGGCGAGCTCGGCGATCTTGGCGTGCACTTTGACGACGCTGCGCTCCTGGTCCTCGCCGACCGCGAAGCGCACCGTCACCATGGTCATGCCGTCGCCGGCCATGCTGTAGATGTGGTCGACGCCGGCGATCTCCCAGAGCCGCTTCTCGATGGGGCGCGTCAGGGTGTTCTCGACCTCCTCCGGCGCGGCGCCGGGCATCGCCGCGATGACGTCGATCATCGGTACCGAGATCTGCGGCTCCTCCTCACGTGGAGTCGCGACGATGGCCACGCCGCCGACGAGCAACGAGGCAAGAGTAACGAGAGGTGTGAGCTTCGACGCGAGGAAGCTGCGTGCGAGGCGGCCGGCGATCCCCATGTCAGCGACCATCCGCTTTGGCGATCACGAGCACGTCGCCCGCGCGCAGGCCGCTGAGCACCTCGGTGGCGTCACCGACCTCGCCGCCGACGCGCACCCAACGCAGCTCCGGACCGGAGGCGCCGCGAACGCGGACGCCTACGAGGTCGCCTTCGCGGACCAGCTCACGCGTTGGCACGAGCAACGCAGGGCGCTCACCCATGGGGAGATGAAGCGTCACGGCGCTGCCGGCGAGATGTCGGCCGGCGGCGTTGTCGACGATGACGTTCACCGTATGGAGCGAGCCGTGCGTCGAGGGGACGACGCCCTCGATGACGCCTCGGGCCTCCACGCCCTCGATGCTGACCGCGATGCTCGCGCCCCGGACGAGGTCCCGCGCGACGCTCGGTGAGACGGCCGCGGAGGCGCGCAACGACGAAGTGTCTTGGATGGTCAGGAGCGGTGAGCCGGGTGCCGCGAACGCGCCCGGGTCGACGAAGCGCTTGACGATCTGCCCGGCGAACGGGGCGCGGATGTCGGCGTAGCGTCGCGCCGCGTCGAGCTCGGCTTGCTGGGCGCGCGCCGCCGCGATCGCCGCCTCGGCGCGGGCATGACCGGTCTGGGCGGCGTCGAGCATGGCGCGCGGCGCCGCCTTGTCGTCATTGAGCTTACGCATGCGCGCGAGCTGCCTGTCTGCTTCGGCGTACATGGCCCGGGCGTCCGCCAGGCCGGCCTCGACCTGCGCCGCCTTGGCGGAGAGGTCGGCGGCGTCGACGCGCGCCAGCACCCGACCTTTCTCGACCATGTCGCCTTCGTTGACCTCGATGCCGACCACCGTGCCCATGAGCTTCGTCGAGAGCGTCGCTTGGCGGACGGCCTCGGCGATGCCGGCGGCGTCGAGCGTGGCGGTGATGACGGTCTCCTCGAGGACGCGCGTCGGGAGCGCCGCCGCGGGTGTGGACGGCTCGCTCGTCGGAGGAGCTTGGTGACAGGCGCTCGTCACCAGCGCGGTGGTGGCGGCGAGCAGGACGCTGGCTCTCATAACGACTCCAAGGCCGTGGCGACGCGCGCGATGTCCAGCCCCAGGGCATGACGCTGATCGGCGACGGCGTTGATGACACTATAGCGGACATCGGCGAAGCCAAGACGCGACGCCGTCTCTTGCGCCGAGGCCTCGAGCAGCTCGGTGACGCTCGCGAGGCCGCCGTCGTACTTGCTGGCGACGATGCGGTGGGCCTCCTGGCTCTGAGCGACGGCGCTCTCGCTGGTGCGCAGGCGCAAGCGCGCGACGGCGAGCGCGTCGGCGGCCCGCTGAGCATCGAGGCTCGCTTGGGCGCGCGAGGCTTCGACCATGGTGCGCGCCGCGCTTGCCCGGGCGCGTGCCGCTTGCAGCGCCGCGATCTCACTGCCTCCCGAGAACGGCGCCCAGCTGGCCATGACCCCGACCGTCCAGGAGCTCCTGCCGGCAAAGAGCGCGTCGGCGCTGTTCCAGTCGAGGCGGCCCACGGCGTTCAGGCGAGGCAGGAACATCGCGGTCGAGCGCGTCGCGTCGCTCGCGGCCGCTTCGGCTTGGGCCGCGCTCGCGCGTAGATCGGCGCGCTCGCCCGCCGCGGCTGTGTCAGGCGCGAGGGTATCGGCGAGGCGCGTGACCGTGGCGGCGTCGGGGAGAGCGGCGCTCACCTCGATGGCCTCGTGGTCGTCGGCCCCCATGGCGAGCGCCAAGCCCTTCACGGCGAGGAGCGCCGCCCGCCGCGCCTCGTCGAGCCTCACCTCGACGTCGCCCGCTTTCACGGACGCAAGCAGCGCGTCCGCCGCGGTCACCACGCCGGCTTGCTCGAGCGAGCTCGCTTGCGCGACGTGCGCGCGCGCGGCTGTCAGGGCCTCTTCGAGCGTCGCCACTTGCTCGCGGGCCAGGACGACGCCGTAGTAGGCGCGCAGCACGTCGCGCTGCGTCTCTTCGCGTGTCCACGCGGTGCTCGCATCGGCTGCCGCCGCGGCGTGCTTTGCGGCCGAGCGCGCCGCCCAGGCATCGAGGTTGACGAGAGGAACCTCGGCCACCGCCGCGGTGTTCCAGTTCGAGATGGCGTTGGGATCGTTGAGGCTCCGCGGATCGAAGGCGAGCGGTGTCACCTGGCGCTGCTGCAAGAGGAAGCCAAAGGCGTTGAGCGGCAGGGTGGTGCGCATGTAGCCCGCCTCGAGGCGGACCCCCGGCAAGATGCCTTGGAGCGGCCGGCGCGCATCCGCGTGCATCGCTTCGGCGGTGCTTGCCTGCGCCCGCACGCCATAGGCCTCGTGAGCCGCGCGCTCCAGGGCATCGCGCAAGCTCAGCGGCGCGGCAGCGGCGAGCGCCGGCGCGAGGAGCAGGGTCGAGATGGCGGCGAATGCCTTCATGACCGGTTCGAGCCAACACCGGCCAAAAGGATTCAGGTACCGTCACTTAAAAAGCGCCGGAGCTCGACCTTGACCGACTCTTGCAGCGCTGGCGGCACTTCCGTCGTGGGCGCCGTGGTGCGGCAGAGCGCGAGGGTGCGCTTTAGAGAGTCGCACTGGGCGGCGCAGCGGCTACACGATTGCACGTGCCGCTCCATTTCGGCGCAGACCTGGGCGCTGATGTCGTCTTCGAGGTGCCGCGAGAACATGGCGAGGACGTCGGGGCACGTGGGGCTTGCGGGAGCTTCGGCGAGTGGGATGTCGAGCTGCGGAGCGATGGCGGCGCGCACCGCGAGACGCGCGCGGTGCAAGCGACTCTTCACCGCCGTGACACCGATGCCCAGCACCTCGGCGACCTCGGGCGCGGTGAGCCCTTCGACGTCGCGTAAGAGCAGCACCTCGCGATACATCGGCTCGAGTTCCGCGATGGCGCGCTCGAGCGCCCGCTCGACCTGCCGCGTCGCCATGGCTTCGTCGGGCGCCGGCTTGCCGTCGGCGACTCGCTTGCTGGCGGCGTCGCGCTCGACCGAGTGCTCCTGCGCCGGCGCGAACTTGCTGCGGCGCCGCTTCTTGATGCAGAAGCTGCGCGCCACGCTGTAGAGCCAGGTCGACAGCGACGAGGCCCCGCGAAAGTCCCGCACCCCACGCGCCATGGCGAGCAAGGTGTCTTGCAGGACGTCCTTGGCGTCTTCCGGATCGCGGCACATCCGCATGCCGAAGCGATAGACCTGCGCCTGATGACGCTCGAGCAACGCCTCGAGCGCCGCGCGGTCTCCGTCGCGGGCGGCGGCGAGGAGCTCTTGAGCTTTCGGATCGTCCACGACCATCTCCTAGCGCGTCACACGGCCAGCGCGAAGATCCGTGAACCCATTTGGCGTCGATTGGCTCCGACCATCAGGGAGGCGCCATGTGCCGCGCAGCAACCTGTGAGAAATGCAAGAAGACCACCTGGGCCGGGTGTGGCCGTCACGTCGACAGCGTCATGAAAGACGTGCCGGAGGATCAACGTTGTAAGTGTAAGCGCCAGCCGCCCCGGCGCTCCTTGCTCGACCTCGTCACGACGCTGCTCGGCTGCCGCTGAGCGCGCGGGTCCACTGACATCTTTTGACGTATGCGATGATGACGCTTAACGAACCGGCTACTCGCCCTTCTTGACCGTGCTGTCGTCGCCCTGGACCTTGATGGCGGGGTCCTTCCCTGGAGACGACAAGGTATAGACGACGCGGACGGAGTCACCGCGCACCGTGATCTTGGAGCCGGGCTGCACCTGCGCCTTCACCTTGTTCGAGTCACCCTCGATCGTCAACGAGGCGCAACCACCGCGTAGCACGAAGGTACCCGAGTCGCCACGAATGAGGACGTTGCGAGCCGTGCAATCGACGTTGGCGTTTTGATCATCGCCATTCAACGCCAACACGTCGCCCGCCATGTGGTCTGCTTTAGCAGATGAGAGGAGCGCGAAAACCCCTACCGTGACGGCCGTGACGAACGCGAAGGAGCGGGCGATTGCGAGCATTTCATTCCTCGTTGTTGGAGTTGCTTTGGCGCATCCTATCAAAGAATGACCTGGCGAACGTAGTCGCGGCGGCGCGCCTTCTCTGTCAGCGCTTCAGCCTCGAGCGCGCCGTCAACGGAGGTCGTGCAGCGCGGCGCGAACCGCGTCGCGTGAGTAGCTGAGCAGAGCTCCAAAGTAAGCGCTGTTCGAGTCGGCGACGAAGCCCAAGACCGCCTCGGTGAGCTGCCGCGCCGAGAGGGGCGAGCTCAACGTGGCGCCGGCGAGCATCGCCTGGAATTCCTCGCGTGGGACCTTGAAGACCGCGTGAAACGCTTGCGCGTCCGAGCAGAGCTTGTTCGAGCTCACCGCGGTCAGGCACTCGGCCAGGACGGCGCGGTGGCGCGGCGCGACGGTGTCCAGCAAAGCGGACGCGCGCAGGTCGAACGTCGCGTCCGACGTTGGCGGCTCGGGGGCTTCCTTCGCCGCGGCGATCCGCTCACGGAGCTCGAGCATGCGGGGCACATCGACGTCGGTGTGCTGCCACCACGTGCTCTCTTCGTCGATGCGGCGCACCGACAGCAACGTGGTGACGAGCTCGGTCACGGGCACTGGTGAGACCTCGAGCGAACCGTCGATCATCCGCAGCATCTGCGCGCGTGACACACCGACGAGCGAGAGGAATTCCCCGTCCGTGCGAAGCTCGCTGCGGACGTGGGCGACGATGGCGCTGACTGCGTCGTCGCGATCGACCTGGGTCAAGCCGGCGAGCGGCTGGGCGAACACCGGCGGCGTCGGATAGCGCTTGGCCCGAGCGGCTTCGTGCGCGGTGGCGACATCGTGCGCGACGGCATACGCGTCTTTCATCGCGGACAACTGCTCGCGCGTGACCGGCAGATAGCCTCGCCAGTCGTCGTGGAGTGGACGATTCAGCGCGTACCGCAGGAGCTTCGCGGTCAAGTCAGCCGGTACAGCCTCCGTCATGATCGGCTTGTCATTCGCTAACGCGGACACCTCGTCTTGGGAGAGGCCGACATCGCGCTCGAACTTGTATTCCTTCGACCAGCCCTGGTCGTTGGCGAGGCGCATGAGCCCATAGACGACCGTGTCATCCGGGCCGAGCGCGAGCTCCGTGACGGTGACGGGGCGAGGTAGGCGCGCGATGACGCGGGCGAGCGTGTCCGTCGTGAGCCGGGCGGCCTCCTCGGCGAAGGCCTCGGCGACGGACGGCGAGACGCGCTGGACGTGCAGCTGCAGCGGACCTCGCCGCGCCTGGTGAAAAGAGAGCGAGTGGATCTTCAAGCCGTCGTTCTCGAGCGCAGCCTTGAGCGTCTCGGTGACGCTGTCCCGGTTCATCGCGAGGTGCAGCGGCAGCTCGTCTTTCATGAAGGCGTTCAGCGCGCCGCGCTCGAGCGGATCCGCGGGCATCAGACCGCGCAGCGAAGAGGAGTTGGGCTTCAACGTGATGACGACGGGCATCGTCATCGCCAAGCGCTCGGGGAGGTCGGGCGCGCTCCGCGCCTCGGCCCGCGCGACCGCCGCACCGATCACCGAAGTGAGGGCGGTGAGGCGCTTTGCCTTCTGCGCCGCGAGGCTCGCCGCCTCTTGGCGAAGGACATCGATGCTCGAGCTTGGAACGATCCGCACACCACCCCCCTTTACGTTGGGCATGTGCACCGTATCGGCAGCCGTGGCCGCCAGACGCCTCGTTTGTCGACACACTCACCCTGAAACGCTGGCAGGGGCAGGCCCTAGTCCTCGTGAGGTGACGACGCGTCCGTCGGGTCGAGATGGCCCGCGCCAACCCCAATCCCCCCACCACCATCGCCTCCGCCACCCCGGCTCTTATTGCTGCCAGCCTCATCCCGACCCGCCTCACCTTTGGGCTTGGCACCGCCCGGCCGCGCTGGTCCCTGCGGCGGGATAACGACCCCAGCCGGCACCGGCTCGAGGTCGAGCGCCTCCCGAATGAACCCACGCAGCGACATCACCAGCCCCGCCGTCTCGACCGACCTCCCAGCGACAAGCTCACCCGCCGCCCGCGCCGCCAGCCGCACCTGCTCTTCGGTACCAAGCAGCACGATATCGGAGAGCGCCCCTTCGACCGCATCCCGCATCCGCCGCGCCCGCTCACTCGTCCCCCTGATCTCGCTCACCGGCTCCTGCTGCCGCAGATCCCGCAAGTGCGTGGGATCAACGAGCAGATCCCCAGTGAAGGATCCACCCAACGTCTTGTAGGCAGCAATGAGCGTCCGCAACCGCTCGTTGATCTGCCGATTCTCCCGCTCCCGCCGCTGCTGCATGGTCTGCATGAGCACGAGACGAATGCCGACCCCGATGAGGGTGATGAACGCCAACCCCGCCACGGTCGAGAGCAACGCCTGCCAAGAGCTGAAATCGAGGTTGCGCATCATGCTGCTGCGAAACAGTAGGCGCTGCCCTCGGGGAACGCCAGCGTGCG
>JBDHVB010000158.1:0-13384 GCA_039809465.1 Myxococcota bacterium
GACGTCATTGATGAGCTTCTCGGCGCGCTTGCGTTGCTCGGCGCTCGGCCAGTCCATGCCGCTCGCGTCGCGCTCGGCCGCCAGATCCTTGATGGTCGAGTTGAGCTTGGCCCAGCGCGGGCGGCAGCCGCCGCAGCCGTTGCCGACGTCGTCTTTTTCCACGACGTCGCGTGTCCGCGAAGCACCTTCACTGATGACATCGACGAGCCGACTCGGCGTCGTGCCGTAGCCAACGCGGCGGCAATTGCACAGGTACATGAGGCATCTCCGGCTGAGGCCACTAGTTTCGGCAGCCAGAACACGGGGTTGTGTCTCATTGCGAGTGATTCGCAAGAACGCCGCTCTACGCAGCCGAGAGCGGGGTTTCTAAGGCGCGCGCCAGCCGTCCCTGAGGTGCGGATACACGAGCTGATTGCGGTAAGTCGTGGTGTTGTCGTCGTAGTGCTGACCCGGCCGCTCGATGTGATTCACCTTGAAGCCTGCGTTCTCGAGCTTTTGCATCTGCGCGCGCACGTCCGCGATCGGGTACACGCCATCCTCGGTCTGCGAGAGGTGCACGATGTTGAGCTTCCAGCTCGCCGCGGCGATGCCGTCGTCGAGCTGCCGGGTGCTGTACGCCGGGATCGAGTTGTAGGAGAGGACGCCCGCGAACGAGCCGGCGTTACGGAACGCCGTGTAGTAGGAGAGGTCGCCACCCGAGGAATAACCGCCGATGTGGACGCGCTTGGGGTCGACGTTGAAGTGCTTCTTGAGCTCCGCGATGGCGTTCATGACGATCTCGGCGCTCTTACCTTGGTCGTCCCAGCATTGGCCCTCGGCGCCGCCCGGGGCGAGACCAATCCAGCCCGCGTCGATGTTGCTCGCCGCGTAGACGTCGTCGCTGCTCGCGCCGCCACAGCCATGCAGGTAGACGAACACCTGGCTCGCCGTCTGGTGCGTGGCGTCGTAGCTCCTGGGAACGAGCACGTAGCTCGTCACGCTGCCGGCGCGGATGGTGAGCGCGTCACCGGGCTCGAAGTCCATGGGATCGGTCGGAACCGAGCTCGCGCCATCGCCGTTGCCGGGACCATCGTCGCCCCCGCACGCAGCCAACGCCAAAGCGGTCAGAGCCGCGAGACACCGTACGAACATCGAGACGCCCATGCATATGCCCCCCGGCAGACGTCTTTACACCAGCGCCTGAGCTCTGTCCCGTGGCCGCGAAGACCACCGAATTCTCGCGTGTCTTACTGACACATTCCCAAGCCTTGGCGAGATCTGTAGAAGCTCGGGCCGTCCGGGGGCGGAGCACGGGTTTTTGCGATGCTGATGCGTAGTTGTTGGATTGCCGCGTTGGTTGCGGCTGCCGGATGTGGCGCGGCTGGCGACGCCGGCGGGCCCGAAGGGGGCGGCTCTGACTCCGATCAGAGCGGCGGTGACGCGCACGTCGACCAGCCGGGCGACGCTGACCCTGGTCAGCCAGCGAACCCACTCGACACCATGCCCACGAGCCCCGTGCCCTTCGTCAAAGGCGAAGCGGTCGAGCTCGAAAGCGCTACCAGCCCGTACTACGTGCTCGTGCCGCGCGCCTATGACGAGACCCATCGGACGCCGACGATGGTCTTCGTCTATCTGCACGGCTGCGGCGGCGCGAGCAGCGACGACGTCTACGCGGCCAGCAACTACTGGGATGCGACGTGGCTCGGCATGGCGCCCGGTGACTCGCCGCAGTGCTGGCAAGATCAGCAAAACCCCGAGCGGATCGTCATGGACGCTATCGCGGACATGAAGACGCACTTCAACATCGACCCCAAGCGTATCCACATCGGCGGCTATTCGTCAGGCGGAGATCTCAGCTACGCCGTCGCGCTGGCCAACGCCGGGAGCTTCGCGGGCATTCTGTCGTACAACTCGATCCCCACCTACGAGAACGCCGACCTCGCGCCGCTCATCGCCGCCGCCGCGTGGAAGCTCAACATCGTGCATCTCTCGCAGACGGAGGACCGGGTCTATCCGATCTCCGACGTGCGATTTCAGATGGGGAAGCTGCGTGACGCCGGCTTCCCGGTGACCCACATCGAGCGCCCAGGTCTGCACATGGACGACAACACCACGAATTATCGGAACGAGCTGGTTTATCCGCATCTGCGCGATGGTTTCAGAGCGCCGTAGTCCTATGGACGTGCGCGGTTTTTACCGAATTCTGACCGAACGCCGACTTGAAGTGTCCGCTTGCGCGGGCTACGATCGCAGTCTTCCCAAGTGAGAAATTCCAGCTTCGCAAAGGCTCCCACTGTGCCGTTGCGAAGGGATCTTCCCCCAACGCGTGCGGCCTCGGCGCAGGTCGGCATGGTCAGAGGTTCTCAGATGTCCTCACGCGCTCTGCTTGCGGCTTCCCTCCTTGCCGCGTCGCTTTATGCCTGTGGTGGTGAAGTCCAGGGCGATCCCGACACCGACTACAGCGCCGGCTCCACCACGAACGACACGACGGGTGGCGACGACACGCCGAGTGGGCCAACACCCACAACCCCGGGCACGCCGAGCAACCCAGAGGATCCCGGCGAGGAGGAGCCCACCGACCCGCCGGTGAGCACCTTCCCGTCGAACCCGATGACCTACAGCGTGGGCCAGTCGATCAAGCTCAACAGCGGCACGAGCGACTACTGGATCTTGGTGCCGCGCGCTTATGACGCGAGCCACAACACGCCGAGCAAGCTCTACATCTACCTGCACGGCTGTGGTGGTGAGAGCAGCGGTGACGTCTGGGCCGCGGGCAACATCGACGGTGATTGGATTGGTCTTGCGCCGGGTGGCGCCGAGGGCGCGTGCTGGGACAACCAAGCGCGCGGCGCGGAGATCGTCATGGCCGCTATCGCGCACTTGAAGACGCGCTTCAACATCGACCCCAAGCGCATCCTCATCGGTGGCTACTCCTCGGGCGGCGATCTCAGCTACTACACCGCCTTCAAGTACGCCGATAAGTTCGCGGCGGTGCTCTCGCACAACTCGATCCCAGCGTATCGCACGCAAGACCTCACGACGCGCATCAACGGCGCGGCGCGTAAGTTCCCGGTCTATCATCTGTCCGCTACCGAGGACGGCACCTACAACATCGTCACCGTTCGTGACGAGATGCGGATGCTGCGCGACGCGGGGTTCACGGTGACCTTCATCGAGCGGGCTGGCGCGCACTACGACGACAACACGACGCCGTACCGCAACTCGCTGCTCTTTCCGCACCTCTGGGATGATCTCGCGCTGCCGTAGGCCTTAGCTGCGCTCCTCGCGTTCTTTCGCCGCCCGCGCGTGATAGGTACACGCCTCATGTTCATCATGGTCGACGTCGAATCCGACGGTCCCATCCCCGGCGACTACTCGATGACGTGCTTCGGAGCGATCGCCGTCGAGCCATCGCTCAGCCGCACTTTCTACGGCCGCACCCGTGCCATCTCCGACCGCTGGCTGCCCGAGGCGCTCGCCATCTCCGGCTTCACACGGCAGCAGACGCTGACCTTCGATGAGCCGGCCGAGGTCATGGCGGACTTCGAGAAGTGGCTCGGGAGCTTGGGCGCCCGCCGGCTCGTCTTCATCTCCGACAACAACGGTTACGACTGGAGCTTCGTCAACTGGTACTTCCACCACTACTTGGGACGTAACCCGTTCGGCTTCTCGTCGCAGAACTTGAACTCGCTTTACAAGGGCCTCACCAAGAACGAGGTCGCGAGCTTCAAGGGCTTGAAGCAAACCGAGCACACACACCACCCGCTGGACGACGCGCGCGGCAACGCCGAGGCGATGCTCGCGATGGCGGAGCAGCTCGGGATGCCGATCAGCTTCAAGTAGTCCGCGAGGCTAGCGCGCAAGATACGCGGCGATGGGCTTGCGGACGTAGCTGTCGAGCGCCGCGCACTGGTGAATGGTCTCGCTGAGGCGCACGAAGTCGGGGGAGTCGCCGAGCGTCTCCCGCAGCGCGGCGATGTCTGCTTCAGCGCAACGCTCGCTTGGTGGCGGCTCTGGCTCCGGCGTGTTCTCGGCGATGCCGATGCAGAGCGTCTCGAGAGCGACGTCGACCAGCTTACCGCCGCGCAGGCTGGGATCGGCGAGGAGCTTTACGCCGTGGGCCGCGGCTTGGGCCCGCAGCGCCGGCTCGCGCGCCACGGTCACGAGAAAGTCGACGAGCGTGTCGCGCCGTAGCTTCTCATCGGCGCTCTCGCCGCGGGGCCCGAGGAAAGCGCGCGGGCGGTCGGCGAAGAGGCGCGTCGCGAAGCGCTCGAAGGCCGGCACGGTCGCGGCGTCGAGGTGGTGGCGGCGGATCTGCCTCGCGATCTCCATCACGCGGTGGTCGAGGCGGTGATCCTTGCGCGCGGTGAGGACAGGCAAGGCGTCGAGGAGCGATTCGGGGGTCGCCTTGCCGGCGATGATCGCGGCCGCGCGGGAGTCGATGGCCGCGAGGAGCTCGCTGGCGTCGAGCGGCGTGAGGTCGCCGTCATAAGTGAAACGGTAGTAGCCGTTGGCGTGGGCGTTGATGAACGGAGCGGGCTCGCAATGCTTGGGCTCGACGGTCTTCTCGGCGGTGTCGAGCAGCCAGCACTCGTCGTGGGTGCACACCGGGATGGTCCAAACGGCGGCGGGCGGCGTGGCGGCGCCGAGCGGCACGTAGCGTGTCTGCTTGAGCGTGAGCTTGGGACACTCCGCTTCGGCGGTCACCCACGGCAGACCCGGCGTGTAGATGAAGGACTCGAGCACGCGCGCCGCCGTGTCGTTCTCCATGGCGCGCGCGAAATCCTTGTCGGTCACGCGGCCGTAGCGATGTGCTTCGGCGTACCGCCCGAGCGCCGCGCGAAACGCCTCGGCGCCGAGAACGCCTTCCACCATCGCCATCACGCTCATCGCCTTGCCATAGACCGTGGGGTCGTAGCGCAGGTCCGCCGTGGACGCGACGCGGTGGCGCACCGGGAGCGCCGACGAGATGCTGTCGTAGTGCATGGCGCCAAGCGTGACCTCGACCCGGTCGGCGTCGAGGTCGAGGACGCGGCGGCTGACGAGCGTCGCCAAGCCCTCGCTGAGCCAGATGTCGTCCCACCAGGCGGGCGTCACCGAGTCGCCGAACCACATGTGCGTGAGCTCGTGCGCCAAGACCTCCACGGCGGTGCGGCGCGCCTTCTCGTCGCCGGGGTCGGCCAGCGCGAGGTCGCGCGCGATGTGAATGGCGGCGACGTTCTCGTAGGCGCCCGCCGCGAGCGTTGGTGACGCCACGATGTCGAGCTTGTCGAAGGGATAGGGCTGCCCGAGGTAGCGCTCGAGCTTTGCGAGCATCGGATCGGCCTGGGCGACGAGATACGCGAAGCGCGACGCGTCCTCTGGCAACGCGATGCCGCGCACCCGGCCTTCGCCGACGGCTTGCACGCGGCCCACCACGAAGCTCACGAGGTAGGGCGCGATCGGCTTGGTCGGTGCTAGCCGGCGGCGCTCACCCAGCTCTTCTAGTATTGCCGATGGTCCAACGATCATGGCGTCCGCTGGAGCGGTCACGCTGATGTCGAAGGGAGTCTTGAGCGCCGGCTCGTCGAGACAAGGGAACCAGTCGCGGCCGTTCATCGGACCGCTGTTCGCGAACACCGCGCCGCGTGTCACCTCGACCGAGCGCCCGTAGGCGATGGATAGGATGACTTCCTGCGCGCCAACGACTCGCGGGAGTGTGACCTTCAGGAGGTCGTCCGCGCCCGCCGCCGCGACCGTCGGCGTGAGCTTGATGCCGTCCGCGAGCGTCAGCGACGCCGCCCCAATGCGGAGCCCGCGCCCGTGCAGCCAGAGCGTCTTGCGTGGCTGGTCGAGACGCAGGCGCATCACCGACGTGCCTTGCAGCGTGCCGTGCTCGAGGTCGAAGGTGAGATCGAGCGTGTAGGCCTGCGGCACCACGTCGCCGGGGAGTCGTCCATGCGCGGGCATGAGCTCGTCGATGGGCCGCGCGCACCCTACGGCCGCAACGAGACACACCAGGGCAATGAGCGGCCTCGTCATGTGGTCCGCCCGGCGATGGCCGCGCCGGTGTTCGCGGGCAAGCGCAGGTAAACCGGGATGGCGAGCAGGGTGGTCGCGCCGATCACGATGAAGGGGATGACGAACTGCGCGGCGGTGAGCGTGCCGTCCCCATGGCGTGTGGCGTGCAACAGTAGTCCGCCAAAGCTTACACCCAAGCTCATGGCGATCTGCTGGGCGACCGTCGAGAGCGTCGATGCTTGGCTCACCTCGGACTTCTCGACGTTGGCGTAGGTCATGCTGTTGGTCGAGGTGAACTGCAGAGAGCGCACCAGACCGCCGGCAAAGAGAGTGACGAGCATGAACCACACGGGGGTCGCCGCGTCGTAGAGCGCCGGGACGGCGGTGAGGAGCGCCGTGCCGAGGAGCGTCGCCAGCAAGACGGGACGGAAACCGAAGCGCTTGAGCAGGGGCGCGGCGAAGGGCTTGCACGCGAGCACGCCGGCGGACGATGCGATGGTCACCGCGCCGGCTTTCGCGGGTGTCCAGCCGAGGGCCACCTGCAGCAAGAGCGGCATGAGGAACGGTGTCGCGCCGAGGCCGAGCCGCACCAGCGAGCCGCCGAGGATGCTGGCGCGCACGCTTGGCCGGGTGAGCAGGGCGACGTGCAGGATGGGCTTCGCGGTGTTGCGCGCGTGCCGCACGTAGAGCGTGAGCGTCACCAGCGCCGTGATGGCGAGACCAACCTCGACGGGGGTCGACAGCAGCCCGACGCCGAGGCTCTCGCCGGCGACGACCAGGGCGCTGACGCCAACCGCCGTGAGCACGAAGCCCGTGGAGTCGAACCGCCCCGCGTCCTCGGGAGGTAGGTTCGGCGCGAAGGCGAGCACCGCCGCGATGCCGGCGATGCCGATGGGCAAGTTCACGTAGAAGATCCAGCGCCACTCGGCGAACGACAGGATGAACCCCGCGATAGGCGGGCCGATGAGCGGACCAATGAGCGCTGGCATCGTGAACCACGCCATCGCGGACACGAGCCGATCACGCGGCGCGGACCCCACGATGATAGCGCGGCCAACGGGGGTCATCATCGCGCCGCCCACGCCTTGCACGATGCGCGCCGCGACGAGCTGCCAGAGCGTTTGCGACATGCCGCACAGCGCCGAGCCCAGGAGAAACACCACCATTGCGAAGACGAAGACACGCCGTGCGCCAAAGCGGTCCGCCGCCCAGCCGCTCGCTGGCGCGAACACGGCCAGCGCCAACAGGTAGCTGGTGAGCGCGAGCTTCAGATGCACCGGGTCGCTCTGAAATGCGCGCGCGAGCGTCGGCAACGCCGTCGACAGGGCGGTGGAGTCGACGAACTCCATGAGCGTCGCGGTGGCGACGGCCAGCGGCGCGAGTCGGGCGCCAACCGCACCCTTGCGCTCGTGGGGAACGGCGCCGCGTGGGCTCTCGACGGGTGGGGCAACCTCGGTCGCGGTCGCGACGGTATCGCCCGCGACACTTGCTATCTTCACCGTCGACACTTCCTCTTACATGCTGACGCTGGGCGGGCGACGCAACGGCTTTTTCGGCGGCGTGGTCATTCGCTGCCCACGCAGTGGTGGCACGTGAAGAGATTGTCGGGGTCGTACTTGCGCTTGATGCGGAGCAGCTCCTCGTAGTTCGTACCCCAGAAGCTCCGCTGCCAGCTCGGCTCGAAGTAGTCGGTCTCGTTCACGTACGATCCCGAGCCGGGGGTGGCGGCGACGATCTCGTCCATGGCGGCACGCACACGCGCGCGTTTCTCGGCGCCCTCCTCGAAGTCGGGGCGATGACCGACGTCGGCGTTGGCGGCGACGATGGCGAGCGCGGGCGAGGTGTGCACCACGGGGTTCACGGACGTCGCGGCGTTACGGCCGCGCGCCGCGTCGGACACCGTCGCTTGGCCCTTGTTGAAGTAGACCTCGATGCCCCAGTGGCGCGAGGCATCGAACATCACCGCGGCGAGCTTCTTGGGGTCATCGAAGAGCTCGGCGGTGAGCCAGCGCGAGGTGTAGGCGTACCAGTAGGTCGCGACCTCGCCCTGATTGGTCTTCCACCAGAAGAGCTTCCCGTCGGGCCGCGTGTCGTTCTGAATGGCTTCCGCTGCTTGCTCGCGGAACTGGTCACTCCACATCGCCTTGCCGGGGACCGCGATGATCTTCACCGAGGCGTGGAAGCGCTCGGGCTCCGCGGCGAGCTTCGCGAGGAACGGTGACCAGATGGCGGTGGCCGCTTCAGCGGACATGTCGGCGAAGCTCATGGTCACGTCGATGCTCTGCTTGCGCAGACTGACGTGCTCGCCCCAGCGCGGCCGCCGCAGCGTCGTGTCATAGAACGCGAAGAAGCGCTCGAGCAGCTCCTTGTATGCCGCCTCGTCCGCGGCCTCGATCTCGCCCAGCACGAAGCCCTGGTAGGTCGGCAGCTCGTGGGTCATCAGGGTGACCTGCGTGACCACGCCGTAGGTGCCACCGCCGCCACCTTTCAGGGCCCAGTAGAGATCTTCGTTCTGACAAGCATTGGCGATGCGTAGCTCACCGTCCGCGGTGACGACATGCGCTTCTAGAAGAGAGCCCGCGGCCATGCCGTACATGTTCGACCACGTGCCGAAGCCACCACCTTGCAGGAAGCCGCCGGCGACGCCCACCGACAAGCAGCCGCCGCCCTGGACGTAGCGACCTGCTTCCATCGCGGCGTGATAGGCCTCGCCCCAGCGTGTGCCCGCTTCAGCGGTCAGCGCGTGTGCTCTCGGCGTGTCGTCCGGGCAGCCGGCCGGCGTGAAGGCATCGGTCGTTTCGACGCGGCGCATGGGGTGCGTCCAGACGAGCAGGGAGTTGGGTGCGCTCGAGCGGCCGAGGTAATCGTGGCCGGTGCCTTTGATGACGAGCTTCAGGGCATGCTCGCGGGCAAAGCGCACCGCCGCCTGGATGTCACGCGCGCTCACGGCGGCGACCGCGTATGTGCTGGGCTCGGCGGTCCACGCGTCCAGCCACCCCAAGGATTGCGTCGCGCCTGGGTCGTCTTGCAGCGCGTAGGGATTCACCAGGGTCTCCATGGCGGTGGCGCAGGCGGCGCTCGTCGCATCCTCACGGCACGGCGCGAGCGGTGACCGCGGCTGCAAGAGCTTGCCGTCGAGCTCGGCGGCGAGCTTTTGCCACTGCGCCGCGGCCGGCCAGCACGCCTCGCCTTGGCGGCAGACGTAAGCCTTGGGCAGATGCGCCGCGCACCCCACGGCGAGCACGCAGAGGAGGACAGTGAGCTTCATCATGGGTGTCCTTTACAATGCCGTTGCCTCGTCAGGCCCGTCTGATAGCTACGTGGCCATGAGCAAAAAGTACGACCTCAAGATCGACGACGCGATCGGCGCCCTGGCCCAGTTCACGATAACCTTCTGCCACCTGTCGACCGCTTGGCTCGCCGCCATGGAGAACGGCCGCACCGAGCCCAGCCAGGACGACCGCGACGCCGCGCATACCGTGCTCACGACCCTCGCCGAATCGCTCGCGAAGGAAGGGTCCAATGGGCCTGGCTACGACATGATTATCGGCATGCTCGAGTCGGCCAACAAGGCGCCGACGCGGCCGATGCTGCGCCTCATCCGCGACGACAACTGAGCGGCAAGCTTAGGGCTCTTCGCCGCCGGCAGGCGTGAGGCGGCCGCGTGCGATGGCGGCCGCCTCGTGAGGACTACTTCTTCGCGACCGTGCGGACGGGGCGGAAGCCGTATTCATCGCCTCCGTCGTTCGCGAGATACTGGAAGCGCCGCGTCGCGCGCACTTCGTGCCGGTGTGCGCCATAACCGCCACCACGCAGGACGCGATCCGAGCCCGCCGAGTCGAGCTCGAGACCTCCGATGATCGGATCGGTCATGTCGCCCTTGAGCTCTTGCCAGCTGTCCTTGTCCCACACCCATTCCCACGTGTTGCCGAGCATGTCGTACAGACCGTACGCGTTGGGCTTCTTCTTGCCGACCGGCTTCGCCTTGCCGTTGCTGTTGTCGTGGTACCAGGCGATGTCGTCGAGCTCACCGTAGCGCGGCTCCTCGAGCCCACCGCGCGCCGCGTACTCCCACTCGGCGTCGCTGGGCAGGCGGTAACCCTTGCAGTCGTAGCCCTTCGGCCACTGCGCGAGGCCGTTCTTGAAGGTGTAGCACTGCTCGAGACCTTCCTTCTTCGAGAGCGTGTTGAGGTACTGCAGGATCTCGAGGAAGCTCACGTCGCTGGCGGGGCAGTCGAAGCCACAGGTCTTGTCGTAGGAGCGCGGGAGGCTGCCGGTGACGAAGTACCATTCACCTTGTGTGACTTCCGTCGTGCGCATCATGAACGGGTGGGTGAGGGTGACGGTCGCGCTGTCGAAGAGCTCCTTGCCGCTCTCTTTGTCGTCGTCGATCGAGCGCGCGCCCATCGCGAAGGGCTTGGGCGTGATGGTCGCGTACTGGCTGGTCCACTTCGGCAGCGCCGCCGGCTTTGGCGGTGGCTTCTCGGTGGCCGCGGACTTCGACTTGTGCATGCCCTCGGTCATGCCGCAGCCCGAGCCTGGCTGGTAGAAGTTGCCGCCAGCGACGCACTTCTCGCAAGCGCCGCGCTCACCCTTGAGTGACTTGCAGCCGCTCGGTGTACCGATGCTGCCGGCGCGCGCAGTGTCGGCCATGACCGACAGTGTCACGGCGGCCGCAATCAAAACGTAACGAAACATTCGGGGGACTCCTGATGAAGATATTTAGGCGAAGCTACCTTGCCGCCGGGTACGGAGTCGAAGCAACCACAACGCTAAAGCGGTCATTCTCTCCGCGCCTGACATTCCGGTGCGCGGGCTGGTATGCAGGTGCATGCCTCCCGATCCGCTGCACGGCGTCACGCTCGCCATGATCCTCGAGCGGCTCGTCGCGCGCTACGGCTTCCCCGAGCTCGGCCAGCGCATCGATATCCGCTGCTTCAACGTCGATCCGAGCATTCCGTCGAGCTTGAAGTTCCTGCGGCGCACTCCGTGGGCGCGCAAGAAGGTCGAAGAGCTCTATTTGGACATGCTCGACGACGACGCAGCCGCGGGCCGGCCTGCGTAGCTACTTGGCTTGCTCCTTGAGCGCGCGGCGTAGGATCTTACCGACGTTGGTCTTCGGCAGCTCGTCGCGGAACTCGACCTTGCGCGGCACCTTGTAGCCGGTGAGGCTCTTCTTTGCGTGCGCGATGACGGACTCCGCCGTGAGCGACGGATCCTTCTTGACCACCACGACCTTCACGACCTCGCCCGAATGCTCGCTGGGCTCGCCAATGGCCGCGACCTCGAGCACGCCGGGGTGCGACGCCACGGCTTCCTCGACCTCGTTGGGATAGACGTTGAAGCCGGACACCAGGATCATGTCCTTCTTGCGGTCGACGATGCGGAAGAAGCCGTCCGCGTCGACGGTGGCGATGTCCCCGGTCTTGAGCCAGCCATCGTCCGTCATGACGTTCGCGGTCTCGTCGTCGCGCTGCCAGTAGCCCTTCATGACCTGCGGACCCTTGACGCAGAGCTCACCCGGCCCCTCGCCGGTGATCGCGTTGCCGTCGTCGTCGATGAGCTTCACGTCGGTGCTGGGGAGCGGCAGACCGATGGTGCCGACCTTGTCGGTGCCGTCGATGGGATTACAGCAGACGACCGGCGACGCCTCGGTGAGGCCGTAGCCCTCGATGATGAGCGACTTGGTGGTGCTGGTCCACCGCTCGGCGACGGTCTTCTGCAGCGTCATGGCGCCGTTGACGCTGATCTTGAGCTTGGCGAGGTCGACGCCCGCGAAGTCGGGGTGGTTGAGGAGCGCGTTGAAGAGGGTGTTCACGCCGGCGAGCGCGGTGGGGCAGGCGTGCTCGAGCTCTTTGATGAAGGCCTTGATGTCACGCGGATTGGTGATGAGGACGTTCTCGGCGCCGTAGCGCAGGAAGCCCAAGCCGTTCAGGGTGAGCGCGAAGATATGGTAGAGGGGCAGGGCCGCTATAGCGACCTCCTTGCCTTCCTCGAGCTTCGGCTTCATCCAGGTCGTGATCTGGAGGACGTTGGCGACGATGTTGCGGTTGAGCAGCATGGCGCCCTTGGACACGCCGGTGGTGCCGCCCGTGTACTGGAGGAACGCGATGTCGTCGGGGGTCGTGTCCACTTTGGCGGACTTGTGCTTGGCGCCCAAGTCCAGAGCCCGACGGAAGCCAAAGGCCTTCGGCAGCCTGTAGCCGGGGACCATCTTCTTCACGTACTTCACGACGCTGTTGACGAGGATGCGCTTGGCTGTCGGAAAGAGGTCGCCAATCTCGGTGACGACGACATGCGCGATGCCCGTGTCTCCGAGCACTTCCTCGAGGAGGTGCGCGTAGTTCGCGAGGATGACCACGCACTTCGCCCCCGCGTCCTTGAACTGATGGCGCATCTCCTTGGCGGTGTAGAGCGGGTTGGTGTTCACCACCGTGAGTCCCGAGCGCAGCGCCGCGAACACGACCACCGGGAACTGCAGGACATTCGGCATCTGAATGGCGATGCGGTCGCCTTTGACGAGCCCAAGCTCGTGCTGAAGAAACGACGCGAAGCGCTCGACATGCCGGTCGAGCTCCGCGAACGTCAGGCTCACCCCCATGTTGGTAAAAGCCTTCTTGTCCGCAAACCTCGCCACAGACTCTTCGTAGATCTGGTAGGCCGACGCGTAGCGCGTGACATCGACCTCGTGCGGTACGCCGGCGGGATAGTGCTTCAGCCAGATCTTCTCCATGATCAGCCTCCTACAAGGTCACCCACGCTGAAGCACGACGCGTCGAGCTAAACCCGCGGCTTGGATGCACGCATGGAGGTGGCGACAGCTCCACACGCATGCCAGACTCTTGCGCGTGTTGACATGCTAGCTCCCTCTCCGTTAAGTAAATCGCGGTTTTTGGGAGGGGTTTGGTCACTCGTGAGGCACGCGTCGAAACCTGTTTTCGTTTGCGTGTTGGCGATGTTACCAGCCCTGTTGGTGCCTCTTGCGGCGCAAGCCGAGGTACCGGTGAAACCTCCCGTGGCAGCAGGTGCCGTCCCATTGGGCGAGCCCGGCCGCTACAAGGTGAACCGGGGCTTCGACGACGCCGTCGAGTACTACAAGAGGATGTTCAAGCAGGAATCCGGGGTACGTTGGTACAACATCATCAACCAACCCGGCCTCCGAGCGAAGCACCTAGCCTCGCTCCGCAAGAACACCGAATGGGAAGGCATCAACATCTACGAACGCGGCGGCGAAGTTCGCCTCTACGTCGTCCCCCGCGGCAAACGGCCTCCAGCCAAAGCCAAGGGGAAACCCAAAGCACCAGCGAGTAGTACGCAGTAGCGGTCAGTGATACTGGGGAATCGTCTAACGGCAGGACAACGGACTCTGACTCCGTTTATCTAGGTTCGAATCCTAGTTCCCCAA
>JBDHVB010000159.1:0-13207 GCA_039809465.1 Myxococcota bacterium
AAAGACTTCGCCGAGCTGCGCTGGTACATGATCGAGAACCTGGGCTTCGGCACCCTGCAAATCGCCGCGTTCATGGACTACGGCAGCGTCGCCACCAAGGACGGCACGCTCTTCGCGGACGCGACCATCAGCGTCGGGCCGGCGCTCCGCTATGTCACACCGGTCGGCCCCTTGAGCGTCGCATATGGGCGCGTGGTGCAGCTGTCACCGCAATTGCGGCGGTTCGATCAGGAGCAAGGCGACGCGTCTCCGACCGGACGGTTCGTCATCGGCTTCGGCTACACGTTCTGACGCTCGGTTGAACCTTTACATTGCTAGTGATAAAACTTTGTCGAATGTCTCGTCTCCGACTCATCCTGCTGCTGCTCCCGTTCGAGGTTGCGCCCAAGCGCGCCTTCGAGCCGGTCGACTGCTGCGGGACGGTTGTTTAGAGACCCGCTTCAGCACCCGGCACCAAGGCCGGGCGACATGGTGCCGTTCGGTCTTCGCGCTTCTTCCTGGAACCGAGGTCCGTCCATGTCATCGAGCCCAACCATCATCGTAGCCTCCGAAGATCATCAGCGCCTACAGCAGCTCATCGCCCGCACCGGCGGCGCGGGGGTCGCCGAGCAGCTCGAGACGGAGATCGAGCGCGCCCAGGTGATGCCCATGAGCGAAGTGCCGAACGACGTGGTCGTGATGAACAGCGAGCTCGAATACGAGGACGTCGCGACCCTCCAGCGCCGCCGCCTCCACCTCGTCTACCCCCAAGAAGCCGACATGAACGCCGGCCGCGTGTCCGTTCTAGCACCGCTCGGCTGCGCCCTTCTCGGCCTGCGCGTCGGCCAGGAGATCGATTGGCACATGCCCGGTGGCGTGCGCCGCCTACGCGTGCTCGCGGTCAACCGTAGCGGCTGACGGTAAGCACCGCCCCGCGGCCCGCCCCTAGAGCGAATGACGAACCCCCAAGTTGGGGGTTTCGTCTGTCGCAACAGGTGGAGCAGAACATCGCGTAGCGCTGCGAGGGGCACGGCGAGGGAACATACCTAGGGCACGATGAGACGAGAGGAAGCGAAGCGAGTGCCAAGCGGTTGGAGTCCCGGCACGTCTCGATTCACCGAGGTGCTCCACTTCCCAGTTGACGACTCGCGTCGCTGAATGCCACTTCTTGCGAATGATTCGCATTTGCAAGCTCATCGCCTACGAGCCGGCCTTGCTCATCATCGCGGCGGTGGCCTCTACCTTTGCCGCCCTGCTTGGTCTCGTGCCGTTCTTCGCGGTCGCGCGGATGGCGACGGCGATCTACGCGAGCCCGCCGCGGCTCGAGGTGGTCGAGCAGCTCGCGTGGTGGACCGCGGGGGCGTTGCTCGGGCGTTACGCGCTGGTGTGGACCGCGACCATGACCGCGCACGTCGCGGCCTATCGGGTGTTGCACGCGCTGCGCTTCGACCTGGCGAAGAAGCTCGGGGCCGTGCCGCTCTCGTTCTTCAGCCGCAATCCCAGCGGTACGCTCAAGAAGACGCTGATGGACGACGTGAACGGCGTCGAGGCCTTCGTCGCGCACAACTTCCCCGACGCGGTGGCCGCCGCGATCGTGCCGCTCGCGACCGCGATAGCGCTCACCTGGGTGGACTGGCGCATGGCGCTCGCGAGCATCGCCGTCGCGCCGCTCGCGGTCGTCGCGATGATGGTGGCGATGCGCGACGTCGGCGCGGCGCACGCCCACTGGAACGACATCCAGACGCGCATGAACAACGCCGTGCTCGATTACTTCCGCGGCATCCACGTCATCAAGAGCTTCGGCCTCACCGCCAAGCGCTTCGGCGATCTGTCGCGCTCCATCGAAGACGGCCTCGCCTGGATGCAGGGCTTCATGCGCACCAACGGCCGGGGCTACGGCGCCTTCGCGGCCCTCATCGGCTCCTCGCTGGTGGTGCTCGTCCCAACCGGCGGCTGGCTCTACGCGCAGGGCTCGCTCACGCTCGAGTCGCTGGTGCTCTTCTTGGTGCTCGGGCCGCAGCTGCTCATGTCGATGATGCGGCTCATGTTCGCCTGGGGAAACATCGATCGCATCAAGCAAGGCGTCGGCCGCATCGACGCGGTGCTCGGTACCCGCGAAGCCCTCGTCACGGAGAGCGCGGCCCAGCCACGCAACCACGGCATCGTCTTCGACGACGTCGGTTTCCGCTACGGCGACGACGGCGCTCCTGTCCTGCAAAACGTCACCTTCGCCGCCGCGCCGGGCAAGGTCACCGCGCTCGTCGGTCCGTCGGGCGCGGGCAAGACGACCCTCGCGCGTCTCGTGCCGCGCCTCTGGGAAGCCACGAGCGGCCGTGTCGCCGTCGGCGAGGTGAACGTGAAGAGCCTGAAGCTCGAGGATCTCACCGCCCGCGTGTCGATGGTCTTCCAGGACGTGTTCCTCTTCCACGGCACCGTCCGCGATAACCTTCGCCTGGCGCGCGCTCACGCCACCGACGCTCAAGTCGAGGCCGCCTGCCGCGCCGCCGCCGCGCACGACTTCATCATGGCTCTCCCACACGGCTACGAGACGTTGCTCGGCGAGCGTGGCGCGCGCCTGTCGGGTGGCGAGCGCCAGCGGCTGTCGATCGCCCGTGCCCTCCTGAAGGACGCGCCGATCGTGCTGCTCGACGAGGCGACCGCCTTCGCGGACGCAGAGAACGAGGCGCGCATCCAGGAGGGCTTGTCGCGCCTGTGCGTCGGCCGCACCGTCCTGGTCATCGCCCACCGCTTGTCGACCATCGTCCACGCCGATCACATCGTGGTGCTCGACAAGGGCCGCATCGTCGACCAGGGCCGCCACGACGAGCTGCTGTGCTGTCCGCTTTACCAGACACTCTGGCGCAGCCACAACGACGCCAAGGGCTGGCGCATGACGCCCACGGCGCGCGCCACCACCAGCACGACCACGGAGGCGACGCTATGATCGGCGAAGTCCTCAACCTGGGCGAGCGGCTCGCCGGCAAGCGCAGCCCGCGCCTGCGCCGTGGCCTTTTCTTCGCGGTCGGCGAAGCCATGGCCACCGCCGCCCCCTACGCGCTCGTCCTCAACGTGGTGAAGCGGGCTCTCGAGCAACGCCTCGATGCCGCGATCATCCTCTGGACGACCGCCGCCATCGCTTGCGCGGCCGTGGTGCGCACCGCCTTCGCGCGCGCCGCCATGGCGAACATCTTCATCGCCGCCCACGAGCTCATGGGTCAGACGCGCATCCGCGCCGCCGATCACCTGCGCCGCCTGCCCATGGGCTTCTTCACGGCGCGCCGCAGCGGTGAGCTCGCCGGTGTCCTCACCACCGACATGGCGCTGGTCGAAGACATCTGGTCGCACCTCCTGGGCATCTTCGCCGCGAGCTTCGCGCTCCCTGTCATCGTCGGCCTCGGCCTGTGCTTCCTCGATCTGCGCCTGGGGCTCGCGGTGCTCGCGACGCTCCCCTTGGCGCTTGCGATCCTGGGTTTGAGCCTGCCGCTGTTCACCCGCGAGATCGACTCGGTGCTGGACGCGTCCGCCGACGTCACCGCGCGTGTCACCGAGTACGTGCAGGGCATCGTCGTGCTGCGCGTCTTTGGCCGCTATGGCGATGTCTTCCGCCGCCTCAACAAGGCGATGGAGAAGCTGCGCGACGCGCTCATCCGCGCCGACGTCCTGCCGTCACCGTTGCTCTCGGCCTTTGGCTTCACCATCGAAGCCGGGTTCGTCCTCGTCGCCTTCCTGGGAGCCCGGCTCGCCTCGGGTGGCTCCATCCCGCCCGGCACCTTGCTGGTCTTCTTGGTGGTCACCGTCGGCGTCCTACGCCAGGTCGCCGAGCTCGGCACCGCCCTCTTGATGCTGCGCGGCTCGCAGCGCGGCTTGAAGCGCATCGATAATTTGTTCGCGGAGGCACCGCTCGCCGAGACCGGCACCGCGAGCATGCCGGCGCGCTTCGACGTGGTCATCGACGACGTGAGCTTCGCCTACGAGCGCGAGGACGGCGCCCGCGCTCTCGACCACGTCTCGGCCACCTTCCCCGCGCGCTCGCTCACCGCCATCGTCGGTCCGTCGGGCTCGGGAAAATCCACGTTGGTCCATCTGGTGGCGCGCCTCTGGGACGTGCGGCGCGGCCAGGGCGTCATCCGCATCGGCGGCGTCGACATCCGCGACCTGCCCTTCGAGGATCTGCACCGCTGCATCGCCATGGTGTTCCAGGACGTCGTGCTCTTCTCGGGCACCATCCTCGAGAACCTGCGCATTGGCTGGCCCGACGCATCCATCGAGGACGTCGAGGACGCGGCGCGGGCCGCGCAAGCCCACGACTTCATCATGGCGCTCCCCGACGGCTACGACACGGTGCTCACCGACGGCGGCAACACGCTCTCGGGCGGTGAGCGCCAGCGCCTGTCGATAGCCCGCGCCATCTTGAAGGACGCCCCCATCATCCTCCTGGACGAAGCCACCGCCTCGGTCGACGCATCCGCCGAAGCGGACATCCAGCGCGCCCTCGACGAGCTCACGCGCGACAAGACCGTCGTGGTCATCGCGCACCGCCTGCGCACCGTGCAGCTCGCCAACCACATCATCGTCATGCAGCGCGGCAAGGTCACCGAGGCCGGCAGCCATCAGAGCCTGCTCGCCTACGACGGCCTCTACGCCGCGCTATGGCGCGAACAGGAGCGCGCCAAGGGCTGGACGCTCGCGCCGGCTTAGCTGACATCACGCGCCCAAGCGTGTTACAGCCTGCGGCGCTTGCCACCCAGCGCTGATGCACCACTCACCATGTTCGTTGCCTGTGCGCCGGGGTGCGAAGAGCTCCTGGCGCGCGAGCTTCAAAGCATCGGTGTCGCCGGCGCGGCCGAGCCCGGCGGTGTGACCGTTCTGGGCAACGACGAGACGCTCTACGCCATCAACCTGCGCTCGCGCATCGCCGGCCGCGTGCTGCTGCGGCTCGCGACCTTTCCCGCGAAGACCTTCGGGGCCATCGAGAACGGCATCCAGGGCATCCGCTTTGGCGGTCGTCTCGACAAAAGGGCGCCGCTCGCGGTGCGGGTCACCTGTCACCGCTCGAAGCTCTACCACACCAAGGCCGTGGCCGAGCGCGTCCACGGCAAGCTTGGCGCGCCCGCCGCCGCGCCCTCGCACCTCGACGAGGACGACACGCCACCACCCACGCTGCTGGTGCGCATCGACGAGGATCAGTGCACGGTGAGCCTCGACACCTCGGGCGCGCACCTGCACAAGCGTGGCTACCGTCAGGCGGTCGCGAAAGCGCCCATGCGCGAAACACTCGCGGCCGCCCTGCTCGCGGCGGCTGGCTATGACGGCAGCAGCGCTTTCGTGGACCCGATGTGCGGCTCCGGCACCTTCGCCATCGAAGCGGCGCTCATCGCCGCGCGCAAGGCACCTGGAATGAACCGCCGCTTCGCGTTCGAAGCCTGGCAGAGCTTCGACCAGGCCGCGTTCCGCAAGGTGCGCGACGCCGCGCGGCGGGCCGAGCGCAGACCGCCGGCCCCCATCGCCGCCAGTGACCGCGATAGCGGTGCCATCGACGCGGCCCGCGCCAACGCCGGGCGCGCGGGTGTCGCCATCGACCTCGGCGTCCGCCCTTTCTCGCAAGCCGAGCCCCCCGCGCCGACCGGCCTGCTCCTCACCAATCCGCCCTACGGCACACGCATCGGCGACACCTCACGCCTGCGTGATCTCTACGCGGCGCTCGGTAACCTGTCGCGCCAGGCATTCGCGGCCTGGCGCTGCGGCTTCGTCACCACCGACGCGCAGCTCGCGCGCGCCGCCGGCGAAGGCTTCGAGACGCCTGCGCCACCCATGGCCCACGGCGGCCTCAAGGTCCGACTCTATCTCACCTCGCCAAGTTGACGTTGGTGAACTCGGACTCGTCCGTGACGTCGCGCTCGACGTACGGCACGAGCCACTCCGGGATGACGATGGCGCGCTGCTCGCTGTCCACCTCGATCTCGCAGAGCACGAGCTCACGGCCTTTGAACACGTCGAAGACCCAGGTGTCGGGGCCCGACTCGACGGTGTAGCGCCGCTTGATGACGCGCCTGCCGCGCGTGATCGGCCAGAGCTTCTTGAAGAGCTCGGCGCTCATCTCTTCCTCGATCTCGGTGCGCACCATGCCGCTGCCGAGCTTCATGGTGCGGTAGTAACGCTCGCCCTTGGGACCGCGCACCTTGCGAATGCGCTCGAGCAGACGCTCGCCGGGCAGATAACCTTGCTCGATGTAGTCGAACGGCGCGCTCTTCGCCTCCCGCGGAAAGCTCTTGAGGAGGTACTTGCGCTCGATCTCGACGTCGTCGCGCTTGCTCAATCCGTCCGCGAAAGCACGCACCTGGTCGACGAAGGCATCGAGCGACTCGATGTCCCAGCCCTTGCGGAACCGCGCGAACAAGCGGTCACGGTCGTCGCGCGCCGCGTCGGTGAGCCACAGCAGGCCGGAGGCTTCTTCGCGCTTGAGCTGAGTCACGGCGGCTTCCATCGCCGCGGCCAAGGTGGCGCCCATGACGTGCATGTCGTGCATGTCGCCGAGCACGTCCTGGAGCTCCTTCAAGCGCTTCACCAGAGCCCCGGCGTTCTCGAGCTCGCCCTTGAGCGGCTCGACCAGGTAGCGCAAACGCTTCGCGGCGATGCGCGTGTCATGAATGCTCAGCTGGTCGGCAGCGTCGGCGACGGTGGCGTGCCGCGCGACCAGGTCGTTCACGTGCTCGCGCAACAGGTCGGCGGTGATCTCGCCGAAGCTCGTCGGGCGCACTGACTCACCGAGCACGACGCGCTGGTCGTAATACCCCAGGCGCTCACGTAGAGCCTGCTCCGCTTTGGCGAAATGCGCCATGGTCTCGCCTCGGGCCGCGGTGTAGCCCGCGTCCATGCGGGCGCGCACCTGTGCCGCGAGCCATTGGATGCCGGCGCGCATCTTGGCGGGCGCCTTTTTGGCCTGAGCCTCGAGCCAGATGAGCTGCACCTCCGCGTCACGGCCGTCGTTGGTCCCGCGGGCTATCGTGGCGATGCGCTCGCGGTCCTTGCCACGCACCGTGTCTTTCAGCTCGCCCTTGTAGGCGCGCAGCACACTTCGCAAGCGGCGCAGGCCCACACGGAAGTCATGGAGGGATTCGGCGTCGGTGGGGTCGGCAAGGCGCGGCAAGGCGCTAGCCGCTTCGTCGAGGTAGCGCAGGGCGAGCAGGCGGGCACCTTCAGCCTTGTGCCGGCCGCGCAGACGAACATCTTCGGACATGCGTTTAGTCTTGCGTCAAAGCGCGAACGCAAACAAGCTGCCGAGACCGATGCGGCTGTTTGGACGTTCGCAATCCGCGAAGACCAGCACGAAGAGCTCGATCCGCGATGTGATCGCGGCGCGCGCCGTGTCGATCGCCTATCAGCCGATCGTCGACGTCCACACCGGCAAGATCTTCGCGTTCGAAGCCTTGGCCCGCAGCAAGTCACCCGACTTCAAGGGCCCGCTCGAGCTCATTGGCGCCGCTATCGCAGACAAAGCGATGGGCGAGCTGGGTCACGTCCTGCGGCAAATGACCGTCGAGGGCTGTCCCGGCCGGCCGCTCTTCGTCAACGTGAACCCCAACGAGTTCGACGAGGGCTGGCTCGTCCGCCCCGACGACGCCATCTTCTGGCACGACGAGCAGGTCTACCTCGAGATCACCGAGTCGGTGCCGCTCTCGCACTTCGCCTTCTGCAGCAGCGTCCTCGCGGAGATCCGCGGCAAGGGCGTGCGCCTGGTCATCGACGACTTCGGTGCCGGCTATTCGAACCTGCGCTACATCGCCGAGCTGGTCCCCGACATCGTGAAGCTCGACATGGATCTGGTGCACGGCATCAGCAAGAACGAGCGCACCCGCCGGCTCGTGAAGTCCGTCGTCTCCCTGTGCAACGACATGGGCAGCCGCGTCGTCGCCGAGGGCATCGAAGAGCGCGACGATTTCTTCGCGGTCCGCGACGTCGGGGTCCACTTCGGTCAGGGATATCTCCTGGCAAAACCAGGGTTTCCGCCGCCCGCGATCATCTTCCCCGAGTAGCCGCCACCGTCTTTGACGCACCGAACTAGACGCTGTCAGCGATAAGACAGGTCACACCGCAACTACGTTCCTAAGCTCTTCGAAGCGAGTCACCGCTGCGACCGTGCAGCTCTGACCAACCGAAAGCGTCGAGTTTCGGTTCCCACCATCACGACCCGTCGCACCACCGATGGCGTCGCGTCCGTTTTCAAACACCACAGAGAGCCTAGCCATGACCGATTCAATCCGCGTCAATCCATCGTCCATTGCCAAGGTCGCCGACGTCGGCGCCGCCAAAGCGGAGACGATCAGCGTCCCGAAGGCAAAGGCCGTCGCGCCCAACGCGCCCGCCACTGGTCTTGCCGGCGCGGCCAACCGTCCCGCGGCCATGAGCATGGAAGAGAGCCAGTCGACCGCGAACGTCGCGGTTGCCCTCCAGGGTCTCGGCGGCACCAAGGCCTTCGGCCCGGGCTTCAAGTTCATCAACATGAGCGAAGCCAGCGCGGCCAGCGCCGTCTTCACCGCGCTCAGCGCCCTCAAGGCGAACGTCGCCGGCAAGAGCATCGCTCCGACGCTGCACGGCTTCGCGCCGACGCTCGCCACCAAGGACGACTTGGGCCAGACCCACGTCCGCATGAACCGCATGTACGACGGCCTGCCGGTCTTCGGTGAGCAGGTCATCAGCCACATGGGCACCGACGGCCAGGTCGCTGGCTTCACCGGCAACGCGCTGCCCGCGAAGATCGACGTCGACACCAAGCCGAAGATGAGCGCCGAGTCCGCCATGGCGAGCGCCCGCAAGGAGTTCGCCGGCAAGCCGGAGCGCACCAGCGGCCCCACCCTGCTCATCGTCAAGACCGATGACGGCAAGTACCACCTCGCGCATCACGTGACGCTCTCGGCCTACGACGAGCCGAAGACGCCCAAGAAGATGCACTACTTCGTCGACGCGCACAGCGGCAAGGTCCTGCCGCTCACCTTCAACGAGCACGGTGGCTTCATCCCGGACTTCCGTCTGAACGGTGACTACGCCCAGGCGCGCGCCAAGGGCAAAGCGCTCACCGGCTCGGTCGTGGAAGGCACCGGCGACAGCATCTACCTGGGCAACGTGCCGCTCTCGACCACCCAGGAGAACGGCAAGTTCATCCTGCGTGATCCGAACGCCAACAACGCCGAGACCCGTGACGCCAAGAACGGCGCCGGCGGCAGCGGCTCGGGCAACAAGGTCCTCTCCGACGACAACAACAAGTGGGGCGAGGCCTCGGACGACGCCCGCGCCAAGGCTGGCATCGACGCGCAGTACGGCGCCGTCATGTTCCTCAAGTACCTGAAGGACTTCTTCAGCCGCGACTCGCTCGACGGCAAGGGCATGCGCCTGTTGTCGAACGTCCACGTGCGCTCGAACTACGTCAACGCGTACTGGGACGGCGACACCATGAACTACGGTGACGGCGATGGCCGCACCGCCGGTCCCCTGGTCGACAAGGACGTCGCGAGCCACGAGCCGATGCACGGTCTCACGCAGGCCGCGAACGGTCTCGTCTACCGCGGTGAGTCGGGCGCGCTGAACGAAGCGGCTTCGGACATCCTCGGCAGCGCCGGCTTCAGCTGGTTCCTCCGCGGCATGAAGGACAGCGGCATCGAGAGCGACTTCCTCATCGGCGAGGACTGCTGGACTCCGGCGACCCCGGGCGACGCGCTCCGCTACATGAACGATCCGATGCGCGACAAGGAAGCGCGCAGCGGCGACATGTACTCGCGCGACAACTACAAGACCCGTTACACCGGCGGCGGCGACAACGGCGGCGTCCACTTGAACTCCGGTATCGCGAACAACTTCTTCTACCTGCTCTCGCAAGGCGGCACCAACCGCAGCTCGGGCATGAAGGTCGAGAAGGGTATCGGCATGGAGAAGGCGCTGAAGATCTACTACCGCGCCCACACCACCTACACGACCTCGAGCACGAACTTCGCTCAGGCCCGTGAAGGCTGGATCAAGGCGGCCACCGACTTGTTCGGCGCCGACTCGGCCGAGACCAAGACGGTCATGGCCGCGTGCGACGCGGTGGGCATCGAAGGCAAGCCGAAGACCGAATTCGCGCTCATCGCCTAACGGTTTCTAGTTTCACCGAGGCGCGCCGTCGGCTCCGGCGGCGCGCTTCTCTTCTGCACTCACATCCTCGTCAGGAGCCGCGTCGTGACCGACAGCATCCGCAATCTCCCTCTCTCCAGCTGCACGGGCCTCAACCTCGACGTAGCCATCGCGGCCGCGTCGATCGGCACGAAGCCAGCCTCCGCCAAAGCGGTCGCCCCCAACGCGCCCATCCTGAACATCCGCGAATCGACCTCGCGCGGGCAGCCCCTCACTCTCGACGCCACCGCCCTCGCCCAAAGCATGGGCCAGTCGATCCACGCCCTCGCCGGCACCAAGGCTTTCGGACCGCAGTTCAAGCAGATCGGCCTCTCCGAAGCCGAGGCCTTCAAGGCGGCAGTGACCAGCCTCAACGCGCTGAACGGCAAGGTCGGCGCCGGCTTCGCGAGCAGCCCGCACGGCTTCTCGCCCAGCCTCGCTTTCAAGGACGAGCTCGGCCGCACCAACGTCCGCTTGAACCGCATGTACGACGGCGTGGCGGTCTTCGGCGCGCAGGTCGTCTCGCACCTGGGCAAGGACGGCGAGGTCGCCGACGTGACCGCGTCGCCGCTGCCCGCCCGTATGCCGGTCAGCACCAAGCCGACCATCGGCGAAGCCGCCGCGCTCGAGAAGGCGCTGAAGGAGTTCGGCGCAAAGCCCACCCGTCCGGCCGGCGCGCGTCTGGTGCTCATCGCCGATGACGGCGGCGCCTGGCACCTCGCGCACCAGATCGTCCTGTTCGCCATCAAGGACGGCGTCCCCAGCAAGATGAACTACTTCGTCGACGCGCATGACGGCAAAATGCTGCCGCTCGGGTTCGACGAGCTCGGCGGCTACGTCGACGACGACATGATCGAAGCGGCCCGCCGCGGTCTGTCGCGCGGCCCGTCGATCGGCACGCCCACCGCGCCGCAGCCCGAGGCGCCCGCCATCGCGGACGGCACCGGTAACTCGACCTACTCGGGCGTCGTGCCCCTCGCCACCACCAAGGGCGACGACGGCAAGTTCGTGATGCGCGACCCGAGCAGCGCCAAGACCGAGACCCGCGACGCCATGAACGGCGACGGCGGCCTCGAGCAGAGCAACAAGGTCTTCACCGACGACAACAACAAGTGGGGCGAGACCACCGACGACGCGCGCCAGCGCTCGGGCATCGATGCGCACTACGCCGCGGTGCAGTTCTTGGGTCTCTTGAAGACGCTCTTCGATCGCGATTCGATCGACGGCAAGGGCCAGGCGCTCATCTCGAACGTCCACGTGCGCACGAACTTCGTGAACGCGTACTGGGACGGCGACACCATGAACTACGGCGACGGTGACGGCAAAGTCGCCGGCCCCATGGTCGACCGCGACGTCGGTGGCCACGAGATCACGCACGGCCTCACCCAGCACACCTGCGCCCTCGTCTACCGTGGCGAGTCGGGCGCCCTGAACGAAGCGGGCTCCGACATCATCGGCAGCGCCGGCCTCTCCTGGTTCATGCGCGGCATGAAGGACCAGGGCATCGAGAGCGACTGGCTCCTGGGCGAGCACTCGTTCACGCCTGGCAAGGACGGCGACGCCTGGCGCTACATGGACAACCCAACCCGCGACAAGGCGACCCGCGGCAACACCAACTACTCGCGCGACAACTACAAGGACATCTACAAGGGCGGCGCCGACAACGGCGGCGTCCACATCAACTCCGGTATCGCGAACAACTTCTTCTTCCTGCTCGCGGCCGGTGGCGAGAACTTCACGTCGAAGCAGAAGGTCGAGCAAGGCATCGGCATGGAGAAGGCGCTGCGCATCTACTACCGCGCCCACACCGTCTACTTCACGCCGACCACCGACTTCGCGCAGGCGCGCGTCGCTTGGGAGAAGGCCGCGACCGATCTGTACGGCGCCGACTCCGCCGAGCTCAAGACCGTCCGCGCGGCCGCTGAAGCGGTCGGTATCGAAGCACCCAAGTCCGCTGGCACCGCCCTCGTTGGTTAACGGAGACTCCCATGGCTTCCGATTCGATCAGCCCCATCCGCGTCGCTCAAGTTCAGCCACACCAGCCCCCCGTCGTCCTCGACGCCGTGCCCGCGGCGGCCATGGACCGCGAGCTGCCCACCACGACCGAGCCCACGGCCGTCCGCCCCTTCGCCTTCCCGGCGCGTGAGACTCCGTCGGCCGCGGCCTTCGGTCCGCAATTCCGCTTCAGCAAACTGTCGGAGCCGGAAGCCGTCGACGCGACCAACGTGGCGCTCGCCGCGGCGCGTGACAACGTCGCGAGCACCGGCTTCGTCATGTCGCCGCACGACTTCGTACCGCAGCTCACCTTCCGCGACGAGCTCGGCCGCACCAACGTGCGCATGGATCGCCTCTACGCCGGCGTCCCGATCTTCGGCGCTCAGGCCATCGCGCACCTGGACGCCAATGGCCGCGTCGCCTCGATCACCGGTGAGCCGATCCCGTCCATCCTGCCCATCGACGTGAAGCCCACCGTCGCCGCCGCCGCCGCGCGCGCCACCGCTGTCACTTCCATGGGTGGCACGCCCAAGGAGATCAGCGCGCCCGAGCTCGTCATCGTCAAGCTCGACGACGGCAACTACCGCTTGGCCTACCACGTCACCGGCACGGTCGACGCCGATCAAGCGCATCCGCCGCGCCGCACCCACGTCTTCGTCGATGCGATGAACGGCGAGGTCTTGCCGATCGGCTACGACGAGAGCCACGGCTTCCTCGACGAGAGCCAGGTCGAAGACACCCGCACGCACCTGGGCAGCCGCCAGACCACCGGCTTCTCGCTTCGTCCGCAATCGCAGACAGCGGCGCCGACCATTCCGCCAGGCCACGGCAACTCGATCTACTCGGGCATCGTGCCGCTCGCGACCTCGCGCGGCCCGATGAGCGGCTACGTCTTGCGCGACCCGGCGACCGGCGCCGAGACCCGCGACGCCAACAACTCGCAGGGTGTGCGTGGCGCGGGTGGCCTGGGTGGCATCTTCGGCCGCCCGACGCCCGCTCAGCCCATCGGCGACGCCAACAACGTCTGGGGCGAGCCCACCGACCCTCAGCGCGCCCGCGCCGGCATCGACGCGCACTACGCGGCGGTCCA
>JBDHVB010000160.1:0-13094 GCA_039809465.1 Myxococcota bacterium
GCGCGGGCCGGCCTTGGATGCGGCAGGGACGAAGTGGAGACGCGTGCGGCAAAGTGACAGGAGCGGCGCGGGGATGCCCGAAGCCCTGGTCGAGGCGGCGGGGAGCAACGCGCCCGGCATGTTCCGGATGCCGACGCGCTATTACTCGCGGCTGGTGAAGGTCGACGGTCTCACCATCCGCACCATCTTCATGGACACCTCGACGCTCCCGGTCGATCCGATCCAGATCAAGTGGCTGCGCGCGCAGCTCGAGAAGGACGCGGACTACACCCTGGTGTTCGGCCATCACCCCGTGATGAACGACGGCTTGCATGGTGTGACGCCCTTCATGAATGAGCAGATCGGTCCGCTGCTCGAGGCGCGCGCCGATCTCTACGTGTGCGGCCACGAGCACAATCAGCAGCAGCTACGCACCGAGGGCGGCATGCCCACCGTGGTGAGCGGCGCGGCCTCCGAGGGGCGGCCGATGTGGCCGTGGGGCAACCGCGAGTTCGGCAGCATGCGCCGCGGCGGAGCCTTCTTCACGGTCAGCCGCGACGGCATCACCTACGACGCCCTGTCGTCGTCGCAGGAGAGCGTGTTGTTCTCGAATTGCTTCCAGCGCCGCGACCGCGCGGCTCTCCCCACTAAGCCTTGAAGACGATGAAGCGACTGAGATCGATACCAAACTTCTTCTGCGCCTGATCGAGGTAGTCGTTGTGCTCCTCGATGCGCTTGTTGAGGAACTCCTGGAAGATGTCCACGAAAGCGCACGCGGCGCGGTGGGCGGTGGTCTCGGTCTGCTCTAGCGCTTGATTGAACTTGCGGATGGCGTCGTCGCCCTGGAGGTCGGCGTACTCCTCGGCGAGCAGGCGGCGGATGACCTGCGGGAAGAGCAGGATGGCCGAGAGGACGTCGCTCACCTTGAACTTCTTGGCGGCGTGCACGCGCGACATGTAGCGGAAGACCTTCTCGAGGGCGTCGGTCTGCCCGGTCACCAAGAGGTCGACGTAGCCGTCCAGCAAGTGCTCGAGCATCTGCTTGAGCTCGGTGCGCGGCATCTTGCCGTAGGCGGTGATGGACCTCGGGATCTTCGTCAGCAGCAAGTTGACGATCTGAGCGTTGTAGTCCTCGAGAAAGTTGAACAGCTGAATGTTCACAGCGAACCGCCTTGGCTAGCGTGATCCATAGCAAAGGAGCGGCGTGGATTGCACGTCGGCGGCCAAACGTGCGATTTCAGCGCGCCATGCAGGTCGTGCGCGACATCATGGTGCAGAAGTTCGGCGGCAGCTCGGTCGGTACGGTCGAGCGCATCAAGCACGTCGCCGAGCTGGTGGCCAAGGCCAAGCTCGAGCACCCCCACCTCGTCGTCGTGGTCTCCGCCATGCGCGGCGAGACCGACCGCCTCTTGGGCCTCGCGGGGCAGATGGCCGGCCGTCCCGATGCGCGTGAGGTCGACGCGCTGGTCGCCACCGGCGAGCAAGTCTCCGCCGCCATGCTCGCCATCGCCCTCCGCGATCGCGGTGTACCCGCGGTCTCCATGAGCGGTCCACAGATGTTGGTGCGCACCGACGGCATGTTCTCGCGCGCCCGCATCAAGCACATCGACCGCTCGGCCATCGACCGCGCTCTGCTGCGCGGCCAGGTCGTCGTCGCCACCGGCTTCCAGGGCATCGACGACGAGGGCAACCTCACGACCTTGGGCCGTGGCGGCTCCGACACCAGCGCCGTGGCGCTCGCCGCCGCCCTCGACGCGGTGGAGTGCGACATCTACACCGACGTCCTCGGCGTCTACACCGCCGACCCCAATCTTTGCCCCGACGCCAAGAAGCTCGACGTCATCGCCTTCGAGGAGATGATGGAGATGGCCTCGGCCGGTTCGAAAGTCCTGCAGATCAGGTCCGTGGAGCTCGCGATGAATCACAATATGCCGGTGCGTGTGCGGTCGACCTTCAGCGATGATCCCGGCACCTTGGTGACTGGCGAGGACGAGCACATCGAGCGCCTCGTGGTGCGCGGCGTCTCGCACGACAACGGCGACGTCAAGGTCACCGTCCGCCGCATCCCCGACCGCCCCGGTGTCGCGGCCACCTTGTTCCGTGGGCTCGCCAAGGCCGGCATCAACATCGACGTCATCGTCCAGAACGCCTCCGAGGACGGCGCGACCGACGTCTCGTTCACCGTGGGCAAGGCCGACGCCACGCAAGCCGAAGAGCTGGTGCGTGAAGCCGCCAAGGAGCTCGCGGGCGGCAACGTCGAGGTTGACCACTCGATCTCGAAGGTGTCGATCGTCGGCGTCGGCATGCGCGCGCACGCCGGTGTCGCCGCCGAGATGTTCCAAGCCCTGCACGAGGCCGGCGTGAACATCGCGATGATCACGACCAGCGAGATCAAGGTCACCTGCGTCATCGCCAAGGCGCAGGTCGAGAAGGCCGTGAAGGCGTTGCACGCGCGCTTCGAGCTGCACGCTGGTGGCCGCAAGGCGCCGCCCGCCAAGAAGGCCGCGACGACCGCGAAGAAGAAGACCGCCAAGGCCGTCAAGGCCAAGACGACGAAGTCCGCCGCCCGCGGCAAGAAACGCTAAAGCGGTTCACGCGTGCCGCGCCGGGAAGGACCGAGCATCGCGTTGGGGCTCGCGGCCATCGTCGCCGCGGCGGCCTTGTTCATCGCCGCGCGCGTGCTCTGGCGGCAGTGGCAGGAGCGTCGTGAGCCGCCCGAGCAGACTATCGAAAGCTCTGTCTCTCCAGGGCTTGGCGATGAGCGCCCGAAGTGAGATAGGGCGCCCATGGCAGCCGGTGAGACCATGACGACTCCTGACGACGACGAGATGCCGACGCCGAATCCCGCGAAGGGCAACCCGCTGCAAAGCGCCTTCGTCGTCGATCTCACCAAGCGCTTGCCGCAAGCCGTGGTGTCGCGCGCCTGGGGGTGGCTCGCCCGCCGCAAGCACCCGAGCGTCGCCGTCTCTCTGCTAAAGCGGACGTTCGTCAAGGCGACCGGTATCGACCTCTCCGAAGCTCAGGACCCCATCGACGCGTACGAGAGCCTCGAGGATCTGTTCGTGCGCCACCTGAAGGCTGGCGCGCGCCGCGTCGAGCCGCAGCCCGACGCGGTGGTTAGCCCGGTCGACGGCGCCGTTGGTGAGGTGGGCGACATCGAGGACGGCACGCTCATGCAGGTGAAGGGCCGCAGCTACTCGCTGGCGCGCCTGCTCGACGACCAAGAGGAGGCCAAGCGCTTCGAAGGCGGCGCTTACGCCACCATTTATCTCGCGCCCCACGACTATCACCGCATCCACTCGCCGGTGTCGGGCAGCATCGCGCAAGCCGCGCTCGTGCCTGGCGCGCTCTTCCCGGTGTTCCGCGAGGCGCTCGAGCGCATCGACGAGCTGTTCGCGCGCAACGAGCGCATCATCACCTACGTCGACAACCCGAGCTGTGGCCGCGTCGCGGTCATCAAGGTCGGCGCGACGCTCGTTGGCCGCATCTCGGTGGCCTACGACGACAAGGTGCACACCAACGTCAAAGGTCAGAAGCGCGCCGCGCTCGCCTACGACCCGCCACACGCCGTGCAAAAAGGCGGAGAGCTCGGGGCGTTCGAGCTGGGCTCCACGGTCATCCTCGTGTGCGAGCCGGGCCGCATCAGCCTCGAAGGTCTGGTGCCCGGGCGCAAAGTGAAGATGGGCCAGCGCATCGGCACCATCGCTGATCGTCCGCGCACCAAGAAGTCGCGGGCCCGCAAGTCGGCGGCCGCGCGGTGAGCCTGGCCATGCTGACATCGTCCGTCCTCGCGGACATCCCGGGGATCGTGCACGGCTTCACCACCCGCGACGGCGGCGTGAGCCAAGGGCCGTACGCGAGCCTCAATCTCGGTGGCTCGCAGGACGAGCGCCCCAGCATCGAGGCCAATCGCGCGCGCTTGCTCGAGAGCCTCGGCAAGAAGGACGCGACCTTCGTGGCGCTGCGCCAAGTGCACGGCAACGACGTCGTGCAGGTCACGCGCCTCGCGGGCCGCAGCATCGAAGCCGACGGACTGTGGACGCGTGATCGCGCCACCGTGCTCGCGGTGCTCACCGCCGACTGCGTGCCGATCTTGTTCGCCGACGTCCGTGGCCGCGCCGTTGGCGCCGTGCACGCCGGTTGGAAGGGCACCGCATCGCGCATCGCTGGCGAGATGGTGGCGCGCCTGAAGGCCTTCGACATTCCGCCGCACGACCTCCGGGTGGCGATTGGTCCGTCGATCGGCCCTGGTGACTTCGAGATCGGCCCCGACGTGGTGCTGGCCCTCGAGACCGCCTTCCCGAACCCCGGTGGCGCCATTCGCCCGGGCAATGACGACCGCTCGTTCGCCGACCTATGGGCCTTCAACCGAAGGGCCTTGATGGAAGCGGGCGTGCCCGAGGCCAACATCGACATCGTCGGCTACTCGACGGTTGCGGACGCGCGCTTCTTCTCGCATCGCCGTGACAAGGGCATCACGGGGCGTCAGGCCGGGGTCATCGCCTTCGCCTGAGCCGCGGGCTTGGCGGGTTTTTTGACCAATGGCGCGCGACGTTCGAGACTTCGGGCGTGCGACTATTCACCGTCTCACTGCTCTTCCTCGGCACCGCCTGCGCGCATGCGCAAGGCGAGATCGACAACGCTCAACTCGCGCGTAGCCTCGATGCCCTCCGGGCGCAGGTGGCCGCCCAAGGTCAGCAGCTCGAGACGCTGCAAGGCCGGCTCGACGTCATGGCGGCCGCGAGCAGCACCCAGGGCGCATCGCGCGGCATGCGTGAGCTCGAGGTCGTGAGGCTCACGCCTCAGGTGAAGACCGCGATGGCGGCCGAGCCCGAGGAAGAGCCGGTCATGCTCGAGATCACCGGCGAGGGTGATCGCCTCCAGGTCGTGAAGATGCCGCCCGCGCGACGTGCCCGCGCCGCCGCCGCCGCGAAGCCGTCGGCGAGCCCCTCCAACGCTAAAACGGACCCGCTCGACGGCCCGTTCGCGGACGCCTTGGACGCCTACCGCAACGGCCGCACCGAGGAGGCGTTCGAGCGCTTCTCCAACTTGCTCAAGAAGAGCCCCAAGGCCGACAAGGCCTCGGCGGCGCTCTACTGGATGGGCGAGTCGCGCTTCGATGATCAGCGCTACGACGAGGCGGTCGCGCAGTACAAGAAGCTCATCGACGCCTACCCCTCGAGCAGCAAGGCGCCCGACGCCATGCTCAAGATGGGCATCAGCTTCGAGAAGCTGCACGACTCGACGCGCGCCAAGGAAGCGTTCCAGCGCCTGGTCGACGAACATCCGGAGAGCCCTGTCGCCGAGCTGGCGCGCGCGCGTCCCGGCATCCGCGGAGGACGCGCGAAATGAAGCGGCAACCCACCCCGTTGCGCATGGCGATGGAGCACCTGCTCTTCGCCGGTTTGATCCTCTCGATGGTCGCCGCCGTCCTCGTCGGCAACTCGCTGCACGCCCAGACGCCGAGCAAGAAGAACAAGCGGGTCATCAACGTCGACGAGATCCCGTTCAAGCCGTCGACCGACACGTACACCGTGCAGCAGGGGGACAACCTCTGGACCATCACCCGCAAGGTGACGGGCTCGCCGTGGTTGTGGCCGCGCGTCTGGTCGTACAATCCGGAGATCACCAATCCGAATTGGATCTACCCGGGTGATCAGATCCGCTTTTATCCGAGCGACGTCGAGCTCCCGAGCTTGTACGATCTCGCGTCGGCGCAGCGCGAATTGCCGCAAGAGCCGCCGCAGCCGATGATCCAGGAAGATGGGCCGAAGCCGCCGCGTGGCGTGGATGCCGGCCGGTTCGTCGGCTTGTTCGTCACCCCCAAGCAGCTCGCCGAAGCGGGCACGCTGCGCAACTCGACCGACGAGCACATCTTGCTGTCGCCGAACGACCGCGTCTTCCTGTCGTTCCCGAAGGAGAGCCAACCGCGCAGCGGCGAGCGCTACTTCGTGTATCGCACCGTCGGCAGGGTCACGCATCCGGTCACCAAGAAGGACTTCGGCTACATGACCGAGGTCACGGGCTTTGCCTCCATCGAGGAGGTCCACGAGAAGGTGAGCAAGGCGCGCATCGACGCGACCCGCCTCGAGGTCGAGCGCGGCCAGTTCGTCACCAAGCTCGACGAGGACGTCCGCCAACGCGTCACGCCCACCACGGCCTCGGCGGCGCTCGAAGGATACGTTTTAGCGGTCAACTACGACGCCGGCGTGGTCGCCGGTAAGAACAACGTCGTCTTCATCGACAAGGGCAAGAACGACGGCGTGCAGAAGGGGAACCAGTTCACGGTCTCGCGCACCGACGACCCCATCGACGCCGCGGTGCAGGACTTGCCGCCCAAGGCCATCGCCACCGTCATGGTCGTGGACACCCGCGAAAATGCTTCGACTTGCATCGTGACCGCGTCCCGCCAGGAGATCACCCCTGGCCTCAAGGTCAAAGCCATCACGCGTTAGTTTTGCCGCTTGCGGCGGTGCGGTTTCCGAGATCGCGCCGCGCGGGCAATCCTAAACTTTGGTCGGTTTGCCAAAGCGGTAGTACGCTCCCGGGCATGCCCTCGAGAGCGTTGGTTGCTTGCGTCGTTCTGTGTGTCGCATCGGTGGCGTCCGCCGCGGAGAACAGCACTGTCCGCGTGCCTCTCGATCAGTGGCAGCAGATGGTCGACGGCGTACGCGAGCTGGAGAGGCCGCCGGAGCCCGAGCATCCCTTCGCGGTCGTCCGCCGTAGCGTCGATGTCGCCTTCGCGCGCGGCGTGCTCACCGGCAGCATGGACGCCGAGATCGACGTCGACACCATCGACCGCACGGTGACGGTGCCGCTCCTCGACTTGGAGGCCTCGCTGTCGTCGATCACGGTCGACGGCGCCGCCGCCGTGGCGACCCGCGCCGATGGCATGAACGCCGTGCTCATCGCCAAGAGTGGCCGCCATCGCGTCCATCTCACCTTCGCGAAGGGCCAGGACGAGGACCGCTTCACGCGGGGCTTCTCGCTCATGCTGCCACCAGGGCCGGTGACGCGCGTCGTGGCGATGCTGCCGGAGGCCGACGTCGAGGCCGAGCTCGACGGTGGCGTGATCATGTCGCAGTCGCGCGGCGGCACGGGCACGCGCCTCGAAGCCGCGATGGGCGCGTCGGGTGAGCTGGCGTTGCACTGGCGCCGCAAAGCCGCCGAGGCGTCCGCCGCCAAGCGTGAGCTCGAGGCGCGCATGTTCGTGCTGGCGAGCGTCCACGAGCAGACCGTGCGCACACGCACGACCATCGCCTACCGCTTGCTGTCGGGTGAGGCCTCGCGCTTCGAGCTCGCGGTGCCCGAGGGCGTCGAGGTCACGGGGGTGACCGGCGACGCGGTGCTGCAGTGGACCGCCGAGCGGCGTGGCGACCAGCGCGTCGTCGCGGTGCTGCTCAAGTACCTGGTCGACGACGCGGCGAGCATCGAGGTGGCCACCCAGCACCCGCGCGGCAGCGGTGGCGTCGCGGACTTGAAGCTGGTGCGCGCCATCGACGCGGCGCTGCGCGAGGGCTTCATCGCGCTCGAGGGGCGTGCTGGCTTCGAGCTCGTGGTCACCAAGAACGACGACGCCGTCGCCATGCCCACGGGCGATCTCCCGAGCGAGCTCTTGGCGGCGACCGACAAGCCGCTGCTCGCCGCCTTCCGCTTCGAGAAGGAGCCCAAGGTCGCGGTGACCGTGACGCGCAACGAGCAAGTCGAGCTCACCCAGGCCGTCATCGACGACCTCGAGGCCGTGACCCTGGTGGGTGAGGACGGCGTCGAGATCGTGAAGCTCAAGCTCTTTGTCCGCAATAACACACGGCAGTATCTCGGCGTGAGCTTGCCGGCGGACAGCCACGTGACACACGCGCTCATCGACGGCTCGCCCATCCAGCCGGCGACCACCATGCAGGACGGCGCCGAGATGCTCCTCGTGCCGCTGCGCCAATCCGAGAAGGTCGCCCAGCGTGGCCGCCGCATGTACACCATCCAGCGCGGCGACACCTTGGGCGGCATCGCGCTGCGCCTCTTCAACCGCACCGACCGCGCCGACGAGATCGCCGCCGCGAACGGCAACCTCCGCGCCGATCAGCTCCAGGTCGGCCAGCGCCTTATCATTCCGAGCGGCGGCAGCGCCGTGCAGGAGAGCAGCTTCGTGGTCGAGCTCGCCTACGAGACGCGCCGCAACGGCTTGGGATCCTTCGGCCGCCGCGCGCTCACGCTGCCGGCGCTCGACATCGCGGTGATGGCCGTCCACTGGAGCGCCTATCTGCCGGATGCCTACGAGCCGCTGCGCTTCGCGACCGATCTGCGCCAGCTCGATGCGCTGCGCTACGATCCGCTGACACGCTTGCGCTATTACATCGACAACGGGCTCGCGACGCGCTCCGCTTGGGCGGGCGGCTCCAGCTCGTACGAGAACGTCCTGCGCTCGCGCAAGATGATCTACGAGAAGGAGCAGAAGAAGCAGGTGAAGGTCGCGCTCACCTCGTTCCCGCTGGTGGGCGAGCGCTACCGCTTCAGCCGCGTGCTCCTGGGCAAGACCCAAGCGCAGCTCGACGTCAGCTATGTCCGCCGGAGCGTTCAACCGTGGCTGCGCGGCGTGGCCGCCGTGTGCGTCGTGCTCGCCTTGTGGGCGTGGCTCGCGCGTAGCCGTGAGCAACACGGGCTCGCCTGGCGTCATCGCGACTTTGGCGTGCTCGCGGCCGTGCTGTTCCTGGCGGCGGTGCTCGGCCACTACGTGCTCGGCGTGCACCGCAGCGTGGTGCTGGCGCTCGACGTTGGCCTCCTGGCGTTCCTGGTCTTCGATATCTGGCGGCATTGGTCGCCGCTGCCCGGCGGTGGACACATCACCATGGTCTACAAGCGCGGCTTCAAGGGCGGGCGCTGGTTGCTGCGCTTCGTCGCGGTCGTGGCGCTCGCCTACGTGCTCGCCATGTTCCCGATGTTCTGGAGCCTCATCGCTCTTGCGATCCTCTCGGTGTGCGTCGCCCGCCGCATGGGGGTGCGCCATGCTTAAGCACCTCGTGGCCGTCGCAACCTTGCTCGCGGGAGTCGCGGCACATGCGCAGGAAGTCACCATGCCGCTCGGTGACTGGGACAAGCTGCGCGAGGGTGAGCGTGTCCTGCGCGAGCGCGCGGCATCCGGGAGCGAGGGCGAAGTGGTCATCGGCGTCACGCGCTATCGCGGACGCATCGACGCGGCCGGCCTGCACCTGACCATGGTCATGCGCGTCGAGCTCGGCGCCAACGACCGCTACAAGGAGGTCGCGGTCATCGGCAACCGTGTGGTCGTCACCGCGGCGCGCACGAGCGCGGGGCAGCCCATCGCGCTCATTGATAATGGTCAGTACTGGACCTGGGTGACGCGCGGCCGTGGCGTCGCCGAGCTGGACGTCGAGCTGGTGGTACCGGCGAGCGGTCCGCGTGGCTCGGCCGAGTATCTCTTCGAGGTCGTCGAGAGCCCGGTCACCGATCTCACGTGCACTTTCGCGGATCGCGATCTGTCACCGCGCGTCGATGGCGCCGTCAGCAACGTGGTGCGCCAGACGCCGAATGGTGGCGAGCTCACCGCGGTCATCGGCCCGACGAGCAGCATTCACCTGGTGGGTTTCCGCGAGCTCGCGCAGGCGCCGACCGCCGCCGCCAAGCTCTACGCCGACACCCAGAGCCTCATGTCGCTCGCCGACGAGAGCGTCGACTTGTTCACGGTGGTGAACCTCACCATCCTCTACGCGCCGCAGAAGCGCTTCCGCGTCGCGCTCCCGGAGGGCTACGAGCTGGTCACCGCCGACGGCGAGGGCGCCTTCCAGTACACCGTCGAGACCGTCGACGGCGTGCGCGTCATCACCGGTGAGACGAGCTACGGCATCCGTCAGAGCTATGAGATTTCGCTGCGCCTGAAGCGCCCGCTCGCCGCGGGTGAGACCTCGGTACCGCTCGCCATCCCGCGCATGCTCGACGTTGAACGCGATAGCGGATACGTCGCCATCGAAGTCCCGGGTAAGCTCGCCATCACCGAGGTGAAGCCCGAGGGTGCCGCGCGCTTCACGCCGCTCGACGTGCGCGAGCTGCCGGCGACGCTCATCGAGAGCAGCGTCACGCCCATCGTGCGCGCCTTCCAGTACAGCGACGCCGCGAGCCGCGCCGTCATCGGCATCGCGCGCTATCCCACCAAGCCGGTCGAGGGCGACAGCATCGACGCCCTGAAGGTGCACACCGTGGCGACCGAGGACGGCTCACGCCTCACGGAGCTGTCGGTGAGCCTGCGTAACGCGCACCGGCAGTACCTGACCGTGGGAGTGCCGGGCAGCGCCACCGTGCGCAGCGCCACCGTCGAGGGCGAGCCGGTGAAGCCAAGCCGCGACGCGCAGGGCAAGCTCTTGCTGCCGCTGGTGCGCTCGCGTCAGGAAGGCGAAGGTCTGCGCCCCATCAGCGTGCAGCTCGTCTATCAGGAGCAGGCGGGCAGCTTCTCCATCGTGGGCCGCGCCCACCTCGACTTGCCGGCGGTCGAGCTGCCGATCGCCTCGCTGCAGTGGACCGTCGACGTTCCGCAGCGCTACGCGACCTCGCGCATCAAGGGGCCGGTGGCGCAGCAAACCTACGCGGGCACCGCGGAGTGGCAGAGCCCGCGCGGCGCCGAGCTCGACGACTATCTGGCGTATGACCGCGATGCGGGGGGCCTCGAGCTCCAGAGCGATTTTCAGAGCAACGCCGGGCCCCGCATTCGCCACGCGGCTGGTCGGGCGCGCGCGGGAGGCATGGCTTATCCGCAGGCGATCCAGGCGTCGCCCAGCAGCGTGGGTGACGGTAATAGCGGTGGCGTCGCCGTGCGCGTGCAGCTGCCGCAGGCGGGCAACGCGTTGACGTACAACCGCTACTGGATCGACGCGCATGACCCGGTCTGGGTCGAGGTCACGTATTTGCGTAGGGCCTGGCTGCGCGGCATCGAGATGCTGTGCGCGCTGGCGTTGATCGGCGGCATAGGTGTCGCGGTGTGGCGCGCCGAGCGGCGGCGTCGCGCGGTGATCACCTTCGTGCGTGACACCGCCAAGGCCCAGTGGATCCGTATCATCGAGGGCGTGCGCTTCTGGAGCGGCGCTTTCGCGGACCGCTACGCGACGCGCAGCAAGTCGAGCCCGTTCTGGGCGGTCACCGCCGCCGGCATGGAGCTCATGCTGGTCGGCGGCATCGCGGTGGTGGTGCTGCTCCTGACCATCGCTTTGTGCGGGGCGCTGGCGCGCTTGCTGTGGCTCGCGGGTCACCCGCTATAGCGGCTTGTCGGCCGCCGCGGATTTACGTCGCGTAGGTCTTGCCCTTGTACATCGACGCGATCACCCAGAAGATCACCGCGGCGCCTGCGCCGACGCCCGCGAAGGCCCAGAAGAACAGCGAGAACTGCAGCTTCATGAGCGGCGCCATGAAGATGACGAACACGTCGCCGAGCGTGATGGTCAGATAGAAGAGGCCCATGATCGTCGACTTCATCGACTTGGGCGCTTGCGAGTAGGCAAACTCGAGGCCGGTGGTCGACACCAGGACCTCGCCCGCGGTCAGCAAGAAGTACGGGATGGCCTGCCAGGCGACGTGCAGCGAGCCGTCGCCGTGCCCTTCGAGATAGACCTGGATGAGCGCCACCGCGACGAACGACAGAGCGGTGAGGAACATGCCGATGACCATGCGCGTGAGCAGCGGCAGCGGCCGGCCCGCTCGCTGTAGCGGACGGTAGATGGCGATGTTGAAGAGCGGGATGGTGAGCAGGATGAAGAACGGGTTGAGCGCCGAGCTCTGGGCCGCGTTGAGGGTGATGACGTGCCAGCTGCCGGCGATGGCCTGATAGACGATGGCGCCGATGCACCAGACGCCGAGGCCGCCCGCGAACAGCAGGTTCAGCTTCCGCGGCAGCGGCTTGTTGGCGACGAAGCGAATGAGCCAGGCCGCCGAGTAGAGGACCGCCGCGAGCACCGCGGGCACGAAGAAGTAGCTCCAGAAGATCTCGGGCACGTTGACCGCGAGGTTCATGTGGCGGGCTTGCTCGATCCACGTCGAGGCGTGCTGATCGTAGAGCGCCCAGAACATGGTGACCATGACGAACACCAGCGCGATGCGCAGGACCGCGATGGCGCCGTCCGCCGCCTCGTCACCGAAGTGCTTGCGCGCCTGGCCGAAGAAGCCCTCGCCGTTCTCCCCACGATGCGCCGCCGCGTACCCGACGACGGCGAGGAAGCTCGCGTGCGGGTGCATGCGATAGCGGAGGCGCGCGAGCCAGCCGCCGAGCGCCAGGCCACCCACGGTGATGCAGATGTTCCAGAGCGGGTCCCAGCCGGTCATGACGCCGTAGAGCAGCACGAAGATGGGGGTGAACAACGCCAGGGTCGCCAAGGTGTCGAGGATGCCGAGCTTGGGCTCAGTGGCGGGGGGCACGTGCACGAAGCGGTCGCGGCCCAACCAGAAGATGAAGGTCGCGATGAACATGAGAACGCCGGGCACGGCGAACGCAATCTCGGGACCGTAGGTGCGGTAGAGCCACGGGGTGAGCAGCGTCGAGAGGAACGAGCCGAAGTTGATGACGTAGTAAAAGAGCTGGAAGACCACGTCGAGGAGCTGCTTGTTCTCGCCCGTGAATTGGTCGCCGACGTTGGCGGCGACGCACGGCTTGATGCCGCCCGACGCGAACGCGATGAGGCCCAAGCCCACGTACATGAGCTTCTCGGCGCCCGCGTAGTCACCAACGGTCGACAAGCGGCCAGCGATCGCGAGCACCACGTGGCCCACGCAGTAGACGAGCGAGACCCAGAAGATGGTGCGGTACTTTCCGAGCAGGCGGTCGGCGACGGTCGCGCCGAGCAGCGTGAACATGTACGCGCCGCCGAAGAAGGCGTGCGTCACCTTGGTGGCTTCGACCTTGGCGTCGGCGACCGTCTCTGCGGGGAGGGTGCTCTCGGTGGCGAACCGCAAAAACAGACCCAACATGTAGATGTAGAGGATCTGGCGCATGCCGTAGAAGCTGAAGCGCTCGGCACCCTCGTTACCGATGATGTAGGGGATGCCGGGGGGAAACTTAGCTTGCGCTGCCTGCTGGGGAGCGGGCGCTGCGGCGTTGGCCATGCGTTGAACCTCTGGCTCGTC
>JBDHVB010000161.1:0-13091 GCA_039809465.1 Myxococcota bacterium
TTCCTCTCCGGGCACGTCTCGGTGGTCGCCACGGCGGCCGGCCTCACCTGCGCCCATCACCAGCACGTGCCGCTCTACGGCGGTGGCTTCTGGGACGATTTCGCCTGCGGCGGCATGCTCGGGCTCACCACCATCCAGGGCGTCCTGCGCCTGATGGCGGACAAGCACTACGTGAGTGACGTGGTCAGCGGCACGCTCATCGGCCTCGCCGCCGGCTACCTCATCCCGACCTACCTGCACTACGAATGGAACCCGCTCCCCACCAAGACCGTGCGGCTCAGCCTCATCCCGCAGGTGGACGACACCAACACCGGGCTCACGGTTTTTGGCCAATTCTGACGCGATCTAGCGCCAAATCGCGGGCACTCGTGTAGGCTTCAGGGCAGCACGATGAGCAATGACCGCATCGATTCGGCAAATGCCGTCCGCCTCTGGAGCGTGCCCGACACGGCCGACGCGGAGCCCCCGGAGCTTGCGGTCCCGGAGCTCGCGCCTCCCACCGATGCCGATGTGCAGCCCAAGCTATCCAGCACGTCGCTGCCGAGCCGCAATCCGCTGGACGCCGCCTTCCGCGCTCCCAAGTTTTCGACGCTCGTCACCGCCACCTTGAACGAGGCCACCGAGCAAGAGGTGCTCCGCCAGCGCGGCCCGTCGCTCGTCGCCTACGGCCGCTTCGATCCGCGCGCGCGGCCGGTCGTGCTCGTGCACGGCATCATGGGCTCCGGCGAGGAGATGTCCACTTGGGCGGACAGGCTCACCGCCGAGGGCCGCCAGGTCTACGTCTTTCAGTACGACGACCGCGGCGATTACACGACGGTGAGCGGGCAGCACCTGGCGCGCGAGCTGCGTGGCCTCTGGGCGCGCACACAGCACCGCGATCAGCCGCTCGACATCGTGGCGCACAGCATGGGTGGCCTGGTGAGCCGCGTCGCGCTCAACACCTTGGCGGAGAGCGGCGTCGAGCGCGCCGGCTTCCCGTCGGTGCGCGTGCAGGCGCTCGATACGCCCCTCGCGGGATATCCTCACGAGGCTCCGATGATGCGCTGGAGCAACTTCGCGACCCGCGGGGTCATGGCGATGGTCAACATGTCCGGCCTCTACGACATGCGCGGCTCGAGCGCGATGTTCGAGGGTCTGTACGCCACCGAGCTGCGCAACGTCACCTTCTCGAACACCGCGGCGCGGGGCCCCGCCACCGGGCTCTTCACGGCCGTCAACATGAATCACCTGGGTCCCACCGACCGTGCCGCGATAGCGGACTATTTCACCCATGGCACGCTGCCCGAGCTGCCGCAGCTACGAAATTACGTCCGCGGCCTCGAGCACGACGTCGCGGGTCCGGCGCTGCGCGAAGCTCTCAACAGGGAGCTCGAGACACACCCTCCCGCCGAGGCCATGCGACTTGCGTTCGACGCCGTCATGCCGCAGGTCCGTGCGAGCCACGACTCCATCGTCACCAATCCCGACCCAAGCGCCATGGAACACATCGTCCGGAGCATCGCCGGCGAGCCAGCGGGCGATGCCGGCGGCGACGGGCTCGCCGTGCCGCGCACGCGCGCCGAGATACTAGCGCTGTTCCGCGATGAATGACGCGACGTTCGACCACAAGCGCTCGAAGCGCCGCCGGTCGAAGCCGCTCCCCGTCACCAGCCAGTCGTAGTGCGGCGGATAGTGCGAGCGGTCGTCGAAGTGGCCGATCAAGTCGAGGTGGTCAGCGTTCACCGCGGTGATCACCTCGCCCCACGGCTGCGACAGCGTCGGCACGATGCCGTCGTTGTCCTCCGGCGTCGGCACGCGGCCGAACGACGCGCGCAGCTTCATGCTCTGCTTCGGCGTGAGACGGGCGACACGATTGGGCGGCATGCTGCTATTGCGGCGGTACAGCCAGGTGTAAGCCGTGTGCGTGACTTGACCATAGAGATCGGGCCCCAAGGCGAGGCGCGTGCGGATGGTCGGCGGCTTCGCCATGGTGACGACGCAGCCGTAGCGCACCGTGGCCCGGTCGACGGTGCCCGCGTTGAACAGGTCGAGACCTTCCGGAGTGAGCTGACCAATGAGCGACTGGTCGCCGCTCACCTCGTTGAAGAAGCTGGTGAGCGCGCGGTGCCGATCCTCCGAGAGGTCGCCCAAGAGCTGGGTGAACAGCTGATCGAGCACACCGTTGGCGCGCCGCAAGAGCGAGTCCGCGCGCGCGAGCAAACCACCGAGCCTCAGCAGAAAGGAGAGAGGCAGTCTTCCATAGCGGAGCACATACATCGTCGACAACGACATCAAGCGCAGGATGCGCGAGCCGAACATCGTGTTGAAGTACGTGGCGAGCGGCGTGCCGTGATGAGGCGTCGCGAGCGTGACGACCGTGCGCACGCGATTGGCGAGCCTCTCGACGTCGAGCCCTTCACCGAGCTGCGCGTGAGGGGAAACCATGAGGCGCACGTCGAGCCCGCCGCTCGAGTGACCGATGATGTGGATAGGCCCGTCGTCGTGACCCGCGGTTTCACTGACAACCTCGAGGAGACGTCGCGCACGCTCGCGGATCGAGGCGGTCGGGAACGTGTGGACCGGGATGACCTCGGCGTGCATCCCGTGCTCGTCGAACACTTCCGTAAGGAATTCGCACACGTGCGAGAAGTAGAGCAGCTCTCCAAGGTTTGCGAACCCAAAGAAACCGGGCACCAGGTAGATGCGATGACTCTCGCGCAACGGCGCTCCTCGAAAATCTCAAACGAAGCTGCTTTGTGTCCTAACATCCTTGAGAGATCGAAGGAAAAATCGCGCCGCAGGTTGGTTTGACGCGGTTTCGCGGGCCTCATCCCGAAAAAGAACACTTGCCAATCTAATCAGGTTTCACGTAGACGCGTATGTGAGGACGTGGTGCCCTGTATGTCGGGGAAACACGTGCTCTCGAGCCCGAGCTGGCTTCGAAGGTCGCGTCCACGTGGCCTAGATAGAATGAAGTGCTCTGTCGTTCCGACCGCTTCATCCACCAACTCAGACTCGAAAGAACACCGCATGGGTTCCATGCGCAACGCGTGTTAGCGCGTTTTTGAAAAAGAGTGAGTCAGATGCAGCAGGGTAATCAAGAAGGCACCGTGAAGTGGTTCAACGACGCTAAGGGCTTCGGCTTCATCACGCCGGCCAACGGCTCGGAAGACGTTTTCGTTCACTTCTCGGCCATCGAAGGCTCGGGCTTCAAGACGCTGAGCGAAGGTCAGCGCGTGATCTTCGAGGTCGTCCGCGGCCAAAAGGGTCTCCAGGCTCAGGGCGTCCGCCCGCAGGCCTAAAAACCGAACGCTTGGGTAGCGGCGTGCGCAACGCATGCCGCTCCGCAATCGCAAACGGAGAGCTAACCCCTCTCCGTTTTTTTTGCCCGCGCGTCGACGCCGCCGTGCCTGTTTTTGCTCGGCACGCAGCGCCCGCGCTACTTCTTGCCCTTCTCGATGAAGTTGGTGATCCGGATGTGATCCTCACCATTCAAGTCGACGAAGCGCAGGCTCGTGTAGTGCCGGCTCTCCTCGGGGCTCACCGCGACGACATCGGCTGAGACTTCGATCTGCTTGGGGTCGTCCGGCAAGTTGAACCGCAACTTCACGCGCGAGCCGACCGGATACGAGAAGCCATGGTCCAGGCGCACGCCACCGGCCGAGAGATCGCCGACGTGACGGTACGAGACCTCTTGTCCTGCTTCTTGCTCGATCCACAGATCGAGGTTGGCGCGCTCATCGAGACGACGCTCTGCCGCGCGGCGCTCGGTCCTGCGGCGCGGCGTTTTGACGATGCTGGATTCGCTGGTACGGCGGTCTGCGCTACGACGATCTTTTGACACGGTCGGCAAGTTAACACGACGCCATGGATCGGCAACGCCCTTTGCGGCGACGGCAAGGCACCAGGTCACCCGAAGAGCTCGCCTTGACGCTGCCGACGCACGCCTTCGAGCTCCAGCAGGCGATCTTTCGTGAGGATGCCGCCATAGGCCGAAAAGCCGTGCAGCTGGCCTCCCGCGGCGAGCACCCGATGACAGGGTACGATGAGCGGGATGGGGTTCGTGGCCATGGCGCGGCCCACCGCCCGAGCCGCCCCTGGACTGCCAACCAACGCGGCGAGCTCCCCGTACGTCGTCGTCGTGCCGGCCGGGATCTCACGGAGCGCGCGGTAGACGGCGGCGTCGAAATCCGTGACCTCGCTCAGGTCGAGCGGCACGTCCAGGAAGGAATCGAGCACCCCTTCGAGATGCTGACGTACCCGGACCGCCACGGCGGCAGCCCATTGAGGTGGATTCTCGGCAAGCTCCGCACCAATGCGATGGATCAGCTCTTTTTGCGACTCCTGGGGCAAGGAGAAGCGTTTTATGCCATCCCCGCTCCACGAAAATCCGCAGGTTCCGAGGGCCGTCTCGACTAGGATCGTGTTACCCACGAACCACCCAAAAGCCAGGTCGTGTAAGTACAGGTGCCAGCGAGGGGACCGCCATGAGTGACATCCGCCAACCCACCAATGTTCGTTTGAATCGCCTGCCCGGCACCGAGCGCCAGGCCGAGACCGAGCGTACCGAACAGCTCAATAACACGACCGGCTCCAATCAGGCGCGCGTCGCCTCGACGACCGCCGCCACCAACCTGCATCCGACCCGCGTCATCCAAGACACCAGCGAGACGCGCGGCTCGGCCGATCGCCCCAACGTCACCGTCACCGGCCGTGGCATCGACAGCCCAACGTCGGCCCCCACCTCCCCCATCGCCCGCGTGGCAAACCTCCAGTCCGCCCAAGACCCGAGCGCTGGCGCCCGCTCGTTCATCGAGAACCTGCACGCCCTCAACTTCAGCGAAGGTAACGACTCGGACGCGATGACGGCGTCGTTCTTGAAGCTCGAGACGACGAACATGAGCACCAACCAGAGCATCGAGGGCTACCTCAACCAGGCGAAGCACTACCTGCGCGAGGCCGCGTTCAAGATCGAGCGCGCCCTCTCCAAGCAGAACCCCGACGCTCTGCTCGCGCAAGCCGACCAGCTCGAGCAGCAAGCCGCTGAGATGGTCCGCGGCGCGCTCGAGGCGCAAGGCATGAGTGGCGGTGAAATCGATGAGATGCTGACCGCCCTCGAAACGGGCAGCACCAACTCGAACGTCGACCAGAACACCATGGAGATCTGGGACTCCATCTACGACAGCGCGAGCCGCGCCATCAGCGACGCCGCCCAGGCGAGCCTCGAGGAGAAAGAGGCGCTCGAAGCCGGCGACCAAGCCCGCGCCGACGCTGCACGTGAGCGCGCCGACGCCGCCGAAGCGCGCGCCCGCACCATGCTCGAGTCCGCTGGCATCGACGTCTCGAAGGCCGACGCCGAGGAGCTCGGCAAGCTCGCGCTCGAAATGAAGGAGGCTGGCGATGACAGCAACGTCATCACCAAGTTCTTGGAGCTCCATCCCGAGAAGGCCGAGAAGCTCCTCCCGCCGGAGAAGTACGCCGAGGTGAAGGACAAGGGTGGCGAGGCCATCGTCGCCGCCATCAAGGAGCACCAAGCGTCGCAGATCGATCCGCTCAGCGTCCAATCGCTGGGCCTCGCCGCGAACGCCGCCGACCAGCAGGCCCTCACCGAGATCATGGAGAAGTTCCCCGAAGCCGCCGCGATCCAGGGCGAGCTGGGGAGCGCCATCGACATGCTCATTCAGGCCTACGAGCTGCGCATGCGCGCCTACCAGATGAAAGAGGCGCTCCTCGACGCCCAGAACGCGATCCACGAGGGCAAGACCGACGACGGCCAGTTCGGCGTCGCCCGCCGCAACGCCGTCGCCCAAAACGACATCATGCGCAGCTTCGCCCGCCTCACCGGCGGCAGCCGCCCCGACATGCAAGCCCGCGAAGACGCCAACATGGAAGCCCGCCGCGCCCGCCCGCAAGTCGTCCAGTTCATGCGCGACATGATCGACCACGACGCGCGCACCCTGCAGGTCCGCCGCACGACGCAGGTGCGCACCTAGTTAATTAAGGAAGCGATTGGGTCGCGTCGCGAAGTCGTGGGTTGGGCGTCCGTGGGGTTACGTGGAGCGCGTTGTGCTTGCGTTGATTGCGACGGCTCGGGCTTGCGGCTTGTGTGAGGGGCGGTGGAAGGCCTCCTTCGACGACTCTCTCGGGCCGTTTCGTGGGGCGATTGCTCTGCGCGGAGAGTAACCGCAAGCTGCTCCAAGGCAACGCTTGGGGCGTGTTCGGCAGTGAGGGGGCTCCTCGCGACCCGGGTGATGGGGGTGGCGGGAGCATCGGCGTCTCTATGAAGGGCGGGAGGACGCCGCATCGATGCGGCGTTACGCTGAAGCGTCGTTCACCGCATTGATGCGGCGTGGGATGAATTCGCGTTCACCGCATCGATACGGCGTAGGGTGAATTCGCGTTCACCGCATCGACGCGACGTGGGGTTAATTCGCGTTCACCGCATCGATGCGGTGCCCGTTGGCCGCGGACGAGCCGCGCGTCATAGGCAGCAGGCCAAAGCCAGCACGTTGTGGTGAACGCTCGCCAAGAGCCGCTGAGGGCGGCGCCGCGCGGCGCAGGCGTGCACGCCGTCGCGGAACGGGGACAGCGCGGGAGAGCTGTCTGGCCTGCGTTAGAGCCCTGACCAGGCGGGCCGGCGGGGCACCCGCTTCGCTACCCGATTGCAAGCCCCACCCAGGCCACCAACTCGCCGCACGAAGCTCCCGCCCAGGCGCAAGGGAGCTGCCGAGCTTGCTGTAGTGAGCGGCCGGAAAGCGCCCGCCCTCTCTCCCTCTCTCCCTCTCGGCCACCGACCTCGATGTTGGCCCCACCCTCCATCGGCTCCTTCCCTCCCTAGGCACCAGGGTCGCCGACAGCCCCGGGCGCACCTAACGCCAGCTTCGCCCCCCGAGGGCTCCAGGCGCATCGACACGGAGCAGCGCGTTTGCTACGCACTTGCGAGTGACTTGCAATTGCAACCACTGGCGCCGCTGGCTGCTCCTCGCAGCGCTGGCGGCATTTGCCTTCGGCATGGCGCGCCGGGCGCAGGCGCAAGGTGTCTACTTCACCACCGAGAGCGTCCTGAAGGAGCTGTTCGCGAGCTCCGAGCACGTCACCTACGTGACCCTCGACGTCACCGCGCACACGGCCGAGCTGCAGCGTGAGCTGGGCTACCCGCCGGCCAAGAAGAGCTACGTCATCTACGTCGCGAGCACGGGGCGGCGGGTCGACGGCTACGCGGTCATCGACGAGCAGCTGGGCCAGCACCTGCCCATCACCTTGGCCACCAAGCTCTCGCCAGAGGGCACGGTCGAGCGCACGGAGATCATGGTCTATCGCGAGCGCTACGGCGAGGAGGTACGCAACGATCGCTTTCGCGCCCAGTTCGTCGGCAAGAGCGCGGGAGATGCCATGCGTCCCGGTGACGACATCGTCGCCATCAGCGGCGCGACCATCTCGTCGAGCTCGGTGGCCTTGGCGGTGAAGAGGGCCGCGGTGCTGGTGAAGCTTGCCTCGGCGGAGGCGTCGGCGCGGGTCGCGGCTGGTCCTTCGGGAGCGCGTTGAGTCGTGCGTCAGTTCGCCCGTCCGATGGCCATCGACCGCCTCTCCATCGAGGCACGCATCCTCTATAGCGGATTCTGTCTGTTCGTGCTCATCGGCATCGGCACCTCGGTGTGGCTGTACGCCGACGACCATTTGGGTGTCAGCCCGAGCGCCGCCAAGCACTACTACCTGGGCTCTCCCGACCCCGCGGCGATGATCTTCGAGAAGCCGCCCCGCCAAGTGATGGAGACCTTTCACTTCCACGCCTTCACCATGCCGATGGTGCTCTTGGTGATCGGTCACATCTTCATGATGTGCGCCCTGCCCCTACGGCTGCGCGCCGGCGTTCTCGTGGCCGCCTCGGTAGCGACCCTGCTGCACCTGCTCGCGCCAGTGCTCGTCCGCTTCGTGTCGCCCGCCGCCGCGATGCTGGTGTTTCCGTCGGCGCTCGTCATGGCCGTGCTCTGGATTGTTCTTGCCGCGTACCCTATCTACGCGATGTGGCGACGACCAAGAGAGCCTTGATTTCCCTGGCTGTCCTCATGCTCAGCGCGTGCGGCGGCAAGGATGGCGATGACCACGAGCTCGGCAGCGGCGCCATCCGCGGCTTGCTCAATTTCCCGGGGACCAACGCGCAGGCCCTCGACATCGGCTTCGATGGCTCCCGTGAGGGCGTGATGCTCGGCGCGATGCAGAGCGGCCCCGCCGACTACGGACGCGGTCTCGTCGGCAGGCCGGCCACGGAGCCGCCGGTGCTGGTCCTCGGTCGCTATAACGTACAAGCGCAGGCGCTCTGGAGCAGCGTCGCCGATGGCGCGTTCACCGCCGACGCCGCGCCCAAGCTCGCGATCGACGCACAAGGCGGGCTCCTCGTCGCGATCGGCGGTTTCACCGGTGACCTCGATGTCGGCGGCGGCCCGCGTGCCGGGTCGCTCGTGGCGCAGCTCTCGCTCGCCGACGGCTTCGTGCGTTGGAGCGCGTCCTTACCGGCCGAAGGTGGTCCGCTACCGCGGTTCGTGGCCGCCGACGCGGACGGCAGCACCGTGATCGCGAGCAGCGTCACCTCCGCCTCCGGAACGACGGTGCGCCTCGACCGCCTGGCGGGAGTGACCGGCGAATTGCTCACTTCGCGCGCGCTCGGTAGCGCGGCCGGGAACGTGGGCATCGACAGCATGGGCATCGACGCGGACGGCAACTTGGTGACCGGAGGCAGCTTCGATGCGACCCTCACCCTGGCCGCCGCCCACACCGCGATAACGGACCAGCATGCAGGTTATGTCGCGAAAATTGGCCGTGATTCCGGAGCCGCCCTGTGGAGCCGTCAGCTACGCCGCCGCGGAGCCCAAGACCGTATCATCGTCGCACCGCTGGCAAGTGGTGACGTCGCTATCGCCGGTGTCTTCGCCTTCGCGGACGACACGAGCGACACGGAAAATCCCTTGGGTCCAACGCTCTATCTACGCATCGCGCGGCTCTCTGGCGCCACCGGCGCCACCCTCTGGACGACACGCACGAACCTCCCGAACACCGCCGCGCTCGACGTCGTCGACCTCGCGGACAACGCCGACGACCTGCTGCTCTCCGCGACCTTCAGCGGCACTTTCGTGCTCGGCGCGCTCAACGCGGTGAGCACTGCGGCGTCCTCGATGGCGATGGTCCGCTTCTCCGCGGACGACGGCGCTCCCCAGTGGCTGCGCTTCTCGAGCACGACCGAAGCACGCGCTCAGCGCATCGGCCTCGACGCCACGCGCGACGTGATCGGCGTCGGTACGTTCGTGTCGCAAGACGCGGTTGGCAACCCCCTCACGTCGATTTTCATCATCCGCGTGGTGCAGTGATTGATGAGTCACGACCAACGCCGCGCGCCGCTCCGTCCGCGATAGCACGCAAGCGAGCGTTGCCCCTTTCTTTGTAAAATCTACGCAACGCGTCGTAAGTCGCGATCGCGTCATGTAAAATTGACTTTGACTCGACTCCGATTCCCTTGCTAACCCGCGCCAGAAGCGTGTGCCGTGTTCGCTCAACTCAAAAACACACGCGTACAAGTGAGGAACGGATGAAGCGAATTGGTTTGGTCATTGCCTGCATGCTCACCACCGCGGCCGCATCGGTCGCCAACGCCCAGGAAACCAGCTCCAGTGGCACCAACGCCCTGGTTGCCGGGGCCAAGTCGCTGTCGTTCCGGGTTCCGGCCGGCGGCAACCGCTACGCCGACGGCGCGGCGGGCATCTGGTACATGCTCAGCGATGACATGAACCTCGGTATCAACGTCGGTCTCGGCATCGATCGCACCGAGGTTGGCACGGACACCAACACGTCGTGGGACCTCCTCCTCGCTCCGGCCATCAAGTACTACATGGCCAAGGGCGTGGTTAATCCTTACTTCCTCGGCCAGTTGAACCTTCGTCTCCACGACGACGGCGGCAGCAACAACGACCCGGAGCTCGGCATCGCAGGTGGCATTGGCGTCGAGTGGTTCCCCGTGCGAAACTTCAGCATCGGTGGTGAAACCGGTGTTGGTATCGACATCATCCGCTCGGGTAACGGCGAGCCGGTGCGCCTCGGCACCTTCATGTCGTCGCTCGTTGCGAACATCTACTGGGATTAAGCATGAAGTTTAAGCACCCCAAACTTGCCGCGATTGCGGCAGCCAGCGCGATGATCTTCGCGGTGGGATGCAGCGGCGACAAGGAGCCGGTGCAGGACGTGACGTTGATGACCTACGGGCCATCGAGCGGCGCGACCGTTGCACTCGGTTACTCGGCTGACCGCGGTCTCCACTTCGCGAAGATCGACAGCGCTTCGACACTGAACATGGCTATCAAGAGCCAGGCCGGTGGCGGTGGTGGCGGCGGTTCGAGCTTCTTTAGCGGCTCGATCGGCGGCAGCACCAGCTTCAGCGGTTCGGTTGGTGGTAGCACGAGCTTCAGTGGCGGCGTGGGTAGCTCGGCGAGCTTCAGCGGCTCGACCGGCGGCTCCACGGGTTTCAGCGGCACCGCGATTCTGAACGGTGCTTCCTGCGACCTGAGCGCCATTTGCGACCTCGTCGACGCGATCTGTTCGGATCCCGCGGCCGAGTGTGGCGAATTCACCGCGGCCCAGTGCCAAGCAGCGATCAACACGACCGAGTTCCAAGAGAGCTTGGCCGAGGCGTTCGCTGGCGACGAGCAGTTGGCTGCGGTGTTTTGTGTGCTCATCGACTTCTTGAACTGCCTGTTCGACAGCGCTCCTTCGCTCGACGCAATCGACGAAGCCGCTGCCACGCAGTGCGCAGAAGACGCAGGCCTCTTGGCCTTCGCAGGTTCCAGCGGCTTCTAAGCTGGAAAATAGGTAACGCATGTTCCAGCGCGCTCGTCGTCGTACAATCACCTTGTCGTCGGCGGGCGCGCTGGTCGCGTTTTTGCTCCTCGCGTGCCCCGGAAAGTCTCCCACCGAGGTCGCCACCAGCGCCGCGGTCCAAGTCACCGACGGCTTCCGCAATCGCGGTGGCACGGCCATCGACGGTGAGCACATCGCCACCGACCTCGACCTCACCAAGGGCGCCGACCTGCTCAAGGTCGTGAGCGCCGACGGTAAGACGCGCGAGGCGAACGTCCTCTATCGCGACGCCGACCGCGGCATCGCCATCCTCAAAGTGAAGGGCGGCGGCCTCGATGGAGCGCCTCTGGGCGACTCTGGTGGTCTCAAGGTCGGCGATCCCGTCACCGCCTACGTCTACGACAAGGACGGTAAGGGCAGCGCCCGCACCGCCAAGTTCACCGGCTTCCGCGCGAGCCAGAAGCGCGTCTACCTCGAGACCGACCTGATGCTCGATGACGAGTCCGTCGAGGGCGCCGGGATCTTCGACCGCCAGGGCCAGCTCGTCGGCATCATGCAGTTCAAGCTGACGCCGAAGCTCAACTACGCCCTCCCCATCGAGTACGTGCTCAGCGAGCAGGAGGCCGTTGGTCAGCCACTGGTGCGCCACCCGAGCTCGCCCGCGTTCATCGCGCAGCGCGACGCCGCCGCTGGTGTCGACAAGGTACTCGAGGCGCCGCTCGACTTCGGCAAGCTCGACAACGTCTACTCGTACTCACGGACCGCGCTCGTGGGTAGGCTCGTCATGCTCGACGACCCGAGCGCCGAATCACATAGCAAACCCGTCGCGTTCAAGATGACCGCCACCAACGCGACGCGCGCCGTGCGGACCATCGCCGAAGGCAAGCTCGAGCCGCCGCTCACCTCCTGGTTCGCCTACCCCGCCGACAAGGTGGACGCGAAGCGCGACGAGCTCTCCAAGGCGTTCGGCGATGCGTATGTGCGCGAGTCGTTTAGTGTCTATCAGTATGGCGAGCTGCGCTATCGCATACCGTTCAAGCTCTTCTGTAAAGAAGTGACCGCGGAAGAGGTGCACAACGTGAGCCTCACGCTCGCTGACGGCCGCACCACGGGTGACTTTGGCTTTGCCGATCTCGTGAACGTCTGCGCTGCGCAGGAAGATGGTGATGGCTCGGTGTGGGAGCGTGAATGGAGCATGGCGGAGGGCATGAAGCCTGGGGCCGCTGCTCAGCCTGGGTCGCCTGATGATGCGTCGCTGAAGGGCAAGGCCAAGACGAAGGCTGCCAAGGCGAAGATCAAGACCAAGGTCAAAGGTAAGCGCCGGTAGCTGGGTTGGGATTGGGGTTGGGCTCGCGCCGCGCCAGTCCGACAAGAAAACGCGTCCCAAGTTGCGACACGCGCGTTGAGCACACGCTCCAACGGCATCGCTCCGCGGTTATGGGCACGACGATTCCGGCATGAATGCTGCGAAGCGAAGAACCATGGAGGCTCGCATGGTTCAACGTGTCAGCAATAGCGGCAACACGCGCTCGGTTTCGGATTCGGCGGTGATGGACTCGGCGGTTTCGGGTTTGGCGGTATCGGATTCGGTGGTGACGTACGCGGTAGGGTCGCACCTCGCGAGCTCGCGTCCCACCCGCAAGCCGTCGACCTCGCCCGACGAGAAAGCGCCGGAGGGCAGCTCGCCCCTAGGCAGCCTTGTTCGTTTTGGCGGTCCCTACACCCTGCCCGTCAGTGAGCTCGCGGTCGGCGCCTGGTTCGCGGTCACGCAGGCGCGTCACGTCATCGACGTCGTCTCGCCCGGTCCGGCGCAGCTCTGGCGGGCCGGTGGTCACGGCGGCGTGGTCTGGCATGCACTCGCCGCCTTGGTCGGGGCCGGCGCGGCGGTGCATGGCTTGCTCACTCTCATGAAGCTCTGGGGTAAGAAATGAACGTAGCATCTCGGCCCACGTCTCGAGGTAGCGCACGACATCGTCGCGCTTGCGATAGTCGAGGTGGCGCTCGCCGCGCGGGAGCAGCGCGAGCACCGTCTGGTCACTCAAGCGCTCGAGGTGCGCGAGATCCTCCACCGTGAGGCCCATGGCGAGCATGGTTGCGATGACGTGATCGATGGGGAGATTGCTCGTCGGGCAGTACTCGACGACCTGCTCGCTCCAATCGCCAGCGCGCTCGAGCGCCATGGCGTGCAGATCGGCGCGTGACACCTTGGTGACCGTTTGGGCCAGGTGTCCGCAATTGCAGGCACCCATGTGTGTCCACTGATAGGTGGC
>JBDHVB010000162.1:0-12832 GCA_039809465.1 Myxococcota bacterium
CTTTGTCAGCAGCTGCCTTGTCGGTGGCTGTTTTCTCGGGAGTGGCTTTGTCGCCGTCCGGTTGCGGCGCCGCGGCTTTGTCATCCGCTTTGGCGGCTTTGTCGTCGGCTTTGGTGGGGGTGGTCTTGGCGTCTTTCGGTGGCGCGCTCTTGTCCGCGGGCGGTGGCATCGGGGGCATGATGGGCACCACGGCGGTGGGGCCCTCGGACGAATGGGTGCCTTCGATGATCCCGGGCTTGGTGAGCTCCTTGGGCTCCGGTAACCAAGGCAAGTCGTTGGCGAGGTGCTTCACTTCACCTGCTTCGGTGACCACCCAGACGTCGAGATCGGCGTCGCTGTCGAGGTTCGCCACCGCGACGGCGGTGAAGCCTTCCTTGGTGACGCGCGGCCACAGATCGGTTGGGAGCGGATCGGTGATGGTCTCGCCGTCGCGCACCGCTGGCACGTACTCGTCGGGGCTCAAGTAGACCGTATAGGCACCGCCACGTGGCTGATAGTGGCTCTCCTTCAAGGACCCATAGCGATCTTGCGCGGCGCGGAAGAGACGCTCCGTCCGCAAAAGCGTACGCAAATCGTCGGCGCCCGACGCCTGCATGGCGCTCAGGCGCTCGGCGCGGCGCTGCGCGAGGAACGACCACAACACCGAGCCCTCGGCGGCGAACACGAAGGTGCCGATACCGATGGCGATGATGGCTTGCTGGCGACCGCTATAGCGGCCAAGCGGCCCCCGCACCATGGTGAGCACGTAGATGCCGACGATGGCGCCGACCAGGGCCAGAGGGAAGAAGATGATGCCGAGCAGGGCCAGGCCCAAGGCGAAGCCGCCGATGTTCTTGACCAAGCCGGCGGCGCGGAAGGCGCGGTAGCGGAGGCGCTCGGCGGCGCGCTCGTTGGGGCGCACACCGGTGTTGTAGACCTCGGGATAAGTGATCTCCGTGCCGCACGTACAAATGGTGCCGATGCGCGGTCCGGACGCCGCTAGCTCCATTTGGTTTCCGCACCGAAGGCACGTCAGCCGCACGGCAAACTATCCCCCTACTCCCCTGTACTTGGCATACAACCCCATGAAACTCTTGGTGACTTTCACGGCATCGAGACCCAGCACGCGAGCGTACTCGGCCACGAAGCCACGAGTGTACACCGCGGCGGGCAGCGCTGCGAAATCATTGGTCTCGATCGCGATGAGGTGCCGTTTACCCACCTTCGTGATTTCAGCCACTTCGTCGAGGGACGCGCCCGTGCTCTCACGCAACCGGCGCAGCAGAGAGCCGCCGTATTCCACCTCGCCGGTGAGCTCCAGCGCGATCGAGGGTGATAAAACACGCTTTTTCGACTTGGCCGAGGCGGACAGGTGGGCGGACGGCGGGATTGTCGGGCGCTTTCGCGGCTCGACGACGTCGCTGACGGTCTTGACGAGCTCCGGACGCTCCTCGCGGTCACGACCAGCGCGCGGCAGCGGCTCCATGCGCGGCGGCGGCTCACGCACAGCCATCTCTTGCCGGATCGGTGGCGGCTCGTAACGCGGCGGCTCCGCCCGCACCACGACGGGCGGCGCGGCGTGCACCTCCACTTCGTCGATGTCCTCCTCGTCGACGTAGTCGAGCTCCTCGTCGAGCACCGACCTCGCGATCGGCGGCAGCGGCGCATCGTAGCGCTGCTCGGCGTCGGCGCGGCTCTGGCGGCGGGGAGGCGCGGCTTCCTCGCGCGCCGAGCGGCGGGGCTCCTCCTCGTGAGGCTGACGACGCGGCTCATCTTCGTAAGCCTGGCGACGCGGCTCCCCTTCGGATGCGTGGCGACTCGACTCTTCTCCGCGTGCCGCGCGGCGCGGCTCATCCTCGTAAGCCTGGCGACGCGGCTCTCCCTCCTGGGCATAGCGACGCGACTCCTCTTCACGCACAGCGCGCCTCGGCTCATCCGCGTAAGCCTGACGCCGCGCCTCCTCCTCGCGTCCCGAGCCCCCCAACTCCTCCTCACGCGCCGGCCGCCCCTCCCGCCGTGGCGGCTCCTCGTCCCGGACGGGCCGCTGACGCTCGATCTCGATGCGCCCATACCGCGGCTCCCGGCGCTGCTCGATGTCCAAGCCGTAGCGGTTCTTCGGGTCGGTGGCGCGCGGCTCGTCGTCGGTGCGGCCGACGCTGCGGCCGTAGAGCGGCTTCTTCTTGCGCTCGACGCCCGTCAAATCTGTCGTTTTAGCGGACCGTCCGACATCGCGGCCATAGAGAGGCATGCGGCCCGTGCGCGCGCCCGGGCCACGAATGGGCTGACGGGCTTGCGAGCGCCCCGCGACCGGCAAGCGCTTGTCGTGCTCCTCCTCACTCATACGGCCACGCGGATGCACGTTCGCCGTCGAGGTCGTCCCACCCGTGCTCGCGGGCACCATCATCGATGGGTAATTGCCGTCTTCTTTGCGGGCGCGGTCATACGCCGCGCGACGATCAGGATCACTCAGCGTACGATAAGCTTCGTCGAGCTGCGCACGGGCGCTGTGTGCATCATCACTGTCGAGGATCGAATAAACCGCGAGCGATTCAGCACCCAGATACGCTGCGATCCGCTGATACGACTGCTCGATCTCCTCGAACGTCGCGCCGCTGCTCACCTCGAGCAGCTCGTAGAGTGTCTGCGATCCGTGCGCTGCCATCACTCACCGTTCCGTTCGAGGCGCTCCGCCGAGCGCAAATTCACGGCGATCCGGCGGATGCAACGGCTGGCATCCGCCTCTGGCCTGTCGACCATCACTGGGCGACGGCGGCGGACCGACTGCCACACCGCGTCGTCGTAGGGAATGCTACCCAAGAAACGCATGGGGATCCCGAAGTACTTCCGGCAGGCATCGCTGACGGCGGGCCCGAGCTGGTGCTCCTCCTTGGTGCGGCACTGGTTGACCACGAGCTCCAAGGGAAACTGGGAGAGCTGGGCCCGAAGCTGCGCCCCACCCACCGGCTCGCGCTCCTCGACGTAACGCACCAGGTCCGCGGGCGTCCGCATGCCGGCGCTGCCGCGGTCCGCCATGGCCTCCTCGACCACCGGCCGTAAGCTGTAGTTGAGCTCCGCGGTCTTGAGCTTGCGATAGTACGCCGCCTTGATGAAGCGGTAGGCGTTCTCGATGGAGGTCGGCTCGGGGACCACGGTGAGGATACCGTGGTGAGCGATCAGGAAAAAATCGAGGATGTTGAAGCCAGTGCCACCCCCGAGATCGATGATGACGTAGTCGACGTCGAGGCGGGTGATCTCGCGCAAGAGCCGCAGCTTCTGCGTGTATTTGGGATTCGCGGCCCCCAAGAAATCGAAGGCGCCGCTGATGAGCCCCAGCCCTGGCACACTGGTCTTCGCGACGAGCTCTTCGAGCGACTCGACCTTGCGGCTGATGAAGTCGGAGAGCGTCCGCGCCGGCGCGTTGATCCCAAGGCAAGTGTGCAAGTTCGCGCCACCGAGATCGGCGTCGAGCAAAACGACACGCTTGCCGAGCGACGCGAAATGCACGCCCAGGTTCGCCGAGACCAGCGACTTACCAATCCCACCCTTGCCACCGCCGACCGCGATGATCTCGCGCCCAGACGCCTGGCCGGGCACTGGCGACGCTGAAAGCTCCGCGTCGTCTTGTGCAGCATCGAGCCCGCGCACGTCCCCTCCCGTTGCCAACCGTCTTCGCAACGTAAAGGTGCGGAGTCAACGGCGCCAGGCGCCGCCGCGTACGTCAATCGTCGGTTTGCAGCTCGGCGTTCCAGTACGAGGCGTCGATGGGGTTCAAGAACGGCAGCCATTCGCGGTAGCGCGCCCGGAAGCGCGGCGGGTGGACGATCTCGGCCCACGTCGGCTTGCGCGCGGCGCGCACCAGCTTCATGCCGGCTTGCTCGGGGGTTCGGCCACCCTTACGCGAGTTGCAAGCGATGCAGCTCGTGACGACGTTCTCCCAGTTCGTCTTGCCGCCCTGCGAGCGCGGCAACACGTGGTCGAGGTTCAAGTCGAGCCGCGCGAAGCGCCCCGCGCAGTACTGACAGGTGTGGTCGTCGCGCGCGAAGATGTTGTGCCGCGAGAAGCGGACCCGGGCGCGAGGTAAGCGGTCGTAGGCCTGCAGGACCACGATGCGCGGGATGACGATCCGCCGGTTGGTGGTGCGGACCGTGTCCTCGTCGTTGTATGCCGCCGAGAGCGCCTGCCAGTCGTCGAAGTCGAAGAGACGGTACTCCCGATCGAGCGCCTTGACCGCGCCGATGTAGAGCATCGTCATCGCCCGACGCCAGTGAGTGACGTTGACGGGCTGATAATTGCGATTGAGGATGAGGACGTGCGCTTCAGTCATCACAGTTCAAAGGTAGCCGGTGTAGGTGATCTCGGCAAATCGCGTGCATACGCGGGTTTTTCGATTTCCACGGCCGCGCGTACGTGCGCGATCGCGGTTTTTGCTTAGACGCCGGAAAACGCGATCAGATTCTTGGGGTGAAAATTTGACGGTTCGCGTCCCCGGCCGTACGTTCGGCTTGAGCCGGCCTGTATGCCGATTGCGCGAACGGCGCTTAGGCCTCCATTCACTGCCGCTTTAGAGCGCTATCGGAGGATGAGAAAGATGATGAACGGTAAGACCAAACTGGGTGTGGCAACGGTCGCCAAGACCAACACGAAGACGCGGACCCTGACCGCCACCGAAGAAAAAGTCGTCCGGATGCGCCACGGCTTCCGCGCTCCCGAGACCATGAAGCTCGAGCAGGTGGGCCAGGAGAACCCCGAGACCCGCGCCATGCTGGCCTCCATCGAGAAGCGCGCCATGGCCGCCGTCGGCACGCGCAGCAGCTCGACCAAGGGCCGCATCATCAGCGCCCTGCGTTCGAAGAACTAGCTCCGGCTTTTTTGCAGTGGAAAGAGGCGGCCTTCGTTTCGACGGGGGCCGCCTTTTTTCGTGGAAGGGCCCGCCGCACGAAGGCCCCGCTAAGGTCGGAGCCAGGCGTAGACCGCGATCCCAACGACGGCGAAGCCAAGCAGCACCGCCACCAAGACCAACGACCGCGCCGAGCGTGGCTCCTCGATGACGGGGTACGTCCCGGTAGAGCGCATCATGTTCGGGAGGAGCTCGAGGGCCGCGTCGCGCTCGCCGCTCGCGTCATCTTCACGGCCGTCGAAGGGGTTCAGGCCCGCGGGGTTGGCGATTGGAGCGCCCACGAAAGCTTCGGCATCGTTGACACCAGCGCGCGGCGGTTGTTTTGGGCCCTTCGCCATCATCCAACGTGGTATCCCGCCGCGGGGTGCTAGCGCAAAACTGTCGGGCCGTGCGCGTAAGTTGGCGCCGCTATGGAGCTCAGCCTCACTGGTCGCAGGTGGCAATGGCCGTCACCGTTCACGGCCCTCTCCTCCCCGCCACGCGTCCCGCAGTGGATGCTGCACCTCGTGACCCAGCGCGGCCTCTGTGCGCCCGAGGAGATCGGCAGCTACCTGCAGCCGAGCCTCACCTCGCTCGCCGATCCGGCCCTCATGGCCGACATGGACAAGGCCCTCGAGCGCATCGTCGCCGCCGTCCGTGGCAACGCGATGATCACCGTCTACGGTGACTACGACGTCGACGGCGTGTGCGCCACCACCGTGCTCGTGGACTTCTTGCAGCGCGTCGGCGCGAAGGTCGGCTACTACATTCCCGACCGCCGCTCCGAAGGCTACGGCCTCAACCGCGCCGCGGTGCTCGAGATCGCAAAAGACAGCGATCTCCTCATCACCGCCGACTGTGGCATCACCGCCATCGACGAGATCGCCGCCGCGCGCGAAGCCGGCCTCGACGTCATCATCGTCGACCATCACAAGGTCCCGGAGACCTTGCCGAACGCCAACGCCGCGCTCAACCCACAGCGCGCCGACTGCCGCTTCCCGTTCAAGGGCCTGTGCGCCGCCGGGGTCGCCTTCATGCTGGTCGTGGCGCTGCGCCGTGCCTTCCGCGATTGCGGACATTTCGCAGCCGTCCCGGAGCCCGACGTGCGCGAGCTGCTCGACGTCGTCGCCCTGGCCACCGTGGCCGACATGGTGCCGCTGCGCAGCATCAACCGCACCCTCGTGTGCGCCGGCCTGAAGCGCATCAGCGAAACCAAGCGCCCTGGTCTCCAAGCGTTGCTCGAGGTCGCCGAGATCGAACCAGCGCGCGTCACCGCGACCGACATCGGCTTTCGGCTCGGGCCGCGCATCAACGCCCGTGGCCGCCTCGCGCACGCCGCCGAAGCGGTCGAGCTCATGCTCACCGGCGACATGCAGCGCGCCCGCATGCTGGCCGCCGCCCTGGACGTCGCGAACCGCGAGCGCCGCAGCGTCGAGCGCACCACCGCCGATGCCGCCTTCGCCCAGGTCGAGGCCCTCGCCCTCACCGAGCACGCCGCCTTGGTGGTGCACGATCCCGCCTGGCACCCCGGCGTCTTGGGGCTCGTCGCCTCGCGCTTGGTGTCGAAGTACCGCCGTCCCGCCGTCGTCATCGGCGAGGGTGGCAAGGGCTCGGCGCGCTCCGTCGAGGGCCTGAACCTGCACGACGCCATCGCCGAGAACGCCTCGCACCTCATCCGCTTTGGCGGACACCACGCCGCCGCCGGCGTCACCATCGAGAGCGAGCACGTCGACGCCTTCCGCCTGGCGCTCGCCGCTTCGGTGCACCGCGTGATGGGCGCCCCGCCGTTCGTGCCGATGGTCCGCCTCGACCTCGAAGTGAGCCCGCGCGACTTGTCGTTGCGCATGGTCGACGAGCTCCAGCGCCTGTCACCCTTCGGCCAGGACAACCCCGAGCCTCTGCTCGCCGCGCGCAACCTGCAGGTGAAGAACAAGCGCACCGTCGGGGACAGCGGCAGTCACTTGAAGCTGGGGCTCGCCATCGCCGGCGACGGCATGATCATCGACGCCATCGGCTTTGGCCTGGGCTCGCTCAACGACGAGCTCCCCGAGCACGTCGACGTCGCCTTCCGCCTCACCCGCAACGCCTACCGCGGCCGTGAGACCGTGCAGATGGAGCTCGAGGATCTCCGCCCGGCGGCGTGACCCAGGCGCGGCGCGGGACCCTGGACAGCCGGCGCTCGGGCTTGCATGGTCCGCCCCATGTCTACCGCACAAAGCACGCAAAGCAGCGAGAGCGACCGTCACATCGCGCTCGTCGATCAGTTCAGCGCCCACAACTACAGCCCGCTGCCCGTCGTGGTCGCGAGCGCCAAGGGCGTGTGGATCACCGACGTCGAAGGCCGCCGCTACATGGACTTCCTGTCGGCCTACTCGGCGGTGAACTTCGGGCACGTGAACCCCGAGCTCACCCAGGTCGCCAAGGCCCAGCTCGACAAGGTCACCCTCACCAGCCGCGCCTTCTACAGCGATCAGCTGGGCCCGTTCTGCGCCGCCGTCGCCAAGCTCACCGGCAAGGAGTCGGTGCTGCCGATGAACAGCGGCGCGGAGGCCGTCGAGACCGCGGTGAAGGTCGCCCGCAAGTGGGGCTACACCAAGAAAGGCGTCGGCGAGAATCGCGCCACCATCATCACCTGCGCCGGCAACTTCCACGGCCGCACCACCACCATCGTCAGCTTCAGCGACGATCCGCAGTCGCGGGGCGGCTTCGGTCCCCACACGCCCGGCTTCGTGCAGATCCCCTACGGCGACATCGCCGCGCTCGAGAAGGCCATCGACGGCGACACCGTGGCGTTCCTGGTCGAGCCCATCCAAGGCGAGGCCGGCATCATCGTCCCGCCCGAGGGGTACCTGAAGGCCGTGCGCGACCTGTGCAGCAAGCACGACGTCCTCTATCTCGGCGACGAGATCCAAGCGGGCCTCGGCCGCACCGGCAAGACCTTCGCGAACGACCACGAGAACGTGCGGCCCGACATCTACATCCTGGGCAAGGCGCTCGGCGGCGGCATCATGCCGGTGTCCGCGATCGCAGCCAACCGCGACATCATGGACGTCTTGAAGCCCGGCGACCACGGCAGCACCTTCGGTGGCAACCCCCTCGCCTGCGCCATCGGCATCGCGGTCTGCGACATGCTCGCCAAGGGCAGCATCCAGTCCAACTCGGCCACGCTCGGCGACCACATGCTCGGCCGCCTACGCGCGCTGAAGTCCCCGCGCATCAAGCAGATCCGCGGCCGCGGCCTGTGGGCCGGCATCGAGCTCAACGAGAAGGCCCGCCCCTTCTGCGAGAAGCTCATGCACGACGGCCTGCTCTGCAAGGACACCCACGGCACGACGATCCGCCTGGCCCCACCGCTGGTGATCACCAAGGAAGAGCTCGATTGGGCGCTGGACCGTATCGAGAAGGTGCTGGCCTAAAGCCTCACCCCACCCGCGTCCACGAGCAAACGAACTCGTGGTACGCGTCACCCCGGCACATGCACTTCGACTCCCGGGCATCATCGGAGACCTGGCAACCGATGAGCAGCATGGCCTGCTCCATCCAGCCGATCATGAGCTGGCAGTGGGTGGGGTGCATCTTCTTGAAGTCGTAGATGCGAACGATCGTGAGCTGCGGGCTGGTCTCGATGGCTTCCATGCGCCCGGCGTCGCGGTAGTAGCTCTCCCAGACGCGCGAGCACGCGGTGATGAGGCGCTCGGGATCGCGCAGGCGCAGGATGAGCTTGAAGATGGTGTTCAAGTCGCGCTTGCCGGCGCCGCGGCCAAGGATGCGGCAGTAGCCGAGGTCGCCCTTTCCCAAGGTGTCGACGCAGCTCTGTAGGAAGCTCGCGAAGGCGGAGTAGTGGTACCAGGAGAGCGGGCGGATGGTCTCGGCGAAGACCGTCCGCACGTAGGGGTTGTCGGCGTTCGCGACGACCCGTTCGATTGCGCCTGCTCCCTCCGCTTCTCGGATGTGGCGGATGAGCCCGAGAAACGCTTTGCCCGACACGAGCATGACGTCGTTATAACGGCACAAGGCCGGCTGGAGCCAATGTGAGCATCCAAAAACACCAAGGCCCAGGTGGCCTGCTTCTCCGCAGGACTAACACCCAGGCCTGGTAACTTACGATCTTCGTCTAGGGCTTCAGCGCGACTTGCACTCGCTGTTGCACTTGTCCTTGGCTTCGCTGCAGGCAAGGTTGCACGCGGCGCTGTCCTTCTGGGTGCCGTCCGGGTTCACGCCCGAGCACTCGGTCACGCACTTGTCGTGCGCTTCCTTGCACGAGGTCTCGCAGGCGCTGCCCTGAGCGCGGTCGCGGAGGCTGTCACCGTGGCCGCAGCGGGCGACACCGATGGCTAGAGCAATGGCGGTACAGGCGACGAGGAAAACGTGCTTCATGGCTGACGGAACCTTTCGAGTTGGTAAATCGCCTACGGCACCGGGCGCGCACCCAACGCCGTAGCGGACAGTCCGACCTCTAACCCGTCGCGATCGTCAGGGCAAAAAAGCGGTCGAGTTTTGTGCGCCGAAACGTACGTAAATGTACGCGGTACGTACGCGCCCGGTGTTGACGACTTTCTTACGCGGCCTTCGCGATTTGCTCGCCCGCCTCGTAGACGCGCGCCGGCGGCTCCCGCAGATCCCAGACGAGACCGACCGCGGCCATACCCCGCAAGACGAGATAGGTGATGTCGAGCTCCCACCAATAGAAGCCCTGGCGGACCGAGCCCTGATAGTGGTGGTGGTTGTTGTGCCAGCCCTCCCCCAGCGTGACGAGGGCGAGCCAAGGGTTGTTGCGGCTGTCATCATCGGTGGCGTAGCGGCGCGTGCCGTAGACGTGCGCCAGCGAGTTGATGACGAAGGTGCCGTGCCACAAGAGCACGGTGCTCAAGAAGAAGCCGATGAACAGGCCAGACCACCCGAAGAACCACCACACCGCGAAGCCCAGCGCCGTCGGCACGAGCTTCTCGATGCGGTTCAAGAAGACGAGCTCCTTGAACTTCGAGAGATCCTTGATGCGATCCCACTTGGTCTCCTCGGTGTAGTCGAAGAGCCAACCGCAGTGCGCGTACCAGAAGCCGCGCTGCACCGGTGAGTGCACGTCCTTGTCGGTGTCGGAGTACTTGTGATGGTCGCGGTGGTGCGCTGCCCACCACAAGGCGCCCTTCTGCGCGCTGCTCTCGGCGATGAGCGCCAGGAAGAACTGCATGACGCGGCTCGTCTTGAAGGTGCGGTGCGAGAAGTAGCGGTGATAGCCGGCGGTGACGCCGAACATGCGCACGAAGTAGAGCACCGCGCAGACGACGACCGACTGCCAGGTGACGCCGGACCAGATGGCCCCGAAGACCACCAGGTGGCAGAGCACGAAGGGTACGACGAAGGCCCACTCGTAGGGCTTGTCGCGTACGAGCTTCTTCTTGGCGATTTTGTCCGCTTTAGCGACGACCGGGGTATCGAGGGGCGTGGGTGCTTCGAGAAATGCCGTCATTCGATGATGCTCCGTCGAACATCATCGTCCTTCCCCCCGGGTTCCTGCAGTCACGCTTTGGTCACGCTGTGTAAAGGTTCTGTCACGAAGCGATACCCACTTCCGCGTACCGACAGGAAATAGACCGGCGCGGCGGGATCGGCCTCGAAGATTCGACGCAGCCGGACGATGAAATTGTCGACCGTGCGGGTGTTCGGATAGTTGCGCAGCTTCCAGACATGCTCGAGCAGCTCGTCGCGCGACAACACGCGGCCGGCATTGGCGGCGAAATAACGCACCAAGTCGATCTCGAGCTGGGTGAGCTGCACGGCCTTACCGCGCACGGTGGCCTCATGGGTGTCGAAGTCGACGCGCGCCTCGCCGAAGGTAAGCACGTTCGAGCGCTCGACACCGCGCTCACGGCCACGGTCCCAGACGCTGCGGCGCAGCACCGAGCGCACGCGCGCCAGGAGCTCCGAGAGCTGAAAGGGCTTCACCAGATAATCGTCTGCTCCAGCGTCCAGTCCGCGAACGCGGTCCTCGGCGGCGGCGCGCGCCGTGAGCATGATGACCGGCGTGAGGTTGCCGGCCCTACGCAGATGCTTGCACAGCTCGAAGCCGTCGAGGTCGGGCAGCATGATGTCGAGGATGATGGCGCCATAGCCTATCGGGTTCACCAGCAGCTCACGCGCCTCGCGGGCGGTCGCGGCACGGTCGACGGCGTAACCCTCGAGCTCGAGGTTCAGGCGCAGGCCAGTCGCGAGGTGCTCTTCGTCCTCGACGATGAGCAAGCGTATCGGATCCTTCTGCTCAGACATCCATCACATCCAACGGCAACGTAACGACGAACGTGGTGCCCTGCCCTACGCCTTTGCTCTCGGCGCTGAGCTTGCCACCAAAGCTACGGATGAGGGACTGGACGACGAACAGCCCAAGGCCGGTGCCACGCCGGGCGCGCACCGCCTCGATGGGCACGCGGTAGAAGCGGTCGAAGATGCGCTTCAGGTCGGCCTCGGCGATCCCGATGCCGGAGTCTTGGATGCGCAGCTCGACGCGGTCCTTCACCGCCCGCGCGCGTACGCTGACGCGGACAGGAGCGTCCGAGTACTTCACGGCGTTGTCGAGCAAGTTCTTGAGCACGGTCTCGAGGCCCGTCGGGTCGCTGCGCACCACCAGGCCCTCGGGGATGTCGACGTCGATGTCGGCGGCGGCGAGCTTGTAGCGCTTGCTCACGGTGCCCGCGACCTCGCGCGTCAGCTTGGCGAGATCGACCTCGGCGAGCACGTGCGGCCGCAACCCGTGGCCCAAGCGGCTCGCCTCGAGCACGTCGTCGATGAAGGTCGAGAGGCGCTCGACGTCCTCGAGCATCATCTGCCGCAGCGTCGTCTCCTGTGCCTCGGCGATGTCGGACCGCTGCAGGGTCTCGAGGCACAGCCTGAGGGACGCGAGCGGGCTCTTGAGCTCGTGGGTCACGGAGTCGACGAAGCTCGTTTGCCGGCGCACCTCGAGGATCTCGCGCGTCAGGAAGATGCTGAACATGATGAGCACGACGGTGATCAGCGTGAACGAGATGACGCCGGCGATGAGCAGCGAGGTGTTCTGCACCAGCTCTTGAGTGACCGACATCTTCTGGACCATGAGGATGACCCAGCCGACCAGCATGGCGATGGTGAGCGCCACCGCGATGCTCGCCCAGATGATCGGCGTCGAGATCGAGCGAAAGGAGCGGGGTGCCATCGATGGGCGCGAAAACCACACTTCGCTGGGATGAGGCAACGCTCGGGGCCATGCACGCCGCCGTTCGTGCGAGCTATCCGGAGGAGGCGTGTGGCTTCTTGCTGGGCACGGACGGCCACGTGACCGGGCTGCGCGTCGCGCGCAACGTCGCCGATGACCCGTGCCGCGGCTACGTCGCCGCCCCCGAGGATCTGCTCGCGGCCTTCGCGGAGGCGCGCGGGCGTGGCCTCGAGCTGCTCGGCGTCTTCCATAGCCACCCCGATGGCGACGGCGAGCTCTCGGCCAGCGACCGTGCCCAGGCTCAGCCGGGCTGGATCTACGTGGTCATCGCGACCCGCGGCCCTAAGCCTTCCGGCATGACGGTGCACGCGCTATAGGCGGCGGCGATGGATCTGTTCAGTCAGGCCGCCGACAAGGACCAGCGCGGCGCTCCCCTAGCCGAGCGCATGCGGCCGCGCACCCTCGACGAGATGATCGGCCAGACCAAGATCCTGGGTCCCGGCCGCACCCTCGAGCGCCTGGTGAAGCGCGGCGAGATCCCGTCGATGATCCTCTGGGGGCCGCCAGGGACCGGCAAGACGACCTTGGCGAAAGCGCTCGCGGCGAAGATGAGCGCCGAGCTCGAGGTGCTCTCGGCCACGATGAGCGGCGTGAAGGAGGTGCGCGAGGTCGTGGCGGCTGCCTCCGAGCGCTGGAAGTTCCACCGCCGCCGCACCATCCTCTTCATCGACGAGATCCACCGCTTCAACAAAGCGCAGCAAGACGCATTGCTGCCGCACGTCGAGTCGGGACGG
>JBDHVB010000163.1:0-12701 GCA_039809465.1 Myxococcota bacterium
CGTCTGGGGCACTATGATTCAGCGCGCCATCTCGTACTTCACCCGATAGTTCTTCTCGCTGCCCGGCACCTGCACGTCGATCTCCTCGAAGTCGACGCCGAGCAGATCTTGAATCTGGTCGCGCGCTTTCTGGGTGACGAGGATCTCGTTCGCCTTGGCGGTGTCTTCGCCGAGCTTGCTCGCGGCGTTCACCTCGGCGCCGTAGATGTCGACGTCACCGATGCGCAGGACGCGGCCCGCGCCGATGCCCACGCACAAGAGCACCTGCTCCTCGGGGGCGCGGCGCACGTTCAGGTTCTGGCAGGCGTGCTGCATGGCGATGGCGCACTGCACGGCGGTGCGGGCGCGCTTGAAGATGATGAGGAAGCTGTCGGCCTCGATCTTGATGAGGATGCCGTCGTGGTCGGCGACGATCGGCAAGAGCAGCGCCTTCTGCTCGTGGATGACCTGCAGGAAGTGGATGATGCCGAACTTCGCGACCTGGCGTGAGAAGCCCGAGAGATCGGTGAACATGATGGCCCAGTCGTCACCGAAGAGATCCCAGATGCGGCCGTCGATCTCGCGGACGTCGGCGCCTGCCTTGGTGCGCTCGTCGATGAGGCGCCACAAGCGAGCTTCGCTACCTTTGAGCTGGTCGTCGTGCTGCGACATGTCAGTCCCTTCGTTCAACGTGTCCGAGATAGCGGATGGCTTCGGCGATCTTCGTCTTGGTGGCGGCGGCGACCTTGGGGTCACCGCTGGCCATGGTCGTGACAGTCGCAGCGGACGCCTCGAGGCGCAACGCCAGAGTGGTGTCACCCATGCGGCGGGCCGCGGCGATGGCGAGGGCGCTGGCCGCGGTTCCTACGCCACGCACGATGGGGCCCGAGTCGATGTCGGCGGCGCGGTCACGTCCTGGTGGCCATTCGCGGAAGCCCACGAGGATGCCGGCGTCGACCAGGTAGTGCTCGCGGTAGGCACGCCAGTCGTGCTCGGCGCGCGCCGGTAGGACCTCCGCGAGATAGCGCGTCTGCCATGACAGAGCGCAGCCACGCGGTAGCTTGCCGGCTGGGCCTACGCTCTTGCCCGCGTCCACGCCCGCGGCTGGGCCCACGTTCTTGCTCGCGCCCACGCCCGCGGCTGGGCCCACGCTCTTGCCCGCGTCCACGCCTGCAGCTGGGCCCACGTTCTTGCTCGCGTCCACACCCGCCGCCGCGCCCACTCCCTTGCCCGCGACCATCGACCACGGCAGGCCCGTCTCGGCGTCGGTCGCGTGCTCGGTGAGATACGCGTCGAAGCGCGCTGCCGGCTCGGCCGCGAGCGTGGTGCCGTGTGCCTTGTCGTGACGCGCCAGGGCCGCGAGCACGGCGGTTTGATCGGCGGGGTAGCGCTCGGCCTTGCCGGCGAACGATGGCGCGTGAGCGGTTGCCTCCGCGAGCGAGCGTCGGGCGAGGCCTCGGGCGACGCGCGCGTGCATCACGGCATCGGCGCAGCTGCCGGCGGTCGCGTCGCGCGCTCCCAGAATCAACGCGTAGTGCGCGAGCCAAAGACCCGCATTGGCTTCGTCGGGCTCGAGGTCCCTGGGGCGATCCTTGCCGGCGAGCGCGAGCGCGGCGTCGATGCAGGCGGTGGCGATGCCCACTTTACCGGCGTCGGCGCGCGCCTCGGCCGCGCAGCCGTCCGCGATGAAGGACAAGGTGACGATGCGAAAGCCGCGCGGCGTCGCGTCCCATTTGCCGTCCGCGAGCAGCGTCGCGAGGCTCCGCGGGAGCTCGAGAGCGGGCTCGGCGCGGGCGTGCGGCGCGGACGCCACGCCGGCGCAGCAAAACGAAACGAGGAGCGCGATGAAACGCACCGAGAGATTTTACACGGCCACCGCGAAGTCGCGCAGCGCGTCGTTGAGCGAGGTCTTCAAGTCCGTCGAGGCGTTGCGCTGGCCGATGATGAGCGCGCAGGGCAGGTGATACTCACCCGCGGGGAACTTGCGCGGGCGGCTGCCAGGGACCACGACGCTGCGCGCCGGGACGCGGCCCTTCATGACCACCTCGGTGCCGCCGGTGACGTCGATGATCGGCGTCGACGCCGTGAGCACGACGCCGGCTCCGAGCACCGCGCCTTCGCCGATCTGCACGCCCTCGACGACGATGCAGCGCGAGCCGATGAAGGCGCCGTCCTCGATGATCACCGGCGCGGCTTGCGGGGGCTCGAGGACGCCGCCGATGCCGACACCCCCCGAGAGGTGGACGTGCTTGCCGACCTGCGCGCACGAGCCGACGGTCGCCCAGGTGTCGACCATGGTGCCGCTCCCTACGTAGGCGCCGATGTTGACGTAGCCCGGCATGACCACCACACCCGGCTCGCAGAATGCGCCATAGCGGACGACACCGGGCGGGACGACGCGCACGTTCTGCTTCCTCAAGTCGGTCTTGATCGGGATCTTGTCGAAGAACTCGAACGGACCGACCTCCATGACCTTCATCTCGGAGATGCCGAAGAACAAGAGGATGGCGCGCTTCACCCAGGCATTCACGGCCCACCCGGCGTCTGTCTTCTCGCAGACCCGCAGCTCACCGGCGTCGAGCATGCGCAGGGTCTCGCGCACGCACTCCTTGGCGTCGTCGTCGAGCCGGTTGCGGTCGGCGTAGGCGACGTCGATGCGCGTCGACATGTCTTCGATGGTTCGCTTCATGATGGCCTCACTCGGGTAGGGCGCTCTCGATATGACCGACGACGAGCTTCTGCGTGTTGACGATCGGCTTGCGCCGGAAGGGCTCGAGGAGCTCCGGCACCTCGGTGAGGACGCCGAGGCGCTGCAAGAGGTCGATGACCACCGGGAAGTAGCCGCGCTCGTGGCCGTCCTCGACCTTGATGGCGAGACCGAGACCGGTGCCCGGAAGGCCAATGGCATAGACCCCCTCGGCGCCGTTCTTCGGAAACACCCGGCCGGGCAGGGCCGTGAGCAGCGCCTCTTCGAGCCGGCCGGGGCCGGAGAACAGGCGTGGGAAGCTCGTGACCGCGCTCACCATGGCGCGTAGATGCTTTGCCCGCTCTGGCGGACAGCCGGACGGCGTACCGACGCGCGCGAAGCCACGCGCCAGCCCCACGAGCGGCATGCGGAAGGTCGGGGCGCCGCAGCCGTCGATGCCAACGAAGAGATCGCTTTCGGCGACGCCGGTCATCGACAGCACCGCCGCCTTGACCTCGTGCTGGCTGGTGACGTCGGGGTCGAGATAGTGGCTGCTCTCGATGCCCAGCTCACGCGCGAGGCGCACGAAGCCGACGTGCTTGCCCGAGCAGTTGTTGTGGACGGGCTTCGGTTTGTCGCCGGCGCGGGCGATGGCGATGCTCGAGGGCACGTCGTATGGCGCGTGCGGACCGCAGCGCAGCTCGCCTTCGTCGACGCCCAGCTTCTTCATGAGACCGCGAATGACCTCGACGTGCTCGGGCGTGCCGCTGTGACTCGCGATCAAGATCGCGAGCTCCGCCTGTGATACGCCATAGCGGTCACCCAGGCCGCGCTCGAGGAACGGCAGCATCTGGAAGGGCTTCGCCGCGGAGCGGACGAAGACGGGAGTGTCGGGGTTTCCCCACGCGTGTAAGATGGCGTTATCTTTGACGACCACGACGTGACCGCGGTGGAGCGATTCCGTCTCGCCGCTGCGCGTGACCCGGGCTAGAATTGCCGCATTGGCGCTCGCGGAGCCTGGCATGGCGCACGACATAGCATCGGCGGCAGAACCAGGTACAGACGGCGTTGCGCATGTGCTCTTTGATGGCGACCTTGTGACATGAGGGGGCTAAGATGGGACGGCACCGAAACGATCGTGGCGGAAAGCTGAAAGACGCGTCGGACCGCGGCGGCCCGGTCATCTCCCAGGTACCCAGCTCGCGGGAGCTGCCCGACGATCGCATCGCCGACGAGCCCGCTGGGTTCACGGACGTCGCGGCGATGGCGACGAGCATCGGCGCCGCGGCGAGCGGCTATCTGCGCGCCAGCGAGGCCAACCCGAACGATCTCGAGCAGGCACGCCTGCGCCTCCACGACATCCAGGTGGCGCTCGTCGCTCTCGGTTACGACGTGAGCGGCAGGGGCCGCGGCGGCGGTGGCGACGGCATCGACGGTGTCTGGGGCCCCGCGACGCGGAACGCTATCGCGGAGTTCCAAGACGAGCACGACATGGCGCGCACGGGCCAGCTCGACAGCGAGACCTATCAGGCGATCCTCGCGGCGCACGAGAGCGCGCTCGAGGCGGTGGCCGCCGATGACGACCTCGGGGAGAGCGACGAGTGGTCGGTCTTGAACTCGACGCGTACACGCCACGAGCAGAATTGACCCGCGCGTCTTCCTGCGACCTCTGCGTCGGAGCGACGCAATCGGTCGCTGGGGCTCAGGGCCGCAAAACGGGTTGCGAGCCGCGCCGCCACGGTGACGCAGTGCGTTGCACGGCTTTTCTTTGTTTTTAACGGCTTAGGTCGGCTAACCTCGACGGAATGGAGCTCCGTCTAGAGGACCTGCAGACCGAAGAGTTGCACACCATCGACGCGGCCGGCGCCACCTTGGGCCGTGATTCGCGACGCTCCAGCATCACCATCCCCGACCCGGGCGTCTCCGGCGCGCATGCACGCATCTTCTCGCGCTCCGGGAAGTACTTCATCGAGGACACCAACTCCTCGAACGGCACGTTCGTCGAGGGGACGCGCCTGCGTGGTGAGCTCGAGCTCAAAGACGGCATCGTCATCTCGCTGCACAAGTACAAGTTCCGCGTCACCGTCGCCGCGAACGGCGCCAACGAGAGCACCGGCCTTTACGATCCCAAGACCGTGAATGCCGGCATCGGCAACAAGACCACGCCGCAGGGCGAGGCGCCGCGCGCCATGCAGGAAGCGCGCACGGTGATGCGCGACGAAGAAGCCGACGACGCCGATGGTGAGGACGACGCCGGGTTCGACGAGGGCAGCTCCATTCACCGCAATCCGCCGGTGGGGGACGACGACGAGGCGCCACGTCGCCGCGACGCGAGCGCCGCGCCGCGCCGCCGCGACTCCGAATCCATCGAGAGCGACAGCTCTGTCCGCGATAGCGGATCACGCCGGCGCGACGTCTCGGCGGACGACGACGATGACGGCGAGGACAGCCGCGAGATCTCGAGCCTCGGACCGGCCTTCAGCGCGGGTGACATGCAGGGCGGGCTCGGCAAGGCGCTCGCCTATTACATGGCCGCGGTGCCGAAGCTCCTCTTCGCGCCGGTGAAGTCCACGCAGAAGCTCATCGCCGAGCAGCCCTTCCAGCCGCTCGAGAAGATGGATCTGGTGGTCTGGGCGGCGCCGCCGCTCATCTTGGGCGCCATCATCTCGCTGCTCGCCTCGATCGTTTACGCCATCGTCACCAAGACCTTCGGGGTGGGCGTCCTCGTGCGCCCGATCATCTCCGGCGCCATCACCGTGGTCGTGGGCTGCGTCGTCGCTGGTTGGGTCTGGCACCCGGTGCTCGCCTGGTGGATCAAGCTGCTCAAGGGTGAGTCGAGTCCACGCGGCCGCACCAACATGCTCATCGGCCTCTACACCGGCATGGCGCTCACGCAGATCGCCGCGGGTGTCGCCGTGCTCTTCGCGCTGCTCGCGGTCGTCCCGGTCGTTGGCCCGTTCGTCGGCGTCTTCCCGGTGCTCATCATGGGCGCCGCGAGCCTGGTCTCGCTCTACATCATGTATGCGTGGCACGGGCATTTCCGCGTCATGGACATCGTGCCGAAGATCATCATGGTCTTCGGCGTGTTGCTGATCGCGAGCACGGCGTGGAGCGTGATTGGCGTCGTCCGCATGGCAAACGCCGCCCGCATGGCCGCCGCCCAAGCCGCGGAGGCCGAGGCCCTGGTCGCCAAGGCGCAAGCCGACGCCGCGAAGCTCCAGGCGCAAGCGAACGCCGGTCAGGCCGACGATGACTCCGCCGCAGCGGACACCGGTAAGCCGGCCGCCAAGGATCCGGTGGCGGTGAACGAGAAGCCGTCCGAGGCGCCGCGCCCGGCGGTGACCACCAGCGACAAGCCGTCGACGCCGCCGCCCGCGACTCCCGCGACCCGTCCCAACGCGCGCCCGGCCGCCGCGACCACGACGAGCGACGATCCACCGCCGCGCTCCGCCGCGAGCAAAGGCGGCAAGCCCACCTTCGCCGAGCTCAACGAGCACATCGACGCCATCGAGAAGGCCGTCAGCGCCGATCCGTCGCTGCTCGCCCGCGCCGAAGGTGCGCTCGAGCTCTACAAGAAGCTGCACGCCACCCAGGCGAAGTACAAAGTGAAGAGCAAGGACCCGGTCGCCGAGCGCATCCGTCAGGCCGAGCTCTACGGGGCCCTCGTCGACACCGTCGAGGACCTCTACGACAAGGTCGCGCGCTAGCCGCCTGGCTCGCTCATCCACACCGGGATGTCGCGCTGATCGTGCAGCACCCGCCAGACATCGACGTGGTCGTCGCGCTCGACGTAAAAAACGAGGTGAGGATAGCGCACGAGTTGCCAGGCTCGTAGGTCGGGCAAACCGGGCTCGTGCGCGTAGCGTGGTGTGCCAGCGGTGGGGTGGCGGCCGATATGGGCGTAAGCCCGCTATATGGCGGACGGCGGCTGCTCGCGCTTCCTGGCGCGCGATCACCGCGGGCGAAGGACCGGTGATAGGTTTATGCGCCGCGCTCGAGTGCCGCCTTGACCAATAAGCTGTCAGACGCGTAGGTTTCCGCCCCTTTAGCGCGGTCTGGAGTGGATATGTCCTGGTGGCGTCAAGGAATCATCGGCAAGCTGATTCCGACCAAGAATGAGCGTGAAGTCTCGCGTCTTACGGCCAAGGTGCAGGCCATCAACGCGCTCGACGGCAAGATGCGGGCTCTCCCCGACGACCAGCTGCGCGCCAAGACGCAGGAGCTGCGTGAGCGTTACGAGCGCGCCTTCAAGGAGCTCGGCGGCGACCCCACGAAGACCATCACCGAGGGGCCGAAGCCCGAGGTCAAAGCCGAGCGCAAGCTCGTCGACGCCGCCCTCGAGACCATTTTAGCGGACGCGTTCGCCGTCTGCCGCGAGGCCGGCCGCCGCGTGCTCAACATGCGCCACTTCGACGTCCAGCTCATGGGCGGCATGGTGCTGCACGAGGGCAAGATCGCCGAGATGAAGACGGGCGAAGGTAAGACGCTCGTCGCCACCTTGCCGGTTTACTTGAACGCCATCGCGGGCCGCGGTGTCCACGTCGTCACCGTCAACGAGTATCTGGCGACGCGTGACTCGCAGTGGATGGGCCAGCTCTACCGCTGGCTCGGCCTCGAGACCGGCCTCATCGTGCACGGCCTGTCGGACGCGCAGCGCAAGCAGCAGTACCAGGCGCCGATCACCTACGGCACCAACAGCGAGTTCGGCTTCGATTACCTGCGCGACAACATGAAGCTCTTCTTGAGCGACTACGTGCAGCGCGGCCACCACTTCGCGATCGTCGACGAGGTCGACTCGATCTTGATCGACGAAGCGCGTACGCCGCTCATCATCAGCGGTCCCTCGGAGGAGTCGACCGAGAAGTACGCGCGCATCAACGCCGCCATCCCTGCCTTGAAGCGCGAGGTCGACTACACCATCGATGAGAAGTCGCGCACCGTCGTGCTCACCGAGCGCGGCATCGAGACCGCCGAGAAGAAGCTCGGCGTCGACAACCTCTACGCGCCCGACAACATCGAGATCTTGCACCACGTCAATCAGGGTCTGCGCGCGCACACCCTGTACCGCCGTGACGTCGACTACATGGTCGAGGACGGCAAGGTGAAGATCATCGACGAGTTCACCGGCCGCGTCCTCGATGGGCGCCGCTGGTCGGACGGTTTGCACCAGGCGGTGGAAGCCAAAGAAGGCGTGAAGATCGAGAACGAGAACCAGACGCTCGCGACCATCACGTACCAGAACTACTTCCGCATGTTCATGAAGCTCGGCGGCATGACCGGTACGGCCATGACCGAAGTGGAAGAGTTCGCGAAGATCTACGACCTCGAGGTCGTCGCGATCCCCACCAACCGCGACATGGTGCGTGACGACCAGGACGACCTCATCTTCAAGAGCGAGCGCGAGAAGTTCGCGGCGATCTCGAAGGACATCCAGGAGCGCGCCGCCCGCGGGCAGCCGATCTTGGTGGGCACCACCAGCGTCGAGAAGAGCGAAGTGCTCTCGCGCGAGCTCAAGAAGCTCAAGATCCCGCACAACGTCTTGAACGCGAAGTACCACCGCCAAGAAGCCGAGATCATCGCGCAGGCCGGCCGCAAGGGCGCGGTCACCATCGCCACCAACATGGCGGGCCGCGGTACCGACATCTTGCTGGGCGGCAACGCCGAGTTCATGGCCAAGGCCGAGCTCACCGAGCAAAACATCGATCAGCTGCCGGCGATCCTCGCGCGCTACCAAGCACAGTGCGACGCCGAGAAGGACGAAGTGCGCACCGCCGGTGGTCTCTGCGTCATCGGCAGCGAGCGTCACGAGTCACGCCGCATCGACAATCAGCTGCGTGGCCGCTCGGGCCGCCAAGGTGACCCAGGCAGCTCGCGCTTCTACTTGTCGCTCGAAGACGACCTCATGCGCATCTTCGGCGGCGAGCGCATCACCTCCATCATGACCAGCCTCGGCATGAAGGAGGGCGAGGTCATCCAACATCCGCTGGTGAACCGCAGCATCGAGAACGCGCAGCGCCGCGTCGAAGGCCACAACTTCGACATCCGCAAGCACTTGCTCGAGTACGACGACGTCATGAACGACCAGCGCATCGCGGTGTACAAGCTGCGCCGGCGCGTCTTGTCCGCTGACGCGGCCGCCACCAAGGAGCTCGTGCTCGACGCCATCGAGGACGTGATCATCAACGTCGTCGAGCGCACCTGCCCCGAGAAGGTCAACGTCGATCAATGGAAGATCGACGAGCTCGAGCTGATGCTCAAGGAGCAGTTCAACGTCGAGCTCAGCATGGGCGAGGTGAAGGACGTCACGCGCGAGGTCATCGAGGACACCATCTTCGCGAACGTCGAGAAGGTGCTGCTCGCCAAGGAGAGCGAGTACGGCGCCGACGCCTACTACGGCGTGTCGCGCATCATCTACCTGCAGACCATCGATCAGCTCTGGAAAGAGCACCTGCGCGACATGGACCACCTGCGCGAAGGCATCTCGCTGCGCGGCTACGCGCAGAAGGATCCGAAGCAGGAGTACAAGAAGGAAGGCTACAACCTCTTCCTCAGCATGATGTCGGTGGTGACGAGCGACGTCCTGCAGAAGATCTTCCGCGTGGTGATCACGCAGGAGACCTCGGAAGAGTACCAGGCGCGCCTCGAGCGTCAGCGCGACAAGCAGCGCCAGCTCATGCAGTCACGCGCCACGCAGGCGGCGGCACCAGCGGCCACCGCGAAGAACGGCGCGAGCGGCGCGGCGCCCGTAAACGGCACGCCCGAGGACGATGGTCCGTCGGTCGTCGACAAGGTGAAGCGCGACGTCTCTTCGAACAAGAAGAAGCGGGATCGCCGCCGCGCCTGAGGGCTAGGCGTCCTGGGTGTTTTCGGCGGCGAGGGGCGCTTCGCCTGCCTTGGCGCGCTTGATGGAGGCCCAGAGCCAACGCTGGTCGGCGCTGCTGCTCTTGAAGCGGGCCTGCTCGCCAGAGAACACGAGCTGCTCGAGCGCGGCGGCCATCTCGCGCCGCTCGTCGGGAGGCGCTTCGCCGAGGAGCTCGCCGATCCCTTTCAGGACGCTCGCGGGCTCGCTGGGATGCGCTTCGCTGTCGAGGAGCCGTGTGATGTACGCGGTCAGGCACGCGGCGCGCTTTTGTGGGTCGGTCGCGCTCAATGCACCCACGCACGCGGCGCCTTTGAGGGCCGCTTCAGCGGACAGGCTCTCGTCGGCGTTGGCGAGGCGGGCGGCGACGGCGTCTTTTGCGATGGCGCGGACGTCCACGGGCGCGTCATCGTACGCGCGCAGGACCGACTCGAGCTGCTTGCTTTCGATGCGCTGGGTGCGGCGCTGCGCGACCGCTCTGTCTGCACGTGTCTCGGCGCTCAGGATCGTGAACGCGACTCCCGCACCAGCGACACCCGCGAGCAGACTCAGGCCGGACTCCAGATAGGCGCCATCGGTGGCCATCGCGAGAGCGCCAGCGATGCCGAAGATGGTCGCTACGCCGCTACCCACTGACGTCAGGAACGCGGAGAAGGACGATTTTGCCCAGCGGTCGAAGGCGGGCGCGAGGGCTTTGGGGCCAGTGAGTGATTCGAGGGCGGTGACGCGCGCGTCGGTCGCCCGTACCAGATCGACCGCTCGCGCGTACGCCGCGGCTGGGACGGGGGAAGCCGGCGGGGGAACCGTGAGCAGCTCACCCTTGGACAGCGGTGCTTCCGGCAGACCAACGTGTGTGCGCGGCGTCTCTATGATGGCGTAGGAGGTCATCAGTTGGTCTCCTTCGAGGGTTCCGAAGCGGGCGGTGTGACGGGCTCGCCCCGGCTCGCGCGCATGAGGATGTCGTAGAAGCGGCGGTGCTGCTCGACCGAGCCCGGGACGCTGACGCGCTCGCCTTTCATGAGCTGGCTCTCGAGGGTTTCGGCGAGGTGCTTGCGCTCACTTGGCTCGGCGGCGTCGACGAGGCTCGCGATGTCATGCAGGCGGTAGTTGTTGACGCCTTCCTTGCGGATCGCCTTGATCAGGTCGGCGAACTCCGCGGCGCGGCGGATGAGGCCCGGGTCCGCGGAGCTCTCCGGCTTCTCGAGCAATCTGTCGCGCGTCAGCGCGGCCTTGGGAGAGAGTGAGGCGTCGATGCGGCTCAGCTCACGCGTGACGCCGCTGTGGGCGAGCGCACGCTCGTTGGGCGGCAGAGCGGTGTACGGAGCGAGCATCTTTTCGACGTCGTGGCTGCTCAGCTGCGTGTTCGCGATACGCTCGCGGAACTTGCGGGTCCTGAAGTTCGAGGTGAGCAATGCGATGCCGGTGGCGCATACGCCAGCAAACGCGGTGGTGAAGCCGATGCTGATCGGACCCAAGGCAGCGGCATTGACGCCGTACACGAGACTGCCGACGACCGCGCCGCCCACCGTTGCTATCCAGCCAAGGGGAGCGCGCGACTCCCTGTCCCAGCGCTGCACGGCACGGTCGAAGCCGTTCTGCACGACATCGGGACCCTTCTTCTTGGCGGTCGCAAGAATGCGCGTGCGTGTGGCGTCGAGGACCGTGACTGCGCGGTCGTACGGATTTCCGGTGAAGGGGACGGGCAAGTTGGTCTTGACCGGAGTGGGGACGAACGCGGTGGCCGGGGCGACGTGGGGTTGGGAGACGGACAGGTCAAAAGCTGGCGTAGACATAGGCCAATTCCCGTAGACGGTGTGTGGCCTCGGTTATCGGACCCGCAGTCGCCAGGTTGCCTCGCCTCGGTGCCGCGCTGGCATTCTTGCGGAGGCTGTGCGCGGGAGCGCCGGGTGCTCTTGGCGCAGGGCCGGGAAAGGCGCTATTGCAGGCCTCGTCCATGATCTCGATTCACGACCCCATCCACGGAACCATCGAAGTCTCCGCCACCGAGATCAAGCTCATCGATTCGCGGCCGTTCCAGCGCCTGCGTCACATCAAGCAGCTGGGCTTCTCGGAGCTCGCGTTCCCGGGGGCGACGCACACGCGCTACGCCCACTCGATGGGGGCGATGGCCATGGCGACGCGCATGGTGGACCGGGCGCTGCAGGTCGTCGAGGCGAGCGAGGCCGAGAAGGCGCGCTTGCGGCAGACCGTGCGTCTCGCGGTGCTCTTCCACGACTTGGGGCACGCGCCGATGTCGCATGTGAGTGAGCGCGTCATGCCGCTCGTGGGGGCGCTCGATCTCGGGGCCTGGGTGGATGATCCCAAGCGCCAGGCGACGCACGAAGATTACACTGTAATCTTGCTCACGCGCTCGGAGCTCACCGAGCTCATCGACGAGCAGGTCGGGGCGATTGGTGTCACGGGGGCGCGGCTCGCGGCGCTGGTCATGGGGACGCCGCCGCCGGGTGACGAGAAGGCGTTCGTGGTGAACGGCGTCGATCTCTTGCCGCTGCTCCATCAGATCGTCTCGAGCGAGATGGACGCCGATCGCATGGATTACCTGCGGCGCGACGCGTACTACGCCGGCGTCACCTACGGGAACTTCGACCATCAGTGGCTGACCGCGAACATCACCGCCGTCGAGTGGGAGGGCACGCTCGCGATGGCGCTACAGCATCGCGGCATGTGGGCCTTCGAGAACTTCTTGCTCGCGCGCTACCACATGTTCTTGTCGGTCTATTACCACTACACGCCGATCTGCTTCGACTCACTGCTCGGCCGCTTCTACGAGTCGGGCGAGTACACGCTGCCGGCGGATCCGGAAGCGTATCTTGCGACCGACGACGTCGAGCTCAACATGGCGCTGCGCCGCTCGAATGATCCGTGGGCGAAGCTCGTGGTGCGCCGCCGTCCGTACCGCATGCTCCTCGAGACGCACGACTTCAGTCCGCAGGAAGCGCCGGCGATCGACGCGAAGCTCAAGGACGCCGGCGTCGACTTCTTCCGCGCCACGAGCCGCGGCGTGCTCTCGAAATACTTCCGCAAGCGCAACGAAGCCTTCCCGCTGCTGGTCCTCGAGCCCGAGCGCAACCGCGTGAGCCGCATCGAAGACTACACGCCGCTCTACCGCCGCTTCGACGAAGCCGTCGCCGTCTCCCGCGTGTACTGCAAGCCGGA
>JBDHVB010000164.1:0-12541 GCA_039809465.1 Myxococcota bacterium
TGCTGAACATGCTTTCAGCGACAGGGAAGTCAGATTGTGTGGAGAATCGCCCCAGAGAGCGGGCAGTGGTGAAAAATGGGGCCACGTGCTCCTTAGAACCCTCTCAAAAGTAGGGTTTTGAGGCGGTGGAGCTTGGCATGCCCTCTGCAAACTATAAGGGCACTGTACGATGGAACGTCCTGGGGGGTGATGCTCGGCGCGGTCCCTGCGAGGCATGGGGGGCCAAACAGGGACCGCGCTTGAGCGTCTCACCCAGAAGAAAAAGCGACTCGGGGGGGTCGCTTTTTTTTCGTTCACTTAGTCTGCTATAGCGGAATCGATTGCCGAGAGCCGAGAGCCTATTTCAGCCACTCGGAGTGAACAGGCCCCCTCTTCGGGTCATCACGCCGCACATACGTATGCGCCCCAAACGCATCACGCTGCGCCTGCGTAAGATTCTGCGGCAGGTCCGCGCTCCGCACTCCGTCGAACCACGTAAGCGACGCCGCAAATGCCGGGATCGCGATACCATCATTCACCGCGCGCCCAACAACCTGCCTCCACGCCGGCTCCGCCCTCTTCACTTCCCCACCCAGCGCCGCGTCCGCGATCAAATTGCGCAGCTCCTTCTCTTTCCCGTACGCCTGCATGATCGCATCGAGCAGCTTCGCACGAATGATGCAGCCGCCCTTCCAGATGCGGGCAACCTCGCGCTTGTCGATGTCCCAGCCGTACGAGGTCGATGCCGCTTGGATGAGCTCCATGCCTTGCGCGTAAGCGCAGATCTTCGCCGCCAGCAATCCATCATGAACCTGCGCGATGCGCGCTTCACGCTCTCCCGCTGCGGCCCTCGCGCGCACCGGCTCCTCGAAGAAGCTCTTCGACAACGCGACCCTGCTCTCCTTCTGCGAGGAGATGATCCGCGCATCGAGCGCCGCCGCGATGCTCGGGATCGCAACCCCCTGCGCGAGCGCCGCTTCGACGGTCCAGCGGCCGGTCCCTTTTTGACCCGCCTTATCCAGCACGCGATCGAGCAGATACGCGTCTCCATCGCGGACGCGGAAAATCTTCGCCGTGATCTCGATGAGAAAGGATTGCAGCGGCCCCTGGTTCCACGCATCGAAGACGTCACCAAGCTCCTCGTTGCTGAGACCAATGCCCCGGTGCAGCATGTCGTACGCTTCGGCGATGAGCTGCATGTCGGCGTACTCGATGCCGTTGTGCACCATCTTGGTGAAGTGACCCGCGCCGTCGGGTCCGCAGTAAGTCACGCACGGTCCTGACTCGGTCTTCGCCGCGATGCCTTCGAGCAGCGGCTTCAGATGCTCGTACGCCTCCCGCGCGCCACCCGGCATGAGCGATGGCCCATGACGCGCGCCTTCTTCACCCCCCGAAACCCCCATGCCCACGAAGCGCAGGCCCTTCGCCGCCATCTCCTGCTCGCGGCGGCGCGTGTCGGTGTAGAGCGAGTTGCCGCCGTCGATGATGACGTCACCCGGCTCGAGGTACCGCGCGAGCTGCTCGCACACCGCGTCGACCGCCTTGCCCGCGGTGACCATGACGAGGATGCGCCGTGGCCGCTCGATGGCCGCGACCAGCGCCGCGAGATCCTTGGCGTCGACGAAGCCGGGATGCTCCTTCAAGAACTTCTCTTGCTTGTCACGCTCGAGATTCCAAACGGCGACCTTGGCGCCGTGATCCGCGAAGTTCAACGCGAGGTTCGCGCCCATCACACCGAGACCCACGACACCGAAATTTGCCTGCGCTGCCATCGCTCACTGTCCCTTCGCTGCTGCTTCGTCCACGAACCAAATGCCGCGGCGGGCGAGCCGGGCTGGAATGTCTTCGACCGCCGTCTTCGCGTCGCGCGCCTTGGCGAGCGCCTTGGCCTTGTCGGCGCCGGTCACCAGCATCACGAGCTGGGTCGCGTGCTCGAGCACCGAGCGGCCGAGCGTCAAGCGCGCCGGCGGCGGCTTGGGGCTGTCGTTCACGAACAGCACCTGTCCGCTCGAGAGTACGCTGGGTTTACCGGGGAAGAGCGATGCCGTGTGCCCGTCGGCTCCCATGCCGAGCAGCACCAGGTCGAGCTTGGGTGGCAGGAGCCGCGCGTAGTCAGCAGCGCCGCTCTCCCCCATCTCGCCGACCATGCGCACGATCCTGGCGGGCGTCCCGGCAAACGCGGCGCTCACCATGCGGAAATTGCTGTCGGCATGGTCGGGTGGCACACAACGCTCGTCGGCGAAGAACACGTCGACGCGCCGCCAATCGACGCGCGTCGAGGCCGCGAGCCGCTCGTAGGTCGGCCACGGCGTGGAGCCGCCGGACAGCGCGATGGCGGCCTTGCCGTGGCGCGCGATTGTGTCTGCGATGGCGTCCTCCAAGAACGAGGCGCACGCGACCTGGGCGTCCGCCGCGCTCGCCGCGACCCGCAGCTCTCCCGCGCCGCTGCTCACAACGCGAACCAGCTGCGGCCATCGGCCTCGAGGAGCTTCTTCGCTTCCTCCGGACCTTCCGAGCCTTTGGCATAGGTGCGCAGCGGCAGCTCCCGGATGGGATGCAAGATGGGGTCGATGAACGTCCACGCGGTTTCGATCTCGTCGCGCCGTGGAAAGAGCGTCGTGTCACCGCGCATCGCATCGAGCAGCAGCCGCTCGTACGCTTCAGCAGGCTTCTTCGAGAAGACCTCCGCGTAGCGCATGCGCATGTTGACGTTGGCGAGCGCGAACTCGACACCCGGGACCTTCGCCATGAATCCCAGGTTGATTCCTTCATTGGGTTGGATGCGCAGAGTCAGGACGTTGTTGCGGATCGCATCGGTCGCTTTACCGAAGAACGACATGGGGATGCGGCCGAAGACGATCTTCACCTCGGTGACCCGCTCCTTCATCGCCTTGCCGGCGCGCAGGTAGAACGGCACGCCCTGCCAGCGCCAGTTGTCGATGAAGAGCTTCAGCGCGGCAAAGGTCGGGGTCTGCGAGTCGCGCGCCACGTCCTTCTCCTCACGATAGCCAGCATATTGGCCCAGCACCGCTTCCTTGGCCGCGTTCGTGGGATCGATGGGCCGCAACGCGCGCAAGAGTTGCGCCTTCTCGCTGCGGATCTCCTCGGCCTTGAGCGTGTTCGGCGGCTCCATGGCGAAGAGCGCCAAGACTTGCAGCAAATGATTCTGCACGACGTCACGCAAGATGCCGGTCTCTTCGTAGAAGCGGCCGCGGCCCTCGATGTCGATCTGCTCGGAGGCCGTGATCTGCACATGATCCACGAACTTCCGATTCCACAGCGGCTCGAAGATGGCGTTGGCGAAGCGGAAGACGAGCAGGTTCTGCACCGTCTCTTTGCCGAGGTAGTGGTCGATGCGGTAAATCTGCGACTCGTCGAGCGTTTTGGCGGACAGCTCGTTCAGGCGCTTGGCCGACTCCAAGTCCTGGCCGAACGGCTTTTCCACGATGACGCGGCTGTAGCGGTCCGAGACTCCCTTGGGCTGGATGAGCTGCGCTGACTGCAATCGCGGAAGGATCTCGGGGAAGACCGAGGCCGGCACGGACAGGTAGAAGAGCACGCTCTTGCCGGTGCCATGCTTCTTGTCGCCATTGTCGAGGACGCGCCGCAGCTCCTCGTAAGTGCGCATGTCGTCGACGTCACCGCGCACCATGTAGAGGCAGCTCTCGAGCTTCTGCCAGGCTTCCTCGTCGACCTTCTTGTCGCCAGAGAATGTCTGCAGCGCCTCGCGCACCATGGCGCGCAAGGCACCGTCATCCTGGAGGCTGCGCGCCACGCCGATGACCATGAACTTCTCGGGCAGCTCGCCGCCGCGGGCCAGTTTGTACAGCGCCGGGAAGAGCTTGCGTTTGGCCAAGTCTCCGGAGGCGCCGAAGATGACCATGCTGCAAGGCCCCGGGTGGCGCTCGGCCATCCCCTCGAGGGTAGAAGCCTCGCCTGGCTGGAAGACGGGTTTCATGGAAGCTCCGATCGCGTGGAAGTGGATGAGACGTGACCCCTGGACGCGGGTCAAGTCGGACGCGAGAGCTTCGGAATATAAGCGCGAAGGACGCGCAAGCCCGGCCAAAGATCGGCCGGGCCGCGTAAGAAAATATGGGATCGGAGAGTCTGCTCGAGCTGCCCTACGTCAGTTGCTCACGTCCCACGCGGTCATTTGGAGACCCTTTGCATCTCCAGCGGTAAACTCACGCGCGATGTCGTGCTGCCGTCGAGCGCACCAAACGGTCTTTGCGACCCCAGAGTATGTTGAGCCACACGTTGCTGTGTCAGCGCACAACCAGAAACGCGTTAGCGCTTCTTGGCCTTCTTCTTACCGCCAGCGCCGTTCCCGTCTGGACGGAGAAGCTGCCAGGGTTCCATTTTCAGGACCTCGGCAATCTTGTCGATCCAGTCGACCGATGCGCCCTTCTTGCTACCAAGCACATCGTACAACTGAGAACGCGACACACCGGCGAAGTCGGCGAGCTTGTTGACACCTAAGCCCTGCTTCTCCGTAGCGCGGCGGACATTGTTGGCCAACGTATTGCGGATACCACGTGACGATTTCACGCCGCGATCACTAAACGATCCACGGCACACCGTGAACCGCTATCGCGGATCAAAGTGCTTTTTTGCGATTTTTGTGTCGTTTTCTCGTGCCCGCGTACGCGGACACCTCGTCAGCCGGCGACTGCAATCGCAGACAGAAAGTCGCGAACTTCCTGGGGACGTGGGTATTCCGAACACCATGGGATCCCGAGGTGCCCTGGAAATAGCGGTGTACGTCCGCTACCGCAAGCATGAATTGACTGCATACGTGGCAAACGCTTCGGCGGACGGGGTGACACACGACGCATGTGGCGCGTTGACACACCAAACGTAGGGCAAACCTCGTACCCGGCCGTAAAGCCGTGTCGGTTATTCTCGCCCGGTGCGCTGGCGGACCTGGAGCGACAGCTTCTGCAGCTCGGGAGTGCCCCGGAGTGCCGCGAAGTCGGGGTCGGTCTCGAAGCTGGTGTTGGGGAAGCCGAGCTCGACGGCGCGCGAGAGGTAAACGACGGCGCGTTTGTTGTCACCCGCTATAGCGTAATAGCAGGCGAGGTTGTACGCGCCCCAGGTGCTGTCGGTCGCCTTGGCGGCGCGATCCGCCGCGGTGCGTGCTTCTTCCTTCTTGCCGGCGTGCTCGAGCGCCACCGCCTCGAGGGCGCAGGCGAACTGCGCATTGCTGCTCTTGCAGCCGGTGGCGAAGGCCTCGCCCGCCTCGGCGAACCGTGACAAGCGCATGAACGAAAGGCCCAGCGTGACGTAGTTGCGCCAGGATAACGGGTTGAGCGCCACCGCTTGCTGGGCGCGCTCCAGCGCGTCATGGGGCCGGTCGAGCTCACCCAGGCTCTCGGAGAGTGAAGCAACCGTCCAGGCATTCGCGGGGTCGATGCTGAGCGCTTCCTCCAGCACCGCGAGGCTCCTCGCCTTGTCGCCGGTGACCCCGAGGGCCAGTGCGCGATAGCGCATTACCCAAGCGCGCGCCGCCGGTGAAAGGTCGTCACGCTCGACGATGCCCGCGAACAGCTCGAGCGCCGTCTTCATGTCGCCGCGGCCGTACGCGAGGTAGGCGCGGTAAAACGCCGAGTAGGGATTCTTCGAATCGATGCCCTCGAGCGCCGACATCGCCAGGCGCAGGCGCGCCGCGTTCTCGGTGGACGGGTCGGCATCCCATGCGAGCAACAACGCTTGCGTGCGCAGCGCGTGCGCGGCGAGCTCCTGGGGAAAGGCGTGAACGAGACGCGCGGTTGCTTCAAGCGCGCGCGCCGAGTCGCCAGCGCGGATCGCGCCGAGCGCGACGCTAGTGTCGGGAGAGCGCGCCATCGCGGGTCCGCCGGTGAGGTTCCCGACGTAATCATAGAGGCGCGGCAGGTCGGCGCCCATGTGCGTCGCGACGCCGCGCGAGAGCTCGAGCGCGAGGCTCGAGAGATCGTTGGTGTTGCTGCTTGCCTGGGTGCCCCAGACGAGGCGGTTCTCCACCGAGTCGATGAGGTTCAAGCTCGCGACCAGCTGCTCGCCGCTGCGCGTGACCGCGCCGGTGAGCATGCGCCCTGCCCCGTGCTCGCGCGCGACCTCGGCCCGGTCCATGGCGCCGGCGCCCAGCTCGGTGGCTTCCGGCACCGGCAAGACCTTGAGGCCGGCGAGCGCCAGGTTCACGGCGATGGCTTCGGCGAAGGCCCGGCCCAAGTAGGCGCTGCCCTCGTTCTGGCCGCGCACCTCCATCGGCACGATGAGCACGGTGCGCTCATCGGCGCGCGGCGTGTCATGCTGCATCTTGGTGACCGCGAAAGCAGCCACCGCGCCGATGATCACCGCGACGATCCAACCGAAGCCGCGCTTGCGGCGCTCGGCCTTGGTGGTCGGACGCTGCGCCTTGGACGCCTCACGCACCTCGGGCGTCTCGGGTCCACGCTCGCGCTCGAGATCGGCGACGAGCTCACTGGTGCTCTGATAACGGTCGGCGCGCTTGGGGGCGAGCGCCTTCATGATGATGCGCTCACAGCCCGGGGGCACCTGACCGGCGAGCGACTTGGGCTTGGCGATGACGATCTGCTTGGTCAGCTCGGCGCGTGAGGCCCCGGGGAAGGCGCGCTGCCCGGTGAGCATCTCGTAGAGGATGGCGCCGAGCGCGAAGATGTCGTCGCCTGCTTCACTGCGCTCGCCACGCACCTGGTCGGGGCTCTTGTAAGCGAGCGCGCCGAGGATGGCGTCGGCCTTGCGCGCATGCGAGCGGCCTTGCGCGAGATCTTCGAGCGCCGCGAGGGTGCGGTTGCCGTCGGTCGAGATCTCCTGGGTGATGCGCCGGCCGCGCGGCATGTCGTGGATGCTGACGCTGCCGTCCGCCGCCACCTTGATGCTCGCTGGCGACAGGTCGCCGTGCACGGTGGCCCGCGCGTGTGCCTGCTCGAGCTCCCGCGCGACGGCCAAAGCGATGCCGAGCGCTTCGGGGGCGCGCATGGGCCCACGGGCCAGGCGTGCGTCCAGCTGTTCATCGGCATGCGCGAGCATTGGCCCCAACATACCGAGCCGCGGATACGGCCATCAAGCGCCATGACCGCGCTACGCAACGTAGCGCGATCACCCATAAAATCAGGCTAGTAGAACCAGATCGGCTCGTAGGCCCCCGGCAACGGCACCGAGGCGGTCAGCACCAGGTCACCCAGGTGCGTCGCCGTGATGCCACGGTCGCTCACCGCCACCACGTAGTCGCCCATGAAGATGCTGCGGCGGATGCCCGGATTCGACCACCACCTGCTGGGGTCGTTGAAGAAGCCGGTGTGATCGATGCTGCCGCCGCGGGCGAGACCGTCCGCCGAAACGGAGACCAGCTCGAGCGTGCTGTAGTAGCGGTAGCCGCTCGCGGAGTAGCCGTAGCTCGCCATCGGCACGGCCAGCGTCTTCTTGGGCTCCCAATAAGTGAACGCTTTGTGCTCGTACTGCGCCTCGCTGTACGCCCACGAATCCCTGTCGGGGAGCCCGAGCTGCAAGCTCGCCGAGAGCGAGGTCGCGTCGGGGTTCGCCACGTTGAACAGCGAGATCTGCGTGGTGCCCCAGTCGAGGCCGGTCGCGGTACCGGCGTAGCCGATGGTGAGCAGGCGCCCCTCGGTGAGCGGATGGATGTAGGTCGACACACCCGGCACCTCGAGCTCCGAGCGGATGACCAGGTCCGTCGGGTCGGTGAGATCGACGGTCCAGAGCGGGTCGACGTTGCGGAAGGTGACGAGATACGCCGTGTCACCCACGAAGCGCGTGGCCCACAGCGCCTCGCCAGGCGAGATGTCGCGCACGCCGCCGACCACCTCGAAGTGGAAGTCGCCCTTGAGGGTGAAGACGTTGCTGCTCACCGGCGGCGGGTTCTCGACCCACCAGCGGCCCCACTGGTTCGACGTGGTCGAGACCCGGATGATGCCGTCCTTCTCGGAGAGGTTGAACTGATTGCGCAAGGCGCCGGGCACGCGGCCGCTGCCCTGGTAAATCGAGACGCCCGCGGTCGCGATGTCGAAGCGGTGGATGTTGGTCGCGTCGTCGTAGGCGTCGGCCTGGCCGTAGTACCACCACCAGGTCTGCGCCGGCTCGGCAATGAGCAGCTTGTCCGCCGAGGCGTACACGACGCTGGTGTTCGAGACGATGTGGTCGGCTTCGTAGCCGTCGCTCGCCGTGTCGAAGCTGATGATCGAGGTCACGCCGTGGCCCAAACCGTCGTCGGCGATGCCGAAGCTCGTGCACTCGGCGTCGCCGAAGTTACGCGTCCGCATGGCGCCGGCCTTGCGCTCGTAGAGGTTGGGGATGAAGTCCGAGAGCGGCTTGTTGGCGATGACCTTGTCGTTCCTCGCGATGGCGTCGTGGACCGCCTTCTCGCGGATGGCGCGGGCCTCGGCGCTGTCCCAATCGAGACGCCAGTAGCCCTCGGGGAGCTCCGGATAGAACAAGACGTCCCAGACGTTGATCTGACCGAAGGACACCAAGCGGATCGACGTGTCGATCTTGCGCGACGTCTGATAGTAGCCCTCGACGTAGAGCTCACGCGTGACCGACGGACGCGCGCGGTCGGCGATGTCGATGAAGGTCAGCTTCACCAGCTCGTTGGTGCGCCAGGTGCGGCCGTCCGCCATGACGGCATCCGAGAAGAGCGGATGGTCGTAGCCGTAGTAGCGCGGATAGACCTGCGAGAAGACGACCAGCTTGTCGCCGGCCACCAGCATCTCGGACGGGTAGCCTTCGATGTCGAGGGTCGACAGCTTGTCGAGCTGGCCGAACTCGGGCACGCCGACGATGACCAAACTGTGGCCGTTCAAGACGTAGATGTAGTCGCCGTCCGTTTTGACGAAGTCACCCTCGTCGACACCGCTCTCCTGATTGTTGGTGCCCGAGTAATCGACACCTTCCTGGCGCCCGGAGGCGTCCGCCGCGGCGGGCGACTCACCACTGGCGAAGTCCGCCTCGGCGACGCCGCGCCACCAGCCCCCGTTGGACTCGTCGAGGTACTGCAACAGCATGGTCCGCGACTCTTCGCGGAGGTTGTCCTTGAGCTTCTTGGCCAGGTCCTCACAGCTGTCGAAACGCACGAGGTGCGCGCTGGTGGAGACCCGCGGACCGATATCGGGGCCGTTACCGTTGCCGGAGCAAGCAGCAACAGTGGCGGTGAGGGCAAGGACGGCAAGGCGCTTGAGCATGGCGCTATTCTCCTGAAGGCTCGTGGCTAATGCAGGAGACAGGCCAAGCACCGACCGCGAAATCATTAGGTTTTTCAGGACACTGCCGGCTCCGTGTGTCAACACATGGATACAGCGTCGACACCTGGAGTCATGATCCACACGGCACTCAGCTACTCCGCCCGCCCGTCCGCTATAAACGACATCACATCGATGCGGCCCGCTTCGCCCCAAGGCGCGCTAATTACGAACGAGCGGCTTGTAACGAATGCGGTGCGGCTCGATCGAGTCGGCGCCAAGGCGCTTCTTCTTGTCCTCTTCGTAGTCCGCGAAGTTGCCTTCGAAGAAGAAGACCTTGCTGTCGCCCTCGAACGCCAAGATGTGCGTCGCGACGCGGTCCAAGAACCAGCGATCGTGGCTGATGACCACGGCGCAGCCGGCGAAGTTGAGCAGGCCTTCCTCGAGCGAGCGCAGCGTCTCGACATCGAGATCGTTGGACGGCTCGTCGAGCAGCAAGAGGTTTCCGCCTTCGCGGAGCATCTTGGCGAGGTGTACGCGATTGCGTTCACCGCCCGAGAGGTTGCCGACCTTCTTCTGCTGATCGGCGCCCTTGAAGGCAAAGCCCGCGAGATACGCGCGCGCGTTCACCATGCGCTTGCCGAGCTCGACCACCTCGGCGCCCTGCGACACTTCGTCGAAGACGGAGGCGTTGGGGTCGAGCGCTTCACGGCTCTGATCGACGTAGGCGATCTTGACGCTATCGCCGACACGCAGCTCGCCCCCGTCCGGCTGCTCCTTGCCGGTGAGCATGCGGAAGAGCGTGGTCTTGCCGGCGCCGTTCGGGCCGATGACGCCGACGATGCCACCGCGTGGCAGCTTGAACGACAGGTCCTCGATGAGGAGCTTGTCGCCGTAGGCCTTGCGTAGATTCTTGGTCTCGATGACCAGGCCACCCAACTCCGGCCCCGGTGGGATGTAGATTTCACCGGAATCGGCGCGGCTCTCGACGTCGGCCTTGCGCATCTCCTCGTAGCGTTGCAAGCGCGCCTTGCTCTTGGCCTGACGCGCCTTCGGCGACTGACGCACCCACTCGAGCTCGGTCGCGAGCGCCTTGCGACGCGCCGACTCTTGCTTCTCTTCGAGCGCGAGCTTCTTCTCCTTCTGCTCGAGCCAGCTGGTGTAGTTGCCCTGCCACGGCACGCCGGCGCCGCGGTCGAGCTCGAGGATCCAGCCCGCGACGTTGTCCAAGAAGTAACGGTCGTGGGTGATGCAGACGATGGTCCCCGGGAACTCCTTGAGCGCTTGCTCGAGCCAGGCGACCGACTCGGCGTCCAAGTGGTTCGTCGGCTCGTCGAGGAGCAGCATGTCCGGCTTCTCGAGGAGGATGCGGCAAAGCGCGACGCGGCGCTTCTCTCCACCCGAGAGCTTGGTGACGTCGGCGTCGCCCGGCGGCAAGCGCAAGGCGTCCATCGCGACCTCGACCATGCGGTCGATCTCCCAAGCGTTGGTGGCGTCGATCTTGTCCTGGAGCTTACCTTGCTCGTCCAGGAGCTTGTTCATCTCATCGTCGCTCATCGGCTCGGCGAACTTCTCGCTGATGGCGTTGAAGCGATCCAAGAGGTCACGGATCGGCTTCAGCCCCAGCTCGACGTTGCCGCGCACGTCGAGGCTCTTGTCCAGCTCGGGCTCCTGCGGGAGGTAACCGATGCGCGCGCCGGGGTCTGGCTTGGCCTCACCACCGAACTCCTTGTCCTTGCCCGCCATGATGCGGAGCATGGTCGACTTACCGGAGCCGTTGGGGCCGATGACGCCGATCTTCGCGCCGGGGAAGAAGGAGAGATAGATGCCTTTGAGGATCTCCTTCCCGTTCACGGACTTTCGGAGATCGTGCATCTGGAAGATGTATTGCTGTGCCATAGGGGGCCACCCGTACACGCGCGGAAGCCAAAGAATCAAGAACTTGCATTGAACGTCTACTTCCGTGTCAAAAGGACGCGCTCGGCAATCAAGCCGCGGTCATTCTTGGAGTCCAGATGCAGTTCCTGCGTGGTTTGTTCATGGTCCTCGGTCTTGCCACCCTTGCGGCTTGCGGTGGTGATAGCTTCGCTGACACGTGCAACGATAACTGCTCGCAAGAGGACTGCGATGGCAACAAGCCGAACTTAGCAACGTGCAAGGCGAGCTGCGAGCGTCTCGACGCGTTCAACAGCAAGTCGGGTTGCGACGACAAAGGTAGCGACGCGCTGAGCTGCGACGGCGCCGATTCGTGTGAAGAAGTTACCGAGGATTGCCGCACGAAGGTCACCGCCTACCTCACCTGCATCGCCAACTACTGCGAAGCCCACTCGGACGACACGGACTGCGCCGTTGAGTAATTCGTGACGTTCGGCCGGCGCGGGCTCACCTTGCGCCGGCCGAGCACCCTCTCGAACCATGAAATCACTTCACGCCATCATCATCGCCCTCTTGTCCGCCATCGCGGCCTGCAGCGATAGCGACAACGTCGCCGACAAGTGCAAAGAGCAGTGCCCGAAGGTCTGCCCCGGCGAGAGCACGCCGACCGCCGCGCAGATCACCAACTGCGAGAACGATTGCGACGAGCTACAAACGCGCGCCGACAAGCGCGACTGCGCGAGCCAGCAAGCCGCCCTCTACGACTGCGCCGCCGAGAACGGCTGCAAGGCGACCTTCGTCGCCGACTGCCGCGAGCAAAGCCAAGCGCTCGACACCTGCAATCAAACGTACTGCCGTTCGCACACCTCCGATCCTGACTGTTAACCCCTGGAGCTCAACATGCAATTCCTGAAAGTCGCCTCGCTGTTCGGTTTGTTCGCTATCGCGGCCTGTGGTGGCACCGACATCCGCAAGATCTGCGATGAAGGTTGCGACCGCACGTGTGACGGCGCGACGCCGCTCACCGCTGACGAGAAGGCCACCTGCAAGCAGGGCTGCGCCACCTTCGAATCACGCGTCGAAGCCACCGACTGCAAAGACCAAGCAGAGAAGCTCGCCGACTGCGGCGACGAGAACGCCTGCGACCCGGCCGTGAACAGCAAGTGCTCGGACGAGACCGCCGCGCTCTCACGCTGCTTCTCGAGCTTCTGCAGCAGCCACCCCAACGACAACGCCTGCACCTCCGGCAACGGCAGCTAGGTGGGCGTCCGCGTCGACATCGACTACGAGGGCAAGCTTCACTGCCGCTGCGTGCACGAGCCCTCGGGTCACGTGCTCCCGACGGACGCGCCGCGTGACAACCAAGGGACGGGCGAGTCCTTCTCGCCCACCGACTTGGTCGGCACCGCGCTCGGCAGCTGCATGCTCACGACGATGGCCATCGCGGCGCGCAAGGACGGCCTCGAGCTCGGCCCGATGAGCTGCAGCGTCGACAA
>JBDHVB010000165.1:0-12519 GCA_039809465.1 Myxococcota bacterium
CTGAGCGCGGCGGTGAAGAAGATCGCCGACACCTTCGCCAACGTCATCGCGCCGCACACCGTGAACGTCGAGGTCGGGCTCGCCGACGACGGCGACCTGCCGGAGCTCGAGCGCGGCAACAACTACGCGAAGCTCGGCGACTGGACCAAGGCCCTCGGCGAATACAACGCCGCCGCGCAACGTCTTCCAGGTGACTTCTCGAAGGGTGATCAAGCGAAGGTCCACTACAACCTAGGCGTCGGTTACGCGTACTCGGGCGATCTCGATCACGGCCTCGCCGAGCTCGAGCAGTCGTTCGCCCTCGACCCCAAGGACCAGACCATGGCGGAGATCAACAAGGTGAAGAAGTTCAAGCTCGACGACGCCGAGCTGGCCCGCCAACAGGCTCACACGCGCTGACCTAACCTAAGGGGAGAAACGAATGCGATTGCTCGTACTGGCCATCACTCTGCTAGCCTCCGCCACCGCGTCCGCTGGAGCGTACGTCGAGATGGCGCAGAAAGACCTCGACGACGCCAAGGCGCCCGCCAAGACCAACAAGCTCTGGGCCGAGGGCGGCAAGCTCCGTCTCGACATGGAGCAAGGCAAGAACAGCGTCATCTTCAAGAACGACACGATGTACGCCGTCGATCACACCAACAAGCGCGTCTCGGTCATCGACAAGCAGACCATGGAGCAGGTCGGCAACCAGATGAAGCAGGTCCAAGCGCAGATGCAGGAGCGCATGGCGCAGATGACTCCCGAGCAGCGCGCGCAGGTCGAGAAGATGATGGCGCAGCACGGCGGCATGGGCGCGGCCGGCCAGGCGCCGCAGCAGCCGAAGCGAGAGCTCAAGCAGACCTCGCGCACCGAGACCGTCGCGGGCAAGCCCTGCACCATCTGGGAAGTCAGCGAAGAAGGCCGCAAGGTCGAGGAGATGTGCATCGCGCCGATGAGCGCCGTGAACGGCAGCGCCGAGGTCATCGAAGCGCTCAAGGGCCTGGGCAAGATGTTCGAGGGCATCGGCAACGCCGGCGCCAACGCGCGCGTCACCCAATCCTGGCGTGAGCTCGATCAGGTGAAGGGCTTCCCGGTCCTGACGCGCGACTTCGAGAACGGCAAGGCCAAGCGCGAGCAGCGCCTCGTCAGCTCGCGCGCCGAGTCGGTGCCTGCGGCGTCGTTCGATCCGCCGGCCGACTACAAGACCGAAAAGCCGCAGATGCCGGGTCAGCCGCCGGCGCGGAAACCCAACTAGCGCCAATGCCGTTCAGCGGTTGCGACAGACGAAACTCCCAAAGGTTTCGTCTACCGCGAACCGTGCTCAGGCGTGCGTTGGAATCGTGAAGTGGAAGACGGCGCCACCGCCGTCCGCTCCCTCGACCCAGATCTTGCCGCCGTGCGCCTCGACGATGCCGCGCGCGATCGATAGTCCCAGCCCCAAGCTGCCGCGGGCGCTGCTGCGCTTTGCTTGCCAGTAGCGGTTGAAGAGATGCGGGCGCTGCTCGGGCTCGACCCCTAGTCCGGTATCACGGACAGCAAGATGCACCTGCTCGCCGTCGGCGGTGGCCGAGACGCTCACGGTGCCGTTGTTGGGGGTAAACTTGATGGCGTTACCAATGAGGTTCGAGAGCACCTGGACGATGCGGTCGCGGTCACAGTACGCCGTGAGCGACGAGGCGATGTGCGCGCAGTCGATACGCTGGCCCTTCTCGGTGGCGATCGGCGTCATGATCTCGCAGATCTCGCGCACCAGCCCCGCCACGTGATGCAGCGCGGGCTCGATGACGAAGCGCCCGGCGTCGATCGACGCCATATCGAGGAGGTCCGAGACCAGACGCTTCATACGCTCGGACGAGCGCTGGATGGTCTCGAGGTGTCTGCGCGCGGCGGTGTGCCCGTCGTCGAGCAAGGCGTGCGCGAGGGCGGCGCTGCTCAAGATGGCGCTCAGCGGGTTGCGCAAGTCATGCGACACCACCGCCATCACCTCTTCACGCAAGCGGCTCGCGGCCTCCGCCTGACGGAAGAGCCGCGCGTTGTCCATGGCGATGGCGGCCTGCGCCGCGACGCCAGCCACCAGCAGCTCGCTGCGCTCGGTGAACATCCCCGCGCGTGAGTGGCCGAAGAACAAGCCGCCGAGCACTTCGCCGCCGCGCGCCATCACCGGCACCGCGAGATAGCTGCGCACCGGCAAGTGACCCTCGGGCATTCCCTTGTAGGGCGCGTTGTGGCCGTACCGCGGATCCTTGGTGATGTCCTCCACGCGCACCACGCCCTCGCCGTCGAAGGTCGGCGAGAAAATACGCGTGTTACGGGGCATGGGAAACTTGGCGAAGGCCTCGCTCGGTACGCCGGAGAGCGCGTAGAGCATGTACGTTCCGCCGCGCTCGTCACGGACGTTGTAGAAGAAGGCACCGAACTCGGCGCCCGCGAGGCGGGTCGAGTGATCGGTGACCGCCTGGACGAGCTTTCTCTGGTCGAGCTCGGCGGAGAGCATCTGGCCGACGCGATTCAAGATCTCCAGCGCTTCGGCCTCTTCGCGCAGGAAGTCGCGGGTGAGCTTGCGCTCGATGGCTAGCGCGATCGCGTTGGCGACGGCCGCCAGCGTCTCCAGCGCGTCGCTCTCGAAAGACTCGCGGCTGAAGACGCTCAGGACACCCAAGGTGTGCTCGGCGATGCGCAGCGGGAAACCCGCGAAAGCGGAGCAACCAGCCGCGCGCGCGGGCTCGAGGTCCGTGACCATGGCGTCGCTCGCGATATCGCTGGTGACGTATGCCGCGCCTTCGCGGGCGATGCGCGCGGCGGCGGAATCGGGCGCGCCGAGGGTGCCGGGCTTGTCGTGCTTGGCGCCAAGCCCCGCCGCGATGCGCAGCTCCAGCTGACCATGCCTTGGATCGATCTGCCAGATGCGCACCCACGGCACGCCGAGCAAATGCACGACCGCCTCGGCGGCGCGCCCCAGGGTCTCGTCGAAGGTGCCCTTGGAGGTGAGCGCCGCGGCAACTTCGCCGAAGAGTCTGCCCAAGCGGACTTCGCGCTCGAGGGCATGGATGCGCTCTTCGCTCTCACGGAGCTCGTCGTGCTGACTACGCGAGTCATCGGCACGTCCCGCGTCGACGAGCGTCATTGGCGATCTCCCCAGAAAGTCCGGCCGCACTTTAACGCCGGCTACAGCCACGAGCTAGTCATGCGTGGAGGCAATCGCGCAAAAACAGAAAGGCGCAAAAATCGTAAGCAAAACGGATCACATCGCACCACACCACGCATGAACGGCCGCTCAGTACAGCACCGAGTTCCGGTCGCGGGCCATTGGCAAGTCGGCTACCGTTAACCCGTCGAGGTTGTAGTTGGGCGACGAGGGAGCGAACGCATGAGATCGGTCGTAGCGACCGCGAATGGTGAATCTCGAATAGCGGCGCAGTCGGTCGCGAATGAAGCACGCGACAAGCTCGCGCAGGGTGAGCGGATCATTGCCGCGATGGCGTTCGTGGGCGCCGATCACGATATGTCCGCGATAGCATCGACACTCCGCGAAGCCCTCGGCGATGTTCCCATCGTCGGCTGCGGCACCGATGGTGAGATCGCCAATGGCCTCGCGGTCGACTCGGTGAGCCTCATGGTGCTCGCGTCGAACAACGTGCGCGCGAAGAGCGTGGTCGTCGAAGACTTGCGCTCGGGCTCGTTCGAAGCGGCAGCACAGGCCGCTAAAGCGCTCGCGGCGCCCGATGCGCGCGTCATGATCTTGCTGCCCGACGGTCTCTCCTGCAATGGCACCGCCATCATCAAGGGCGCTCAAAGCATCCTTGGACCGGACTTCGTCATCGGGGGCGGCACCGCGGGCGACCGTGGACGCTTCGTCAAGACACACCAGATTCACGGCGGGCGCGTCTACAGCGGGTCGTTGGTCGCCCTCATGCTCTACGGTCCGCCATCGCTCGAGGTCGGCTACGGCGTGATGAGTGGATGGCAACCCATCGGCGTCGCCCGGGTGGTGACGCGCGCGGTGGGCAACGTCGTCTACGAGATCGACGGAAAGTCAGCGCTCGAGTTCTACAAGACGTTTCTCGGAGACCGCGCGTCGCAGCTCCCGGCAATCGGTGTCGAGTATCCCTTCGCGCTCGTCGATGAGTCCGGGCGCGTCGGTCAGTCGAGCACGGTCGGCGGCGAGGAGTATCTGCTCTTGCGCGCGCCGATGAACGTCAATCACGCGGACGGCAGCATCACCTTCGCGGGTGAGATCCCCCAAGGGGCCAAGGTGAAGATGACGCGCGCCAAGTCGGAGGCGGTGATCGACGCGAGCCGGGCCGCCGCGACGCGCGCCTCCAAACAGCTGTCCGGAACAGCGGACGCGGTCATGTTCTTCTCCTGCATGGCGCGGCGTCTCGTGCTTGGACGGCGCACTTCCCGCGAGATCGAGGTGGCGCGCGAGACATTCGGGCTCGAGGCGCCGATGATCGGCTTCTACACGTATGGAGAGATCGCCAACTGTGGCGACGTCAGTCCGACGTGCCGATTCCACAACGAGACCGCGACCTTCCTGGCACTGCGAGAGCCCTGAATCGTGTCTGTATTGGTTCGCATAGGGGATCGTGCCGACGCCGATGCCGAGCGCAAAAGAGCGCGCCTCGGTCCGCGCATCCTGGTCATCGATTTGATGCCCGCGATAGCGATCGCCGAAACCCAAGGCTTGTCCGCTGCCGCGCAGTGCCCGGGCTGCAGCTACGTCGATTTCCTCAAGGCCAGGCGGCCGACCTTGGCGAAGTATCTGGGACTACGGCAGGTGCTCGATGTCTTCGACGTATTGCCCGAGCTCATGGCGGCGCGGGCCAGCGGTGCTCGTGAGGTCGTGGCGTTCGCCAAGCGCAAGGGCTGGCCGCGCGTCACGCAGCTCATCGATCTCGAGAAGCAACGCGACGCGCTCGGGCTCCCCACGGTGCACGTCGTGCGTGGCTTCGAGGTCCTTCCCGAGCCGGGACGCACGTATCTCATCCAGCCGTCCGCGCTCGGCCCGTCGCAGCTCGCGCGCGCGGCGCGACGTTGTCACGAGCGCGGCGCCGAGGCGTGGATTGGCTATGTCGAGCACAGCACCGCGACCAGTCAATGGTCACGGTTCGTCGAGGGTGAGGATGCCGCGCTGCAGCGCTTCGCCTTCGAGATGCGCGACAGCGTGGCGCCGCCGTTCGTCATGGCGTACCCGGCGTGCTCCGCGTTGCAGTGGGGCCGCAACCGCGTCCTCGAGGTCGAGCGGGCGCGCGCCGACATCGCCTTCCGCACCTTGAGCGGAGAATCATCGAGGATGTGTGCCGAGAACGTCTCTGGCTACACTCTGTTCAACGACGTGCAAGAGACCCCGGCGCGCGTCGATCATCCAAGCCGCGTGATGGTCCGTTGGGACGACTTGCTCATGGACATCGCGTGAGCGAGACGGACGAGGTCACCGCGCTACGCGTGGCGCTCGCCAAAGCGGACGCGGAACGGGCCGATCTCGCCGATCAGCTCGAGCGCCTGCAGGCACAGCACGACATCATGGAGAACGTGCTCTTCGGCATCGAGACCGAGCACGAGAAGGCCCGCCAAGAGATCGAGACGATGCTCGCGACCCTGAATGACGGCTTGCTCGACATCGGCCCCGGCGGAATCATCGGCACCAATCACTCGCGCGCGGCTTTGCTGCTCCTAGGTCGGGATTCGGTCGCTGGCATGCGCTTTAGCGACCTCTTCACCGAGGCTCTCGCGGCCCAAGTCGAGGAGTTCATCGACATCGCCATGACGTCGGAGTTTGCGACCGATGACATGATCGCGTCGATAAGCCCGCTGCGTGACTTCAAGATCGACGCGGGCAACGTGACGCGTACATTGAGCGCGCGCGTCAACCGCTTCGTCAGCAACGGCGAGCGCCATTTGCTGGTGGTCTTGAGCGACCGCACCGCCGAAGTGAAGCTCGCCGCCGAGCTGCGTGAGCGGACACGCGAGCGGCTCTTGTTCATCGAGCGCGCGCACAAGCTGCTGATCACGCCAGCCAACGTGGTGCGGGACGTCGCGCGTCAGGGGACCGCTTTCGTCAAGGAGCTGTCCCACCAGTATGCGGAAGAGGCGCGGCGCGACGCGCTGCGTTTGCGCGCTCACGCCATCAAAGGCGACGCGCGCGCCATTGGCCTCGATGCCGTGGCGAACACCATGGAGAGACTCGAGCAGCTGCTCGGTGACGACGCCCCACTCGCCTCCGTTCTCGAGGTGGCGGGCTCGCTCGACAACGAGCTGCAGACGGACTTGTCGCTCCTCGAGCGCCTCTCGGCGGTGCGAGACCCAGCCAGCGCCGTGGAGCCGAGCGATCTCATCGAGCGCGTCCTCGTCGCCTGCGCCAAACGCGAGGCCGAGTCACTTGGTTGCGAGACCCAGGTGACCTGGATGAGCCAGCTCCCAGGCGCCCTCAACGACGAGCTGTTCGACAACTTACGCAGCGCGCTCGTCGCGCTGGTGCGTAACGCCGTGGCGCACGGCGCCACCCCGGGCACGATGTTGATCATCGAGGTGCGCGCCGAGCGCCGCGACGACGATGTCTGGGTGGCGGTACGTGACAACGGCAAGGGCATCGACTGGGACGGCGTGCGGGCGCGCGCGATCGAGCGTGGATTGGTGTCGGCGAGCGACGTGGCGACCTTCACCGAGGACGACCTGGGCGAGCTGCTCTTCGCCTCGGGTGTCTCGACCCGCGAGCACATCGACGCGTCGGCGGGGCGTGGCTTGGGCCTCGAGATCGTTCGGCAGATGAGTCGTCAGCTGGGTGGGCGGGTGCTCGTGAGGAGTAAGCGCGGAGTGTTCACCGAAGTAGCAATGCAGGTGCCGTTGTCGTCGTTCGCGAGCGGCGCCAAGGCCAGGAGACTAGCATGAAGATCCTCGTTGTAGACGACTCCGCGATGATGCGCTCGATGGTGCGCAACGCGCTCCTCGCCTACGGCGATGGCACGTCGACGATCATCGAAGCACGCGATGGCGTGGAAGCGCTCGACCTGCTCCGCATCAACGACGTGCAGCTCATGCTCATCGACTGGAACATGCCGCGGCTCGACGGCCTCGATCTCGTCAAGCGCGTCCGCTCGAACGGCTTCGTGCGGCCAGTCGTCATGGTCACGTCGGTGCACGATCCGCTCAAGGCGATGGAGGCGGCGCGCGCCGGCGTTTCGGACTACGTGACCAAGCCGTTTCAAATGCTCGAGCTCTGGCAACGCATCGAGAAGTTCGTGAAGTCGCCATGATGATTGACGACCTCCTCGACAGCTTCGACGACGTCTTGCGCTCCATGATCGGCGCCGCGCAGCTGCAGCGTTTCGTCGAGCGGCGCACCGGTCCGGCAGGCACCACCGACGTCTCGGCGACCGTCCGCTTTCGCAGCGCGATCGACGGCGATGGGCACATCGTCCTCGCCATCGACGAGAGCACGGCGATAGCCTTGGTGCGGCGCATCAGCGGGCTCGACGTCGGCGCGGGTGACCCGCTCGTCGCCGACGGCGTCGCGGAGCTCGTGAACATCCTCGCCGGCGTGGCGAGACTCGACTTTTCGTTACCGACCGCGGTGTACGAGCGGGCCCACGCCATCAGCGCGCTCGAGAACGTGCCGCTCGACCATGGCGTCGTCACCTCACGCGAGCACGCCCGACTCGACGTCTACTTGGCGGCGTGACGCGCCGGCCTCGGCGCTCGCTTGTTACGCGCCGGGGCCCCGACTCCCGTGTGCTCGAAGAGCCGGTGAGCCTTGGCGCTTTGGCGCGTCAGCCGGCCTTCGCTTGGGGTTTGGTGACCTTGAGCGACGCGACGAGCTCGACGCTACCGATGCGGAAGACGTCGCCACTGTGGATCTCGTGCGAGCGCACTTGCTCGTTGTTGACCCAGGTGCCGTTGCTCGAGCCACGGTCCTCGATGACGTAGGTCGCGCCGTTGCGCGAGACCACCGCGTGCTCGCGCGAAGCCTCCGCCGATTGCAGCACGAGGTCACAGTGCGAGCCGCGACCAATGACCACGGGCTCGGCGGCGACGATGCAGACCTGATCGGTACCACTCACCCGCAGCTCGAGCACGAAGCTCATCGCTGGCGACAGCGCCGTGTCCCGCACACCGCTCTGGCCGAGGAGGTCGTCGACCTCGCCGAACAGGTTGTCGAGCTCGCGTGTGTCCATGCGCTGGCGCGGCTTGCCGTTCACGCCCGCGGTGGCGGCGGGAGCGGGCTTCGCGCTGCCCGCTGGAGCGGACTCGGCCTTCGCTGCGGGCGCCGACACCGCGGCCGGCTTGGACGCAGGCGCGGCGGCGGGAGCCGAGGCAGGCGGTGGCGTGACCGCGAGCGACGCTGGGGCACTCGTCACGGTCGGGCGCGCGGGCGCGGCCACGTTGGCGGCGGCAGTCGCGGCGACAGCGGCGCGTGGGCGTGGCAGCACATCGGCAACGGCACGCTCGATGACGGCGACGCGCTCCGCGGCAGCGGCGCGCAAGGCGGCCAAATCGACCGCGGGCGCGACGGGGGCCGGCGCTGGAGGAGCAGCCTCCTCGTCACTATCGTCCTCGCCGAATACTCCTTCGACCACGACGGGCACGACGCAATAGCGGTCGACATCGGCGTCGATGGCCGCGACCCGCACCGCCTGACTCAACGACGGTGCCGGCACGGCGAGAGGCGCTTCAGGCTTGGCCTCGAGCTTGGGCTCGGACGTCGCATCGGCCTTGGCTTCGAGCTTGGGCTCGGACGTCGCATCGGCCTTGGCTTCGAGCTTGGGCTCGGAGCTCGCGTCCGTCTTGGCTTCGAGCTTGGGCTCGGAGCTCGCGTCCGTCTTGAGCTCGGGCTTCGCGTCGGCCCTGACCTCGAGCTTTGCCTTGGCTTCGACTGCCTCGACCTCGGCCACCTTGGCCTTCTCGACGTGCGCGGTCTTGGCCACGGACACAGGAGCAGGCTTCGCTTCCACCACAGGCACAGCCGCTAGCTCCGGCGCCGCCGCAGGCACCGCCCCCACCGCTCCAGCGGACACCGCATATCCATTACGCCGCGCCCAGTTGAACACAGCCTGATTCACCAAAGCGCGTGGCTCCGTCGCCATGTCGCGCGCCATCGTCTCGAGCACCGTCCAGAGATGCTCGGCAATCTCTATCGTACGACCGCTCATCAGCTGCCTCGAAGGTTGTCTTGCCAGGGAGACCTGTTGCTCTCGTCGGTGAGCCAGCGAAAGACCGCCGCCACCTCGGCGTACTCTTGCTCCGCGATGCCCGCGAGCGCCGGATGCATCGCGTCGATCTCGATGCCTTCCCAACTGAAGCCTGGCACATTGCTACGCCGCGCGCCGTAACCGTCCATGTGAACCTTATCGCGGACACGCCAGTAGTGCTGCACCGCCATGCCGCACGCCTTGCCAAAGTCCACCGGAGACTTGATCGCGGCCGGCAGCGTAATCGAGCTCTCCCCGACGCTCCAGCACAGCCAGGTGAGCGCCGCCCAATCGCCGCGGGCCAGGCGCAAGAGATCGGGAAGCTCGTGCTCGTCGAGGCTCAAGGTCTCGTCGATCGTGATCTCCTCTTCCTCGTCGTTCTCCCAGCTGTCCTCGACCAGCTCGGCGCCCGCCGCTAGCCGCTCGAGGTCCGCGAGCATCCACGGCACATCCAAGCGCACGTACTTGCCGAGCGCTTGGCGGATGAGCGTCAGGCGCTTGGCGTACTTGCCGATGATCTTGCGGACAGCCTCGAGATCCTGCGACGGCGCGTCGGGGAGCCCATCATAGTAGGTCTCGGGCGTCAGCTTGCTCGGCCAGAAGTCGAACTTCGGGAAGAGCACGCGGTTGTAGTCACCGAGGAAAGCGGCGCTGCCCTGCTGCACCGTCTCGAGCTCCGCCACGTCGATCTTCACCTGCTCCGGCAGCCCCAAGCGCATCAACACGAGGCCGCGCGTGAACAGATAGTCCTTGTGCTCGGGAGCGAGCAGCAAGGCCGCGTTGATGAGATCGAGGGCCGCGAAGGCGCGGTTCGCCTTGTCGGCGACGATCGACAACGCCCGGCACAAGGCCGCCGGCGCCGCGCCGCGCAAGAAGCCCGCGAGGAGATCCGGATAGTGCTCGGAAGCCTCCTCGAGGATCTCGGCGCTCAAGCTCTCGGCCCCTTCCGGCGTCGCGGGGAGAGCGAGCTTGGCGATCGACGCCTCGAGCCCATCGACCTTCGCGGAGCGGGCAGCCGCCCGTGCCTGGGCGACGATGGCTTCGCCGAAGCGCCGCTCGCTGATGCAAGTCTCGGCGAGGGCAAGCCACTCGGCGGCGCTCTTACGCACGTTGGCGAGCACCGGTGAGTCACCCAAGGTCTCCTGGCTGCCGATCACGCCAAAGTCACGTGACACCAAGCGCTTGTTGCCGGCGCCGAGCAGATGCCAGCCCCCCGCCGGCACACCCTCGTCGTACTCGGAGAGCAGCCCGGTCATCCCCTCGACGGCGTAGAGCTTGGCGAGATCCGGATCCCAATCGGTGTAGCGGCCGTGCAGCGAGCCGTCCTTGAAGGTCGCCTCGAGCTCGAGCTTCCCGTCCTCGCCGAAGCGCTTCCAGAGGCCCTGCCGCTCGTCGTCTTTATAGGTTCCCTCCTCGAAGAGCTGTCCGTTTTCGTGGAAGACCTTCGCCGGGCCGTTCTTCTTGCCGTCGACGTAGTCGAGATCTTCCTTGGGCGTGCCGTCCTTGTACCAGTAGCGCCAGCGGCCGACCTTGGAGTGGTCCTCGCGCGCGTTACCCGCCGCCCACTGCTCATGCTTTTCGTGGTACTCCGCCTCCGCGGACACTCCAGCCGGACGCTCGGGGAAGCGCTCGCCGCTCGGCAAGAGACGATTGCCCTCTTTGTCGAAGTGGCGCACCGCGACCACGGTGTTGCGCACGTAGTCCATCTCGGAGCGCCAGACGTTCTTCGACATGCGCCCCTCGTGCATGCGCTCGGTGGTCTCACCGTCGGTCGAGAACCATGTGCGCGTGCCGTGCAGCGCGCCGCGCTCGAAGTGACCTTCCTGTGAGACCTCGCCGTTCTCGTGAAACCGCTTGAACGGACCGTGCGGCTGGTCATCGACCATGTTGCACTCGTTGCAAAGAGTGCCGTCAGCGCGCCAGAACTTGTAGGGCCCCTGCTTCTTCCCGTCCGTCGAAACGGACCCGAGCATCCATTCCTTGTCTTCTTCGACCCACTTCGCTCCGGCCGGTACCCCTGCAGGACGCTCGTTCGCCATTGGCGCGCTCCGTATGATTTTGAGCGCCCACGCTACAACAAGACGGGAAAAACGGCTCCCTAGCGCGTCCTGTCACGGGATCACTGCCGCCATGACGGCAGTAGCCCTGGTACTGGACTTCGCGTGCGCGTTCGCTAGAGTCTTCGCATGGCAGTATCCCCACCGTCCTCGGGCTCGGCGGCACAACCAGCACAAGTCGTGGAAGAGCGCGATGCACCGCAGCCGCGCCAACAAGGCAACCAGACCGCTCAAACGGACAGCTTGGATGTCATCAGACGCCAGATCAGCGACACCGGTGACGCGCTCAAAGGTGCCCGCTACGCGTTGAAGCCGCCGAAGAACGCGGTGCAAACACGCGACTTCGCCACGGTCAGGAATCCAGTCAGCAAGGACCAAGTCACCAGGGACTGGGTCAATGGCAAGATCGAGCCAATGCAGCGCATCGCCGCCGATCCGCGCGTGCCGAACGCCCAGCGCGCCGCGGCGAATCTCGTCGCGAGCGCCGGCGAGGGCTTGAGCGCGAAGTATCTCATTTCGTTCATCAACTTCCGGGAGAAGTCAGCCACCGGCATACGGGCGTTCAGCGACGTGCGTACCGCGCTAGCGCAGGATCCGAGCGCTCCGGCGACCTCGATCGCCTACTCATTGGCGCTCGTCGGCATCCGCAACAGCGGATGGCGCAGCCAAGCCGAGAAAATGATGCGTGTGCAGACGATGCCCGAGCTCGAGCGCGTCATCCCCTTGCTCGCCACGCACACCAATGACTTGCCAGCGCAAACCGCCCTCGGCATCGCCTTGGCGTCGCTCAAAGAGGATGGTCCGCTGTCGCCGGCCATCGCGAAGTACCAGGAAGGCCTCGAGACACGCGTGGCTGCGCTGCGCGCCCGCAACCCGAGAGAAGCCGAAGAGGTCGACGACCAGCTGCGCGAGTTCTTGTCGAACGACTAGCGGAGGCCCATAAACACGAACGCCTCGGGATGACCGAGGCGCTTCGCTTCTTCGATTGAAGGCAGCGGGGGAACCGTTGCCTACGACCCAGCCTTACGGATGAACCGCTGGCTCATCCCGTAGTGCCGGCGCTACCGCCAATGCTGGTAACGCTGCCGTTGACTGGTCGTTGAAAACTGAAGAGCAAGTGAAACGAGGCCATCGTGCGCAAACAAAATGAATGCATACGAATCGTGCGTGCGAATGACCAGGAATGCTGAGGCGTTTTCTAGACGCTCAGGACTCCTTAGAAAGGAGGTGATCCAGCCGCAGGTTCCCCTACGGCTACCTTGTTACGACTTCACCCCAGTTACCAGCCACTCCTTGGG
>JBDHVB010000166.1:0-12428 GCA_039809465.1 Myxococcota bacterium
GAATGAGCGAGCCCTTCGTTTTGCCGACGGCCGCGAGGTAGTTGTTGCTGGCGAGCGCCGCGCGCACCGCCGCGGCCGCGGCGTCGAGCGCCGCGAGCCGCTCGGGCTTGAGCCAGATGCGCATCGCGAACGTACGCGCGCCCAGGATGTCGGCCTTCTGGACGCCTTCGACCGAGACCAGGCGCGGCTGGATCTCGCGCGTCAGGTAGTCGGTGATCTCGTTCTGCTGGAGCACGTCCGAGGAGAACGAGAGGTAGGCCGCCGCGAACTGACTGTCCGCGGACTCGAGGTTGATGATCGGCACCTCCGCCTCGGGCGGCAGGTCGTTACGGACCTGGTCGACCTTGGAGCCGATCTCGGCCAAGGCCTTGTTGGCGTCGTAGTTGAGCGACAGACGCGCGGTGATCGTCGAGATGCCGAGCGTGCTCTTCGACTGCAGGTAGTCGATACCGTCGGCGGCCGAGATGGCGCGCTCGAGCGGTGTCGTCACGAAGCCCCTGACGAGCTCGGCGGGCGCGCCGACGTAGGCCGTGGTGACCGTGATCGAAGCGTTCTCGCTCTTGGGGAACTGGCGCACCGTGAGACTGCGAATTGCTTGCAGGCCCGCGATGACAATGACCATGCTGACGACGATCGCGATGACGGGTCGTCGGATGAACAAGTCCGTGAAACGCATGACGGTTACGAATCCTCGGGCTTGGGCGAGATTTTGGCGTCGGGGGCGAGCTTGTCGGTGACGGCGACCGCCGCCTTCTCTTGCAGCTTGTAAGCGCCGCTGGTGACGACCTGCGCGCCTGCTTGCAGGCCCTGGGTCACCGCCACGAAGTCGCCGCGACGTTCGCCCAAGCGAACGATGGTCTGCGTCACGAACTTCTCTTTTTCGCCGGGCTTGCCCTCGACGTCACGCTCTTGAATGACGAAGACGCGGTCGCCGTACGGGGCGTATGCGATAGCGGTCGCCGGGACGACCACGACCTTCTCGGTGTTCGGCAGGAGCACCGCGATGTCGACGAACATACCGGGGCGCAGGGCCTCGTCCTTGTTGTCGACGATGGCGCGCACCTTGACGTTGCGGGTGCTCTCGTCGACGGCGGCGTCGACCGTGCTGATCTTGCCTTCCCAAGTGCGGCCCGGGAACGCATCCGAGGTGATGTTGACCACCTGATTGCTCGCGAGCTGCGCCAGGCGCTGCTGCGGCATGTTGAAGTCGACGTACATCTGCCCCAGGGCCTGCAGGGTGACGATCGGCGTGCCACTGTTGACGTACGCGCCCGGGTCGACCTGGCGGATACCGAGGCGGCCGGAGAACGGCGCGCGCACCGTCTTGCGGTCGATGACGCCGCGGAGGTTCGCGACCTGCGCCTCGCTCTGCGCGAGGCGTGCCTCGGCGGTGTCGAGCTCGGCCTTCGAGAGCGCGTTGGTCTCGAAGAGCCTCTTGGTGCGCTCGTACTGCGCCTTCTGCAGCTTCAGGTCCGCATCAGCGGACGCGAGCTGGGCCGCCTCGACCTGCGTGTCGAGACGCACGAGCACCTGACCGGTCTTCACGACCTGGCCCGACTCGAACAAGATCTGGGTGACCTGACCGGGGCTCTCTGGCGCCACGGTGACTTGCTGCACGGCGACCAGGGTGCCGACCGCCGACAACGACGGCTGCCAGGTCTCTTCCTTGGCCTCGGAGGCGGTGACGACCGTCGGGGGCATTTTGAAGTTTGCGCCCGCATCGATCATCGATTTGATCTGCAGGAACTTGATGCCCGCGAGCACACCTACGATCACCAGCACGGCAAGGACTGCCAGTGCGATCTTCTTTGCCATATCTACAATCCGCTGCGCGTGAAGCGCTCTGTGCTCGCGCCAGTCTGTGACTCTGGCGTGCTGCGAGTGACGACGAGATCGGCGGGCGGCCGTCCCTCGGTCGAGCGGCGCCAAGTTGCCTTAGTTTCAACGATTCGGCAATGCCTCAATCACCAGCAAGCACGGACAAACAGCGTTTGGCCACATCGTCGCGGGTGCTGGGATCGCTCAAGATCGCGGCACCCTCGCGGAGCGAGCGGCTGAACACGTCACGCACCGTGCGGGTGAACTGAACGACCACCTCGTCGAGCTCCAACCCCTCGAGAATCGACTCGTTTTTGACGTCCCGGCGCCACGCCAAGTGGGTCTCGAGGCTGCTGCGCACCCGCTCCCGGACCTGGTGGGCAAGCTCGTAGCTGATGCCATGATCGCCCTCGCCACCAGCGACATGGCCGGTCAGGGCCGCGCGCAGGGTCGAGTCGATGGCCGTGTAGGCAAAGAGGGCATCGACCACCTTCGGTAACGCGGCGGCGACGGGCATGTGGCTGTACATGCCGAGCACGTGCTCGACGTAGCGCATGCTGACGTCCACCTTGCGCTGCGAGGCACCGCCATCGAAGACATTGCCGGTGAGCAGCGCGTACAACGCGTCGAACGTATTACGTCGGGGAGTGACCTTGGCCGCGGTGCTCATCAAACCAGCCGCGGGCGTAGTGCTCCCTTTGCTGCGCTCGAAGTCCATGACACCCCCCTGAGACACGCGCACCTCTGACTTCGTGGACTACCGAAGTCGATCGAACCCGTGCGTTAGCCGAGGAGGTTGTTATGCGCGTCGGGATCGTCCCCGACAAGCGGGTAAATGACGCTCGGAGCGAAGTAGTAGCGCAGTGCGTCAGCCGCCGAGCTTCTTCTTCAGGAGCTCGTTGACCATCGCCGGGTTCGCCTTCCCCTTCGACTCCTTCATCACGAGGCCGACGAGGAAGCCGATGACATTGGTCTTTCCGGCCTTGTACTTCTCGACGGACTCCGCGTTAGCGGCCAAGATCTTGTCGACGATCGGCTCGATGGCGCCGGTGTCGGTGACCTGGACCCAACCCTTGGCGTCGACGATGGCTTTCGGTGAGCCGCCGTTCACCATGAGCTCGGCGAAGACGTCCTTGGCGATCTTGCCGCTGATGACGTTGGTGTCGACGAGCTTCACGAGCTCGCCGATGGCCGCGCCCTTGAACTTCAGGCTGTCGATGCCGTTGCCCTTCAGCTCGCGCAGCACGTCGTTGATCACCCAGTTGGCGATCGACTTGGTGTTGTCGTGGGCCGCTAAAGCGGAGTCAAAGAAGGCCGCGACCTCGGCGTCCTCGGTGAGGATGCGCGCGTCGTATGCCGAGAGCCCCAGCGTATTGATGTAGCGGTCGAGCTTGTCGGAAGGCAGCTCCGGCAGCTCCTTGGCGATCCGGTCCTTGAAGCCGGGCTCGAGCACCAGATCCGGCAAGTCGGGCTCGGGGAAGTAGCGGTAGTCGTGCGCTTCTTCCTTGCTGCGCATCGAGCGCGTGGTCTTTGCCTGCGAGTCCCAGAGGCGGGTCTCCTGCACGACCTTGCCGCCGGAGCGGATGAGGTCGGCTTGGCGCTCGATCTCGTAGTCGATGGCCTGCTGCACGAAGCGGAACGAGTTGATGTTCTTGATCTCGGCGCGGGTGCCGAACTTGCTCTCGCCCTTGGGGCGGATGGAGACGTTGGCGTCGCAGCGCAGCGAGCCCTCCTCCATGTTGCCGTCGCAGACTCCGAGATAGCGGAGGAGCTGGCGCATCGCCTTCATGTAGGCGGCGGCCTGTGCGCTGCTGCGGATATCCGGCTCGCTGACGATCTCGATGAGCGGGACGCTCGAGCGGTTGAAGTCGACGTAGGAGCGCGCGCCGGCGACCATGTCGTCGTGCACGTTCTTGCCCGCGTCCTCCTCCATGTGGATGCGGGTGATGCCGACGGTCATCGTCTGGCCGTCGACCTCGATGTCGAGCTTGCCACCCGTGCAGATCGGCTTGTCGTACTGGCTGATCTGATAGCCCTTGGGGAGGTCCGGGTAGAAGTAGTTCTTGCGCGACCACTGGCTGCGCTCGTGCACCGTGCACTTCAAGCCGTGGCCGGCGCGCACCGCGAGCTCGACCGCTTTAGCGTTCAACACGGGCAGCACGCCGGGCATGCCGGTGCAGACCTCGCAGACGTTGGTGTTCGGTGGCGCGCCAAACGCGGTCGAGCAGCCACAGAACAGCTTGGTGTTGGTCGCGAGTTGGGCGTGAACCTCGAGGCCGATGACCGGCTCGAACTCGATTTCGTTACTCATGAGATTGCTCGGCGGGTGCTGAAGTCGTGCTCGCGCTCGAAGGCGCGGGCGGTGCGCAGAATAGTGGCCTCATCGAACGGACGCCCCAGGACCTGCATGCCGATCGGCAAGCCTCCCTTGGAGAAGCCGCACGGGAGCGACAAGCCAGGGAGGCCAGCCAAGTTCACCGCGACGGTGAACACGTCGGCGAGGTACATCTTGATGGGGTCACCGGTGTTCTCGCCGATCTTGAACGCCGGCGTCGGCGAGGTCGGCGTGACGATGACGTCGCATTTCTCGAATGCCTTCTTGAAGTCCTGCGCGACCAGCGTGCGCACCTTCTGGGCCTTCACGTAGTAGGCATCGTAATAGCCCGCCGACAGCGCGTAGGTGCCGAGCATGATGCGGCGCTTCACCTCGGGGCCAAAGCCCTTGCCGCGCGTCTCGAGGTACATGTCGAGCAGGCCCTTACCCGGATCGACACGTTTGCCATAACGGACACCGTCGTAGCGCGCGAGATTGCTCGACGCCTCGGCGGTGGCGACGAGATAGTAGACCGCGATGCCGTAGTCGGTGTGCGGCAAGTCGACGTCGACCAGGGTCGCGCCCAGCTTCTTGTAGCTCTCGAGCGCGGCGTCGACCGAGGCGCGGACCTCCGGATCCATGCCGTCGATGAAGTACTGCTTGGGCACGCCGACCTTGAGCCCCTGCACGCCCTTCTCGAGGCCTTCGGTGTAGCTCGGGACCTTCTCGGTCGAGCTGGTCGAGTCGCGCGGATCGTGACCGGCGATGGTCTGCAGCATGGTGGCGCAGTCGGTGACGTCCTTGGTCATCGGCCCGACCTGATCGAGCGAGCTCGCGAACGCGATGACACCGTAGCGCGAGACACGGCCGTAGGTGGGCTTCAAGCCGACGATGCCGGTGAGCGCGGCCGGCTGACGGATCGAGCCGCCAGTGTCGGTACCGAGCGTCATGAAGCACGAGCCCGCGGCGACCGCTACAGCGGAGCCACCCGACGAGCCGCCAGGAACGCGCGTCGCGTCCCAGGGGTTCTTCGCCGGCTGATAAGCCGAGTGCTCGTTCGACGAGCCCATGGCGAACTCGTCCATGTTGAGCTTGCCCAGAAGCACGGTCCCGGCGTCCTTGAGCTTACGCACCGCCGTGCCGTCGTAGGGCGCGATGAAGCCCTCGAGGATGCGCGAGGCGCAGGTCGTCGGCAGACCCTCGGTGAGGAAGATGTCCTTGAGCGCGATCGGTACGCCGTCGAGCGGACCCTTGAGCGCCTTCTTGGCGCGGCGCTCGTCCGCCGCGGCGGCCTGCTTCTTGGCGCCTTCGGCGTCGACGTGCAGATAGGCGCCCAAGCCCGCGGTCTTCTCGAGACGCTGCAAGCAGGCATCCGTGGCCTGGCGGCTGGTGACTTTGCCTTCGTCGAGCTGCTTTGCCAGCTCGTGGACCGTGAGGTTTGCGAGATCCATGGTCGTTTACTCGATGATCTTGGGGACGCCGAAGCCGTCACCGATGCGTTCGGGGCTGTTGCTCATGACCTTCTCGAGCGGCATCGAAGGCCGCACGTCGTCTGGCCGCAGCAGGGTATCGAGGTGCACGGCGTGTGACGTGGCGGGCACGTCCTTCACGTCGAGCTCATCGAGCTTCTGCACGTAGGCGAGGATGCTTTGCATGTCGCGCGTCAACGCGTCCGCTTCGGCGTCACTGACCGTGAGCCGCGCGAGCTTTGCCACGTGCAACACGGTGGCGCGGTCGATGGGTGCTTCTTTGCTCATCTTGGCCTCTGATTATTGACCCGGCGGTGGCGCCGGTGGCTCGGGTTGCGACGGGAGCGGCGACGGCTGCAGCGGCGGCGCCTCGGAGTTGTCGTCCTCGAGCTTCACGAGCTGAGCGCGGGCGGCATCGGAGTCGGAGCCGTGCGGCGCGATGTCGAGGTACGACCTGTAGTACTTGATGGCGTACAGCTTGTTGCCACGGGCGCGGTAGGCCTCGGCGATGCCGAAGTGCGCGTCGGAGAAGCGCGGCGAGAGGTCGAGCGCCTTGCGGAAGGCGGTGATGGCGGCGTTGGACTCGCGCATGTCGAGGCGGCAAAACCCGACGCCCAGGAACGTGTCGGGGTCCTTCGGGTTCAACACGGCGGCTCGTTCGTAATAGCGGACGGCCTGAGCGGGCTTGTCGGACTCACGCAAACGCTCGCCGCGCGCCATGGCCTCGGCGAAGGTGAGCGAGGGATCATCGGCGGATTTGGGGCCTTTGTCGGCGGAGGCGTCGGTCGTCGGTGATCGGCCGTCGGCGATCGGCTTGTCAGTAATCGGTGATTGGCCATCGGCCATCGGCTTATCGGTAATCGGCGATCGGCCATCGGCAATCGGCTTATCGGTGATCGGCGATCGGCCCTCTGCTTGCTCCCCCCCCTCCAACCCCCTCAACAACGCCGCCCCTCTCTCATGCGCCGGCGTCGCCGCGGTCAGCTCGCGCAGCACCGCAATCGCCTTATCCTTCTCGTCGCGGACGACATGGAGCTTCGCCATCAAGTAGCGCGCGTGATTGGCCTTCGGCTCGGCCGAGAGCGCCGCCTCGAGATGCTTGCGCGCCCGGTCGGCGGCCGCGGGCTCGGGCAGCGCGATGGCCGCCATGATCATGTTCAAACGCGCGTCGTTCGGACCAGCGGCGTGCGCCACCATCGCGAGCTGGTCGATGCGCGTCCTGTCTCCGCTCAAGCGGACGACGTCGAGCATGGCGCGGTTGCTCGCGAGCCCCGCCGAGTCGATGGCGAGCGCTTCACTCGCCTCGGCACGGGCACGCTCCAGATCACCGTCCGCCTTGCGACGCAGCTCAGCGACCGCCGCGAGCTCGGGCGCGGGATCGACTCCGGTGGTCGCTTGCGCGGCGCTGGCACGAAGATCGGCGAGCTCACGGTTGGCGTCGGCGCGCGCCGCCAAGGCTTCGGCGAGCCCCGCGCGTGCCGGTGCATAGCTCCCATCGAGGCCGAGCGCCGCCTCGAGCTTCTCGACCGCGGTGTCGATGCTCGCGCCAGTGTCGAGGAGCAGCGCCGCGTACGCCTCGTCGACCGACTTCATCGCGGCGGGCGGCACCCCGGAGATGTAACGGCGGTAGAGCGAAGTGATCCACGCGGGCCGCAGCACGTAGGTGATGGCGAGCAGCCCGACGATGACGGCGCCCAGGATCATCACCACCTGACCGGCACCCGAGCGCTTCGGCAAGAGCGGATCGCGCCCCGGCCGCTTGCCGACACCCGACTCTTCACGCACCGCGCGGCCTGGCCGGCTGCCGACCTCGTACTCTTCGCGGACCTCGTCGGGGAGATTGGGCGCCATGTCCCAGCGCACGGTGGAGTGACGCTCCTCACCTGGCTCGAGCGGCGGCGGGGGCTCGATGCGCGAGCTCTGCAGGGTCGGATGCATGCCGGTCGGATCCGGGAGTGTCTCCGATAGCGGATCGGGACCAGTGCGAAACGGCGCGGCGGGGCGGTTGGGAGCGTCCGGCGGCTGCGACGGAGCAGCGGGGGTGCTGTCGGCGCGATGCCAGGGCTTGTCGACCGGCCAGCTCGGCTTCACCGCGACCGGGATCGCCGGGGGCGGCGCGTTCAGCCAACCGTTCGCCTCCGCGGCGGGCGGGGGGGCCGGCGGCTCGGCATCGTGCGCAACGCTGGGCGTGGGCTCGGGGGGCGTGGAGGCCGGCGCGGGCGTCTCGGAGATCGGCTGGCCCTGGCTCTCGATGACCTGGAAGAAGATGGCGAGCTCGGGGATGTTGCCGAGCTTTTCCCACTTCTTGCCGGTCTTCGAGATCTCGTCGTTGCGCGAGACTTTGCGCTCCACGATCCAGCGCTGGAGCGTCGTGAGCTCACGAAAGCGCACCATCTCGCCGGTCATGCGGCGGATCATCCACTCCGTCGCGGCGGCGTGGATGCCGGTGACCGTCTTCGCCGGAGCACCGTTCGCCTGCACCGACGGCTTCAAAGCGCGGAAGACGTGGCCGCACTTGCTGCACTTCACCGGCAACCCGGTCTCGGGCACCCGTGCGTCATCGAGCTCGTAATCGGTCCCGCAGGAGGGACAGCGCACGTCCATTCGAAGCGGTTTACTAGTCTTTTGAGGGAAAATGCACAACCCGGCGCGTGCCATGACGCACCCTGTCCCGAAAGCACCCGGTGCTTTCGTCGATGCACTCCCAGAGCCCCCGCGCGCCCCAGAAAGCACCGGGTGGTTTCGTCAAATGCGCTCGACGAAGCGGGCGACGATGGTCTTACGGGCCGGGATCTCGGGAAAATCGATGGTAAGTCGCCGTCTTACGCCTTCGCCCTCGCTCGAGAAGACCTTGCCTTCGCCGAAGGTGGCGTGGCGGACGCGGGTGCCTGGCGGGAACTGGTCGCGCTCGCTCGACTTCATCGTATAGGTCGGCTGCTTGGGTGGGGCCACCACGTCGTCGTCGGGCATGGCATCCCGGTAATAATCGTCGGGGGTCGAGGTCTGCCGGGCCGCGTAGTAGGGGAGGCTCCGCGTGACTTGCTTGCCGGCGTCGAGCAGATCCGTCGGGATCTCCGAGAGGAACCGCGAGGGCTCGGAGAGATTCACCTGGCCGAAGACATAGCGCGTCCGCGCCGCCGAGAAGTGCAGCATCTTCTTGGCCCGGGTGATGCCGACGTAACAAAGCCGGCGCTCCTCCTCCATGCCGGCGCGGTCGTCCATGCTGCGGCTGTGCGGGAAGACCATCTCCTCCATGCCCGGCATGAAGACGAACGGGAACTCGAGCCCCTTGGCGGCATGCAGGGTCATGAGCACGACCTGCTCGTCGCTCTCGGCCATCTTGTCGAGGTCGGTGGCGAGCGCGACCTCCTCGAGGAAGCCCGCGAGCGTCGGATCAGAGGCGCGCTCGGCGTACTCGTCGATGCCGGCCACCAGCTCCTGCAAGTTCTCGAGGCGGCTCGCCGACTCTTCCGTGCCTTCGAGGCGCAGCATCTGCAGGTAACCCACGTCTTCGAGGATGTTCTCGATGACGCGCCCTGGCTCTTCGGTGAACGCCTCGACCTGCGTCTTGGTGATGACGCCCAGGAACTGATCGATCGCGGCCTTGGCCTTGGCGGTGAGCTTGACCTCGCCTTGCGCGGCGACCCCGGCGGCTTCGATCAGCGACATGCCACGGTCGCGCGCCAGATCGGCGATGCGGTCGAGCGACGTCTTGCCGAGACCACGCGGCGGCGTGTTGATGACGCGCGTGAAGTCGACGTCCGAGCGCGGATTCAAGACGAGGCGGATGTACGCTAAAGCGTCCTTTATCTCCTTGCGGTCGTAAAAGCGGACGCCCCCGTAGATGACGTAGGGGATGCGCCGGCGGCGCAGCGCGTCTTCGAGGGCTCGCGACTGCGCGTTCATGCGGTAGAGCACCGCGAAGTCCTTGGGCGAGTTGCCCTCTTCGATGCCGCCCGCGATCTCGTCGCCGATGAAGTCGCCCTCCTGGCGCTCGTTCTCGAAGAAGCGCAGCGGGATGGGCGAGCCCTGGTCGCCCATGGTGAAGAGCGTCTTCCCCTTGCGCGCGGCGTTGTGCGAGATGACCGCGTTGGCGGCCGACAAGATGGTCTGCGTCGAGCGGTAATTCTGCTCGAGGCGGATGACCTGCGCGCCCGGGAAGTCGTTCTCGAAGCGCAGAATGTTGCCGATGTCGGCGCCGCGCCAGCGGTAGATCGACTGGTCGTCGTCGCCCACGACGGTGACGCTGTGCTCGGGCGTCGCGAGCTCGCGCAGCAGCTTGTACTGCACCGGGTTCGTGTCCTGGTACTCGTCGACCAAGAGATGCGACCAGCGCGCGCGCAAGCCGTCGCGGACTTGCTCGTCGCGGCGCAGCAGCGTCAGTGTCTGCAATAGCATATCACCGAAGTCGACGGCGTTCGCGGCGAGGAGCGCCTTCTGGTACGGACCGTAGACCCGGTAGGCCTTCTCGCTCGAGAGATCGAGAGACGAGGCGCTCGCCTCTTCCGGCGTGAGCCCTTCGTTCTTCCAGCTCTCGATGTGATGACGTAGGACGCGCGGCGAGAAGGCTTGGCTGTCGATGTTGAGCTCCGCCGCGACCTTCTTGATGAGCGAGAGCTGATCGTCCTCGTCGTAGATGAGGAAGTTACGGTCGAGGCCGATGCGGTGGCCGTACTGACGGAGGAGGCGGCCGCAGATGCCGTGGAAGGTACCGATGTCGAGGGCGCGCGGATCGAGGCGGACCATGCGCGCCGTCCGTTCGCGCATCTCCCGGGCCGCCTTGTTGGTGAAGGTCACCGCAAGGAACCGGTAAGGCTCGACGCCGCGGTCATGGAGCAAATGCGCGATGCGATAGGTGATGACCGTGGTTTTGCCGGTGCCCGCGCCCGCGAGGACGAGGAGCGGCGCGTCACCGGCGAGGACGGCTTCGGTTTGCGCCGGGTTTAGGCGCGTGAGATCCAGGGTTGTGGTATGCACGTTCAATGTCTGCGGTGCCGGCGGCGTTGACCCACGAGCTCGAGATGCTCATCCAGCGCGGCGCGCGCCTGGGCGAGCTCGATCTCGCGGCGTTGGTCGATACTTATTCGGGTCTCACGCCTTCGAGTCATCCACGCGCCGGTGAGCCGCGCCAAGTCGATCTCGACGCGTTGGTCGGCGCCTTCTCGCGCTTGCCTCCCGGCATTTGCTCGGCGCCCCGCTTGCGGCTCGTAGCGCGTCTCGCCGGCTTTGCAAAGGGTCAGCAGAATCATCATCTGCTTTCCGACGGCACCATGCTCGTCGAGATCCGCTACGGCATGACGCAGCTCGCGGCGTTCGTCGCGAGCCTCTGCGTGCTCGAGCACGAGCGCCGTAAAGCGCAGGCGCTGTTCGAGGCCTACGGCGCCGTGCCCGATGATGCGTCGGCGTTGATCACGCACATGGCGCTGGCCTTGGGCGTCGACGAGGTCGCGCTCACCCAGGCGCAGACCGCGACCGGCGGCATGCTGGTGCCGTGGCTCACCGGCGCGGCGGCCATGCCGGCCATCGGCGTGCAGCCCGACGTCGCTCCCTCGGCTGGTGAGGCGCGTGCCCGTGAATACGTGCAGCGTGTGATCGCCCGGCTCGCGGAGTCGGGTTTGTCGAGCCGGCCGCTGCACGTCTGGCTCGGCCCCCAGTGGATGAGCGACTGCCTCTCGCCGTTCACGCGCGAGCTGCGCCCTGCCCTCACGCACTGGGCGGCCTCGTCACCGCCGTCGATCGGCTCCGACCTCATGCGCTTGCCCGAGGTGGTCGGGGAAGACGCCCTGTACGCGATAGCGCACGACCTACTACGTTTGGATCCGCGCCTCGCCGAGGAGCGCGCCACGGCCGACCGCACCGTCGGTATCTATCGCGACGTCTTCGACGACATGCCGTTCGAGATCATCGACCTGGCGCGCATCGAGCTCGGCTGCTGTGACCCGCGCGTGTCGATGCTCGCCGGCGCCGATGAGGGCGCGGTGCTGGTGCGCATGCCCGTGAGCTTCGAGGATCACGGCGGCGACGCGGTGCGTGAGCTCGTCGAGACCCTGGGCGGGCGCCTCACCCGCCTCACCATCGTGCTCGAAGGCATGGCGCTGACCGGCGGCGCGGGCTCCGTGGTGCAGCCCGAGCTCGCGGTGCACTGGGCGGGCGACGCGCTGTCGACGTTCCCGACCCTCGCCGCCTGGGACGAAGATTCACTGCACGCCTTCAGCGACAACCCCGTGGTGCGCGGCGCCATCGTCTCGGCCCCCACGCCTCTCCTCTTGTCGGCGACGCACGTCGAAGCCATCGCCCGACGCTTCCACATCGCCGGTGTCGAGGTCGGTCACAGCGGCTGTCTGCGCGGCATCTCCGAGTGCATGTGGAATGGCCGCCTCGCCAAGGACGTGCCCGTGAGCCTCGCGATGGTCGGCACGACGAGCATCGAGACCGGCCGCGGCTCGGTGCGCAGCATCACCGGCGTGGTCGCTTTAGCGGTCGCGAGCCTCGCGCAGCTGGCGGCGCGCGACGACATCCCCGAGATGCCCGCGCCTCCCGAGCCACCGCCACCTCCGCCAACCCGCGAGACGCGTGATCGCGGTGGCCGCCCCTCCGGCGGAAAGCCCCACTCCGGACGCGGGGTTCGCATCAAAGCGTAGGTGTCGGGTTCAGCACCCCAACGCGTCGGGCGGAATCGACTACCGCGATGGCACGGAAACCGACACGTTCTGTGGACTATCCAAGGGAAATATCCATTCCTCACCGCAGTTATTCTCGGCAATCAAGCGAGACCCTTCCTGCGTCGTCCTTATGAACGGATTGGAATAATCGAAAAAAGCCATCCA
>JBDHVB010000167.1:0-12317 GCA_039809465.1 Myxococcota bacterium
GAAACCACCGGGTGCTTTCGGTGGCACCGCGCCAGAAACCACCGGGTGCTTTCGGTGGCGCCTCGCCAGAAACCACCCGGTGCTTTCGGAAACCTCAGTTCACCACCAAGCCCCGAAAGCCCAGCGCCGCCGCCCCCCTCAGTTCGCCGGCATAGCGTAAACGAAGGTCGCCTGGGGCTCGCGGCGCCAGCGGTTGCCGATGAGCTCCATCGAGGATTTCCAGGGGCCAGTGGTCTCGACCATGTCCCTCTTGAGAGCCTTGAGGCCGGCGACGTCGTTGCGGGCCTTGATGCCGAAGACGGTCTTGCCGAGCTTGTCGACGGCGGCGGGGAGCTTCTCGAGGTCGACGTCGAAGCAGCCGATGTCTTCGCCGTTCGCGGCCTTGGTGTCGGCGCTGAAGGTGAGGACGCCGTCGCGCATCAGGGTGCCGGCTTGGATGGCGGCGAGCTGGCTGTAGGGGCGGGGTTTGCCGTCGGGCTCGGTCATGCCGCGCGAGATGTGGCCGAACATCCACAAGACTTCACGGATGTGGCTCCGCTTGGCGGTCGCGGCGTTCACCGCGCCGCGCTCGACCAGCCAGTCGGTGTAGAGCATCGCGCCGGTCTGGGCCTTGAGCTCCTCGAGCATCGACGCGTCGGTGCCGCCGAAGGCCGCGAGCGAGCTCTTGCCCTTCACGGCGTAGCCCTGCGCCGGGCCGAAGTTGTGCGTCGCCTCGTGCAGCACGGTCGACATGACCTCGGCTTCGTCGTCCTCCACGAAAGCGGACATGGTCTCGGGGCACAGCACCGACTTCGCTTGGCGGTTGAACGCCGCGCGGCTGTCCTTGTCCACGTAGAAGTTCACCATCACGACGGTACGCCCACGGCCACCTTCGCCGACCGGCCCGAAGTTCGGCAGCGACTGACCCACGGTCGCGCCACGTGGCGCGCGGTCGTCACCGGCGTTCACCAGGATGTCGATGAAGTCGGGCATGTGGAACGCGAGCTCCCGCGCGACGTACGGCTTACCGGAGAGCTCGGCGGCCTTCGCCTCCATCTCCTTGCGCAGCGGTGTCAGCAATAGCGTCCACTTCTTCGAGCCCGGGTTGATGCGCGCGAGCGTCATGTGGAACATCGCTTTGTGATTGCACGGCTCGTCGTAGACCTCGTCGGGGCCGATGCGCACGTACCACTTCGAGTTGTCGGCGTTCATCTTCGCCCAGGCTTCGTCGGCGGCGAACCAATCGTTCGTGGTGAACGCGGTGGCGGCGGCCTTGAGGTACTCGGCGAACGCGGCTTCGTCTGGCGGTAGGGTGGCCGCCGCGGCGGTCAGGCGCCGCGCGACCTCGGTCACATCTTCCTGGAAGTGCACGTTGTAGGGCACGGCGGCGAGCTTGTCGCCTTGGCGGACGACGACGCTGAACGGCTTGAGCAGCTCCTCGGCGTTGGGCTCTTTCTCGAGCTTCGCGCAGAAGCCTTTGTCCGCCTGCATCTCGGCGGGATAGAGGCCGACGACGCGCGGCGGCATGCTGGCGAGCGCGTTGCACTCGGGACCGCTGCCGGTGGCGGTGCACCACGGACCTTGATTGACGTGGAACAGTGACCGCGAAAGCGTATCGCTCTCGGGGATCTGCGCGTCCATGCCGAAGACGCCCTGCTGCTTCTGGTAGAGGCGCTCGATGATCTCGGCCGCCGCGAACAGGTTACCGAGCGCTTGTTTGGTACCTTCGTCGGTCTCGAAGGTGACGCTCGCCAAGCTCGGACGGCCGCGCGACAGGTCCGCCTGAACTGCTCTTTGGCGCGGATCGGCGGCGGTCACCGGCGTCTTCAAGCTCTCGAAGGCCGCCTCGAACGCGGGTGTGAACGCCCCGTTGGCGACGTACGTGTCGATCTTCGCGCCATAACCCCAGAGCACCGTCAGCTCGCCCGGCCCGATGGCGCCGTCGTCGTTCGCGTCCTCACGCCAGAAGAGCGGCAGGTTCCGCTCGAGCGCACGGGAGTTGAAGTCGGCGCGGCTCACGCCCCCGTAGGTCTTGGCGGCCAGCGGCGCGGCGTCGGCGGCGGGCTGTTGCGTAGGTTCGGGAGCGGGCTTCTTGCAGGCGGCCAGAACGAGCAAAGAGAGGATGGCTATACGTCGCATGACCGACGCTTAAACACCATTTGCCGTGCGGAGGTGAAGCGTGCTCAGCGCGTATGCGGAACGAGCCACACCCCGTGCTTGGGCCGCAGGGTCACCGAGCACTCGAGCTCGAGTCTGTGCTCCGGTGCTGGCTTGTAGCCGCGCTTTTGCAGGAGCGTCGCGAGACCGAGCACCGCCTCCATCATCGCGAAGTGATTGCCGATGCAGATGCGCGGCCCGCCCCCGAACGGGAAGTAGGCAAAGCGCGGCAGGCCGTCCTTCATCTCCGCGCTCCAGCGCTCGGGCTTGAAGGCTTCGGGCTCGGGGAACCAGCGCGCGTCACGATGAACGACCCAGGTGGAGATCCACACCTGCTCGCGGGTGGAGAGCGTGTGACCGTGGAGCTCGTACGGCGCGGTGGGCTCGCGCGCGATGATCCACGCCGGCGGATAGAGGCGCATGCTCTCGTTCACGATCTGCTCGAGGAAGGTGAGCTTCGGCATGTCCGCCGCGGTGGCCGGCCGGCCCTGCAGGACGCTGTCGATCTCGGCGTGCGCCTTGGCCTGGGCCTCGGGATGCTCGGCGAGCAGCATGAGAGTGTACGCTAAAGCGAGCGCCACCGTCTCGTGACCCGCGAGGAAGATGGTGATGGCTTCGTCGCGCAGCTGCTGATCGGTGAGCCCCGAGCCCGCGTCGTCGCGCGCCCTGAGCAGGAGCGAGACGAGGTCGATGGCGTCGTCGTTCAGCGTGGCGCGGCGCTGCGCGATGATCTGCATGAGCGTCGCGTCGATGGTCTTGATGGCTTTGCGCATGCGCAGGTGCGCCGGGATGGGCAGCCACTTGGGGATGATGCGCTTGATGGAGCGCGTGTAGTTCAGGAAGTAGTCCATCGCCGTGTGCAGCGCCGCGCCGACGCGATCCGCGCCCGGCGGCAAACCCGTGCCGAAGAGGGTGCGCGAGACGATCTCGAGCGTCATCTGCATGAGATCGGCGTGCACGTTGCGCGGCTCTTCGGGCGTGAAGGTCTCGGCCCAGCTGCCCGCGACCTCGACCATGTTGCCGGCGTAGGCGGTGATGGCGCGCTTGGTGAGCGGCGGCGCGGCGAGCTTGCGCACGCGCTTCCAGTGGTCGCCCTCGCTGGTGAGCAGGCCATTGCCCATGAGGAAGTTAAGCTCGCGGGTGAGGACGTCCTTGCGGAACACGTGATGGTCACGCAGCAGCACGTTCTCGATGAGCGTCGGGTCGGCGACCAGGTAGCCGGTGAGGAGGGGGAGCCTCACGCGCACGATGTCGCCGTACTCGGCTCGGAGCTTCGTGAAGGTGGTGAGTGGATCGCGTTGCAAGACGCCGAGCATCTTGAAGCCGAAGCGCGGCGGCCCTTGGATGGTGGCGGGCTGGGCGGGCGGCATTTCCATGACGGCTTGCATGCGTTCTACCTTGCTATCGCGGACACCCGCGATTCACGAATGACGGTGACGCGAATCGTGCCGGGGAAGGCGATCTCGTCTTCAAGCGCCCGCGCGACTTTTTGCGCCAGCGGATGCAGCGCGTCGTCCTGAGCCTCCGCCTGGACGGTGATGCGCACCTCGCGGCCCGCGTGCATGACGTCGACCCGCTCGATGAGGGCGCCGCGGCTCGCGATCTCGTGGATCTGACGGATGCGCTCGACGTACTGCGTGGCGCTCTCGCGGCGCGCGCCTGGACGGCCGCCGCTCAGCACGTCGGCGGCGATCACCAGGTGCGCGGTCACGGAGCCGATCGGCTCTTCGCCGTGATGCGCGCCGATGGCGTTGGCGACGACCTCGGCTTCGCCGCAGCGCCTCGCCACGGTGGCGCCAAGCACGGCGTGTGAGCCTTCGTGATCGTGCGTCATGGCTTTCCCCATGTCGTGCATCAGTCCGCCGCGGCGGGCGGCGATGCGATCGCTCCCTAGCTCCGCGGCGAGCATGTCGGCAAGGCGCGCGACCTCGATGGAGTGCTTCCACTGGTTCTGCGAGTGGCTCAAGCGGAAGGTCAACCGCCCGATCAAGTCGAGGATTTCCGGCGCGGCGCGCGGCAAATCGACGCACGCGAAGGCCTCGGCGCCCGCCCTGCGTATTTCCTTGGCGATGTCTGCTTTAGCGGTGACGATGTGCTGCTCGAGGCCCTCGGCGCCGCTCTTGCTGACGAACCGCAGGACACGGCGGCCAAGCTCACGCGCGCCCGAGTCGGCGGATTGAGCCGTGACGCTCTTCTTCTCGACGTCGACCGCGAAGGTGCAGCCGGTGCCCGTGGTGAGAATGCGCGATAGGGCGCTCGCGTCATCGGCGATCGCCGAAACCGTCGCCGCGTCCTCGAAGATTACATTGTAACCTACGCGCTCGAGGTGACCCGCGCCGTCGTAGCGCTGCGTGACCGTCGCGAGGATCCGTTGGCAGAGCTGACCCGCCTCGGTGGCCACGATCTCGTCGTGCAAACGGGCTCGTTTGCGCAGGGTCTTGGCGCCAATGGCCACGAAGCTCGCGGCGAGCTCGGCACGAAGGCTCTCGGCCGCGGTCCCGCTCACCTCCACGAGCTCGGCGCGGCGCTTTTGCAGGAGCTCGTGCCTCGTGCGCTTCTGATCCCGGGCTCGGGTGGCGCGCTCCTCGGTCAGCTTTTCACGCTGGGCGAGCAAAGCCTCGCGTTCGGCGAGCAGCACCTCGAGCTCGGCCAGGGCCGTCTCACGGATGTCGAGCGCCTCCTCGCCCGCTTCTAGGTCGTCTTGTCGCAGGACCATGGCCAGGAACATGTATATCGTATGGCCTCGCCCCGCGATCCTCCCACGTTTATCGCGGTTTTCGCCGCTAGCTTGGCTGTGTCCGTCGCGGCCGTTGAACCTTGTCAGATCACGCCCGGTTCTGTAGAAGCCGCGAGCCGTAACAGAGGCCCCCGTAAAGATGTCCCAAAAACCGGTTCACGAGCTCGACGCGGTAGTCATCCGCTTCGCTGGCGACTCGGGCGATGGCATGCAGGTGACGGGCGACCGCTTCACCAGCGAAGCCGCTCATTTCGGTAACGATCTCCGTACGTTACCGGACTTTCCCGCCGAGATCCGCGCTCCTGCTGGTACCCTCGCTGGCGTCTCGTCCTTCCAGCTTCGCTTCGCGCACAAGCCCGTCTTCACTCCCGGTGACGCGACCGATGTCCTGGTCGCCATGAACCCCGCGGCCTTGAAGGCAAACCTGGGGGGGCTCAAGGCCAACGGCATCATCATCGCCAACATCGGCCAGTTCGGCGACCGCAACCTCGAGAAGGCGGGCTACTCGACGAACCCGCTGAACGACGGCGCGCTCGCGAGCTACCAGGTCTTCCCGGTCGACATCAGCAAGCTCACCGAGAACGCCGTGGAGGGCACCGGCCTCAACACGCGCGCCGTCGATCGCTGCAAGAACTTCTTCGCCCTGGGGCTCTGCCTGTGGATGTACAGCCGTGAGCTCGAGCACACGGTGAAGTGGATCGACGCGAAGTTCGGCAAGACGCCCGACGTCGCCGAAGCGAACCGCCGCGCTTTGAAGGCCGGCTACTTCTACGGCGAGACCGCTGAAGCGTTCCCTGTCCGTTACAGCGTACGTGCCGCCGAGCTGCCCGCGGGCCTCTACCGCAACATCTCGGGCAACAAGGCGCTCGCCTACGGGTTCATCACCGCCTCGCGGAAGATCGGCGTCGAGCTCTTCCTGGGCTCGTATCCCATCACCCCGGCGAGCGACATCTTGCACGAGCTCGCGGCGCACAAGCGCTTCGGCGTCATCACCATGCAGGCCGAGGACGAGCTCGCGGCGGTGACCGCGGCCATCGGCGCCTCGTTCGGTGGCGCTCTCGCGCTGACCACCACGAGCGGTCCCGGCATCGCCTTGAAGAGCGAAGCCATCGCCTTGGCGACCATGACCGAGCTGCCTCTCGTGGTCGTCGACGTGCAGCGTGGCGGTCCATCGACGGGGCTCCCCACGAAGACCGAGCAAGCCGACCTCTTGCAGGTGCTCTTCGGCCGCAATAGCGAGTCGCCGGTGCCGGTGATCGCCGCGTCCACTCCGGCGGACTGCTACGAGGCCGCCTTCGAAGCCTCGCGCGTCGCCATGCAGTACATGACGCCGGTCATGCTGCTCTCCGACGGCTACATCGCCAATGGCTCGGAGCCGTGGCGCGTGCCGGACGTGTCGGCGATTCCAGACGTGAAGCTCGACTACGTGCCCGAGGGCGCGGTGTTCAAGCCCTACGCCCGCGACCCGCACACGCTCGTCCGCCCGCGCGTACGCCTCGGCACCCGGGGCCTCGAGCACCGCATCGGCGGTCTCGAGAAAGAGCACCAGACCGGCAACATCAGCTACGACCCCAAGAACCACGAGCGCATGGTGCGCCTGCGCCACGCGAAGATCGCTGGTATCGCTCGCGAAATCCCGAAGACGGAGATCATTGGCGGCGATCGTGGCGAGGTCTTGCTGCTCGGCTGGGGCTCGACCCGTGGCGCCATCCACGGCGCCGGCATCCGCCTGCGGGAGATGGGCAAGAAGGTCAGCACGGCCCATTTGCGCTGGCTGAACCCGCTTCCGTCCGATTTGGCGGACATCTTCGCGCGTTTCGCGATGATTGTCGTGCCCGAGCTCAACTTGGGCCAGCTCGCCTTCGTGCTGCGCGGCAAGACGCTCACCGACGTGCGCTCGATTTGCAAGGTTCAGGGCCAGCCATTCCGTGAGCAAGAGATCATCGACAAGGTTTTGGAGCTCATGGACGACCGTAACGTTTCACCCTTCGTCGTCGACGTCCTCGACGGTGCGCGTGCTTTGACCCACGCCTCGCTTTGATGATGACCCGGAGCATTGAGTCATGACTAGCGTGTCTGTTGACCACCCCACTGTTGCCGCCAATGACGCCCCGCCGGCGCTCACCAAGAAGGACTTCGACGCTGGTATCGACGTCCGCTGGTGCCCGGGCTGCGGCGACTACGCCATCCTCGCCGCGGTGCAGAAGACCATGCCGCTCCTCGGCGTGCCGCGTGAGAAGATCGTCTTCGTGAGCGGTATCGGCTGCTCGAGCCGCTTCCCGTACTACATGAACACGTACGGCTTCCACACCATCCACGGCCGCGCGCCCGCTATCGCGACAGGTCTGAAGAGCTACCGTCCCGATCTGCACGTCTGGGTGGTCACCGGCGACGGCGATGGCCTGTCGATCGGCGGCAATCACCTGATGCACGCGATGCGCCGCAACGTCGACATCAAGATCATGTTGTTCAACAACAAGATCTACGGCCTCACCAAGGGCCAGTACTCGCCGACCAGCGACATCGGGACGCGCACCAAGTCGACGCCGATCGGCTCGATCGATACGCCGTTCAAGCCGCTGTCGCTCGCCATCGGCGCGGGCGCGACCTTCGTGGCCCGCGCCGCCGACACCGACGCGAAGCTCCTGCCGCAAATCCTGCAAGCGGCGCACGAGCACAAAGGCACCGCCTTCATCGAGATCCTGCAGAACTGCCCCGTCTTCAATGACGGAGTGTTCGACAAGGTCACCGACAAGAAGACCAAGCCCGAGATGCAGCTGCAGCTCGAGCACGGTAAGCCCATGCTCTTCGCGGGCGGCTCGAAGGGCGTTGCCTGGGTGCGCGGCAAGCTCGACGTCGTCGAGGTCGGCGAGGGTAAGGCGGCGATGGCGGACATCCTCGTCCATGACGCGCACGACCCCGATCCGACGGTCGCCTTCGCGCTGGCCCAGTGGGAGCACCCCGCAAAGCCCGTCCCCATGGGCATCTTGCGCGCGGTCGAGCGTCCGACGTACGACGATTCCCTGCGTGCTCAGATCACCGACGCCGCGAGCAAGGGGCCGGCGGATCTGCAAGCTTTGGTCACCGGCAACGACACGTGGATGGTGGCCTAGGCTACGGGCTAGCGTGGCGGACGAATCAGACGGCGGGTCGTCGACGCGCGCTCGTCCTAACCAGAGGCGCGCGCCTTCCACATCCGCGTGAACACGTCGACGCCTCCAAACCTTCCGTAAGGCGAGTCCGTGTGCGCCGAACCGTTGAGCTCGGCATCCTGGCGGAGCTCGCGGACCACCTCGATGAGCAGTTGTTCTGGCGTTTGGCCCCCAGCCGCGGAAGGGGCGGAGCTAATCCCTCGCGTTTGCAAGGCAGCGCTGGCTTCGCACAGTCTTTGCCAGAGATGACCCTCGTCGTTGCTCAAGGGAAGTGCATTGTAGGGCCCACGCCTCGGATACCGAATATCGTATGAAATGTACTCAGAGAGCTCACGTAGGAGCGCGGTGGGTGTGCCCTCCGCGTCAGGGCTGAGCTGCTTCGTTGCCTCTGGCTGCCGTGCGCTGTGTGCTTCCGCGACGAGCGGGACAGTTGGGGGCTTGTCGTCCACCAAATACTTGAGTCGCTTCGGCTCGACGTCGTGACGCGTGCTGAGAGCCTCGGTGAGCTGTGCGACAGCCGCGGTCGCGGGCTTGGCTCCCAACGTCTTCTGCAAGAGCATCTTGATGAGCTGAAGCGGTGCTTCCTTCGTCTGGGGTGGAAGGCTTGGATTGCTCTCCACCAGCTGGAGCTGCTTGGCGACGGGGATACCAGCGCGCGTCGCTTGGTCTATCGCCGTTGCCGCCCTGAGTAGCTCGACGTATGGCGCAGGCGTGCTTGTGGGGATGGTTGTCATGATTGCCTCGGCGTGCCGCCGTGGACGCGCACGCGTGTCGTGAGCCATGAGCTCTTGCTGACGGGTGTCGATAAGTGGGTGAGCACGTGATGCATGAGATCGACGTCACCCGTGACCTCTATCGTGGATGGCGCTCCAGCGAGCACCTCATCGGCTTGCTTGGCGCTCAAGACCAGTGTCGCCGCGGTTTGCTCGGGGCGGCGCGCTGCGAAACCGCAGGTCGTGCGCCCTTTGCGCCGCGCAAGGAACCAGGAGTGCTCGTCGCCGTCGTTGAGCTGAACACAGACACAAACGAGTGGGAGCTCGCTGTCTTGCCAAGGGCGCACGTCCTCTCGCGCTGCGACTTCGAGCGCGAGCAAGAGCGGATGAACGTCCCGCATATCGATTGCCGTGTTCACACTTCCAGTATCGAGCAATGGCCATGGGCAGATGCGTTTTCCACGGACCTCCGGGCATGACGCGCCGGCAGGTCCTCCAACAAGGGGGGCGCATCTCGTGTTATGACGTGCGCTGTGCACTTGGGGGGAAAGCTCATGCGACGCATCTTCTGGCTTCTGTTGGCCCTGACGGCGTGTGACCAGAAGAAGGCGCCGGCAGAGCCCTCTCCGCCCGCCGCGACCCCGCCGCAAGCGCTGCCCTCGGGAATGAGCGAGGAGCAGTTCGCGGCGTTGCATACGCTGCGCCCCGACGAGCCGACGCAGCTTACGGGCAAGGACGTCCTCGTGGGCGGCGCGCGTGCCTACCTGAGCGTGCCCGCCGGGGCGAGCGCGCCGATGCCCGCGGTCATCGTGATTCACGAGTGGTGGGGGCTGAACGATCACATCCGCCACTACGCCGATCGCTTGGCGAGCATCGGCATCGCGGCGCTGGCGGTCGACCTCTATGGCGGAAATGTCGCGAGCACGCGTGAGCAAGCGATGACGTACATGAAGAACGTCGATCCGAAGGTCGCGATGGCGAGCCTGAAGGCCGCGGCGGACTACCTGAAGGACGAGCCCACGGTGAAGGCGCGCCGCCGGGGCGTCATCGGCTGGTGCTTCGGGGGCCGGTGGTCCTTGGAGGCTGCCCTGGCGATCAAGGGGCTCGATGCCGCTGTCGTCTATTACGGACAGCCAACGACCGACGAGAACGAGCTGAAAGCGCTCAAGGCGCCGCTGCTCGCGTTCTTCGGCACCAAGGACCCATCCATTCCCATGGAGACCGTCGACGCCTTCGAGGCGACGCTGAAGAAGCTCGGCAAGGACGTGCAAATCGAGCGCGTCGATGCGGGGCACGCCTTCGCGAATCCCTCCGGGGAGAACTACGACTCGGCTGTCGCTAAAGCGGCCTGGGTGAAGACGCAAGAATTCTTGAACGGGAAGCTCGGAGCGAATTGACCATGGCCGACCTGCAAGCTCTCGCCAACGCCGTCGGCGCGGAGAACCTCTCCACCGAGGACGACATCCGCGTCGAGTTCGGCCGCGACTGGACGCGCTACATGCAGCCCGCGCCGCTCGCGGTGACCTTCCCGCGCTCGACCGAGCACGTGCAGAACATCGTGCGCTGGGCGCGCCGCGAGAAGGTCGGCATCGTGCCCTCGGGCGGGCGCAGCGGTCTGTCGGGCGGCGCGATGGCCGTGAAGGGTGAGCTCGTCGTCTCGTTCGCGAAGATGAACCGCATCCTCGAGCTGTCGCGCGGTGACGCGATGGTGCGCTGCGAGGCCGGCGTCATCACCGAGAACCTACAGAAGTATGCCTTGGAGAACGGCTTCTATTACCCGGTCGATTTCGCGGCGCGTGGCTCGTCCGCGATTGGCGGCAACATCGCGACCAACGACGGCGGTATCAAGGTGCTGCGCTATGGCCTCACGCGTGACTGGGTCGCCGGGATGACCGTCGTGGCGGGGACGGGCGAGGTGATGGAGCTCGGCAAGGGGCTCATCAAGAACGCGACAGGCTACGATCTGCGGCACTTGTTCATTGGCAGCGAGGGCACCTTGGGCTTGGTCACGCAGTGCACGATGCGCCTGACGCGTCCGCCATTGCCGCAGCGCGTGCTGTTCATGGCCGTCGACACGACCGACGACGTCATGAAGATCTTCGACGCGTTCCGCACGCAGGTCGCGATCTCCGCCTTCGAGGTGCTCAACGAAGAGGGGATGCAGGGCGTGAACGCGAAGGGCTTGAAGCGCCCGTTCGACACGGTGGCGCGCTGGTACGTTTTGGTGGAGCACGACACCGTCGACAACGACCGCGCGCTCGAAGTCTTCGAGAAGGTCATGAGCGACGGCTTGGCGACCGACGGCGTGGTCAGCGAGAGCTCGGCGCAGGCGGCGCACCTCTGGCGCTTGCGTGAGGACATCACCGAAGCGCTGGCGCATCACACGCCCTACAAGAACGACGTGTCGGTGATGGTCAGCCGCGTGCCGGCTTTTTTAGCGGACGCCGACGCGGTGCTGAAGCGTGAGTACCCGACGTACACCGTGGTGTGGTTCGGGCATATTGGCGACGGTAATTTGCACATCAGCATCTTGAAGCCGAAGGAGCTGCCGATGGAGCAGTTCTACAAGGCCTGCCAGAAGGTCGACACCATGCTCTTCGACGTCGTGAAGAAGCACGGTGGAAGCATCAGCGCCGAGCACGGCGTTGGGCTCACGAAGAAGCCGTTTCTTGCCTACACGCGCAGCGCCGAGGAGATTGGCTTCATGCGGGCAATCAAGAAGGTCTTTGATCCGGATGGCATCATGAATCCGGGGAAGATGTTCGACCAAGCATGATCGATTGGAGCATTGGCTCGTACGAGGTCACCGCCAAGGCGCTCGAGCCCGTGAGTCGGCTCGCGGTCGAGGCGGCGGCGGTGGTGCAAGGGGAGACCGCGCTGGATCTCGCGTGCGGGACGGGGAACGTCGCGATCGAGCTGGCGAAGCGGGGCGCGCACGTGAGCGCGGTCGATCCGGCGGAGCGCTTGCTCGACGTGGCGCGTAACCGCGCGAAGCTCTTGAAGCTGCCGGTGCGCACCATCAATGGCACGGCGGAGCAGATCCCCGCGCGTGACGGCACGTACGACGTCGCGGTCTCGGTCTTTGGGATGATCTTCTCACCCGACGCCGAGAAAGCAGCGCGCGAGCTCTGCCGTGTTGTACGTCATGGCGGACGATTCGTCATCACCAGCTGGATCGCGACCGGGGTCATCTTCGAGATCGGCGCGATCATGTGGCAAGGCGCCTCCGAGGTGACCGGCGGCGGCGCCGAGCGCCCGAGCGGCCCGTGGAGCAATCCCGACGCCATCCGCGACCTCTTCGACCGCAACAACGCTCAGGTCGACATCACCCAGGACAGCATCACCTTCGAAGCTCCCTCCGCCGAAGCCTGGTTCGACGAACAAGAGCACCACCACCCCGTCTGGATGACGGTCCGCAAGATCGTCGCTTCACGCCCCGACATCTGGTCCTCCATCCGCGAGCGCTCCATCGCCCTCCTCCGACGCGAGAGCGAATCCCCCGACCGCCTCGTCCTCCGCAGCCACTATCTCCTCACCCTTGGCTCCAACGCCTGACGAAAGCACCGGGTGGTTTCTGGG
>JBDHVB010000168.1:0-12253 GCA_039809465.1 Myxococcota bacterium
AATCGGCAATCGGCAATCGGCAATCGGCAATCGGCAATCGGCAATCGGCAATCGGCAATCGGCAATCGGCAATCGGCCAAAATTCCACTACTCGGCCGCCGGCTCCTCAGCCTTCGCCGCCTTCTTCTTCGCCGGCGCTTTCTTCTTCGCGGGAGCCTTCTTCTTCGCCGGCTTCTCCGCCGCCTCGGTCTCGACCGCCTCGGCCTTCGCCGCGCGCCCGCCACCGCCACCACGCCGTCCGCCCTTCGCCCCCTTCTTCGCCGCCCGCTCGGCCAGCAGCTCGACCGCGCGCTCCATCGTCAGCTCCTCGGGCGCCAACCCCTCAGGGAGCGAAGCATTCACCTTGTTCCACTTGATGTACGGCCCGTACTTGCCCTTGACGATCGAGACGGCCTTCTTGTCCTCGGGGTGCTCGCCCATCTCGCGGATGGTCTCTTGGCCTCCGCCAAAGCGGTCCTTCTTCTCTTTGATGAGCTGGACGGCGCGCTCGAGCGAGACCGTGAGCACATCGTCCTCGGGCTTGAGAGAGGCGTACTTCCCCTCGTGCAGCACGTACGGCCCGAACATGCCGATGCCGGCGCGCACGACCTTGCCGGTCTCGGGATGCGAGCCCAAGGCGCGCGGCAGCTCGAGCAGCTTCTTCGCCACCTCGAGATCGATGGCGCGCGGATCCATGTTCTTCGGGATCGACACGCGCTTGGGCTTCTTCTTGCCGTCGACGAACTCGCCGAGCTGCATGTAGTGCCCGAAGCGGCCGTGCATGACGTAGATCTGCTCGCCGGTCTCGGGGAAGGTACCGAGCGGCTTGTTGTTGAGCTGCGCACGGCCGATGAGATCGTCGATCATCTCCTTGGTGACGTCCGCTGGAGCGGTGTCATCGGGGAGCGAGACCGTCTTCTTCTCGGTGTCGGTCGAGCCGTAGTCCACGTAGGCGCCGTAGCGGCCGACGCGGATCAAGTAGGGCGCGGCGCGCGGCGAGTCGATGGTGCACATCTCGCGCGCATCCAGCGCGGCACCGCCCTCGACCCCGCCCAAGAGCTCCTTCTTGTAGAAGGCGTCGAGGTACTCGAGCGCGCTCTTGCCCTCGGCGATCTCGTCGAGACGCTGCTCCATCTGGGCGGTGAAGGTGAGGTCGACGACGTGCTTGAGCGCCTCCTCGAGCAAGCGCGTGACCGCCATGCCGATGAAGGTGGGGATGAGCTGCTTGTTCTTGGCGAGCACGTAGCCGCGGTACTGGATGGTGTCGATGATCGACGCGTAGGTCGACGGACGGCCGATGCCTTCCTTCTCGAGCGCCTTGACCAGCGTCGCTTCGGTGTAGCGCGCCGGTGGCTTGGTCTCGTGACCCAGGGCCTCCAGCGACTGGCACGCGGCCGCGTCGCCTTCCTTCATGGTCGGCAGCGGCGCCTGCTGATCGTCGAGCGCCTCGTCTGGATCGTCCGATCCTTCGACGTAGGCGCGGAAGAAGCCGGGGAAGACGACCTCCTTGCCGCTGGCGCGGAACTCGGCGACGTCGCTCGTGGTACCAGCTGGCCGCTGAAACGGAGCGGGGACGGTGACCTCGAGCTTCACGGTGGTGAACGAGAGCTTGGCCTCGGCCATCTGGGTGGCGACGGTGCGCTTCCAGATCATCTCGTAGAGCTTGGCCTCGGGGCCGTCGAGCTTGAGCTCGTCGGCGGTGGCCATCGACTGACCGGCGGGGCGGATGGCCTCGTGCGCTTCCTGCGCGCCCTTGCTCTTGGTGGCGTACTGGCGCGGCTTCTCGCTCAAGTAATCGCGGCCATATTTGCGCTCGACCAGCGACCGCGAGGCGTTGATCGCCTCCTCGGAGAGGTTGGTCGAGTCGGTACGCATATAGGTGATGAAGCCGTTCTCGTAGAGGCGCTGCGCCACCTGCATGGTGCGGCGCGCCGACAGGCCGAGCTTGCGGTTCGCCTCTTGCTGGAGCGTCGAGGTGGTGAACGGCGGCGAGGGCGAGCGGGTCTGCGAGCGGGTCTCGACGCTGACGACCTTGAAGTCCTTGCCGCGGAGCTTCGCTTCGAGCTCACGCGCCTGCTGCTCCGCCAAGAGGAGCACGTTGGCGTTGGCGTGCACCTTACCGGTGGTCTCGTCGAAGTCCTTACCGGTGGCGAGCCGCACGCCGCCCAGCGACACGAGCTGTGATTCGAAGATGGCCTTGCTCTTCTCGAGCGTCGCCTTCACGTCCCAGTAGGTACCGGAGACGAACGCCATGCGCTCGCGCTCGCGCAGCACCAAGAGGCGCACGGCGACCGACTGCACGCGGCCGGCGGAGAGCTTGGGCTTGACCTTCTTCCACAATAGCGGACTGACGGTGTAGCCCACCAAGCGGTCGAGGACGCGGCGGGTCTCCTGCGCCTGCACCAGGTGCTCGTCGATCTTGCGCGGCGAACTCAAGGCCTTCTGGATCGCCTCTTGGGTGATCTCGTGGAAGACCATGCGGCGGATCGGCACCTTGGGCTTGAGCACCTGCACCAAGTGCCAGCCGATCGATTCGCCTTCGCGGTCTTCGTCCGTCGCGACGAAGAGCTCGTCCGCCTCGTCGAGAGCTTTCTTGAGGTCGGAGACGACCTTCTTCTTCTCGGGCTGGATGATGTAGACCGGCTGATAGCCGTTGTCGACGTCGACGCCGATGCGCGCCCAGGGCTTCGACTTTACTTCCTTGGGGATCTGATCCGCGGAAGCGGGCAGGTCACGCACGTGACCCATCGAGGCCTCGACGCGGTACTCCTTGCCGAGAAATTTCCGGATGGTCTTCGCCTTGGTCGGCGATTCGACGATTACGAGCTTTTGAGACGAAGCCATTGGGACCACGTCTGAAACACGAAGCTGCCTGGTGTTGCAAGGGGATGGCGCTTTTGGCCCCTACGTAACGCCCGCCGCCGAGCCCCCGGCGGAGCTAGCTGACCCGCCTGGGACGCGGTTTGGCGGCCGGTAAGGTACCTTCCTCGATGGCGAGGGCATAGAACTCCGAACGGAACTGGGCGACCGTCATGCGGACGAAGCCGTCACCGCTGACGCCTTGGGCGCGCCGGTCACCATTATGGCCCCACGGGTTCCGCAGGGTGACGATATCGGTGCGCGCGTCGTAGCCCAGCACGGAGTAGGCGTGGCCACCCGCCGTGCGTGGCGTGCCGTTGCCGCCTGGAGTGCCGGCGACCATGAGCCGGCGGTTCGCCACGCCCTCGCGGAGGTTGCGGCGGATGCCGTCGAGGGTCATGAGCCTGGTCAAATGGAACTGCACCCGGTTGCCGGTGAGATCGCGGATACCGCGTGAGGCCAAGCCACCCCCGTCGGCTGCGTCCACTGGAACGGTCGTGCGGGTGAACCACGCCTGGTCGTTACGGAGCCGGCCATAGGCCTTCTCCATGAGCGTGACCCAGGTGCCGCCGCCGCGGCTCGTGGCGCCGTAGCCGAGCTCGCCGTCGGTGGGTGGGGCGACGGTGATGCGCGTGTCCCGGCCAAAGCGGATGGTGGCCCCGCCATCGCGGTTGGGCCGAATACGGCCCCGCAGCTCCGCCGCCCGCATGTGCGCATAGCTCGCGACCGCCGCGAGATAGTAGCAGTCGCCAATGTTGGTTTGGCCGACCTGATGGACGCTGATGGCGCCCGTGCGGAAGACCTGGTTGCGGTTGGGGGTCATGGCGCGCCGCCGCGCCGAGCGGTTCATCGCCCCGTCGAGCTCGTTGGAATCGGCTTGCCGGCGGGGGTTGTTGGCGAGGTCCTGGAGGTCTTGGCGCGTCAGACGACCCGAGGGGGTGATGCCGGCGCGCCGCATCCCTTCGTCGGCGAGCGGCCCGAGGAGCGGCCCTAAGATGGCGCCGTTGGTGGTGCTGGTGCTTGCGCGCCAAGTCTCCCTGCGGACCATGCGATCATAAATGGTGGTCTTCACCGCGACGGCGGCGTCGGCCACCGCGCCACGCACGCGCGTGTCGATGAGCGCGGAGTTCACCTCATGCGGCTCGATGGCTCCGTCCCGATCGGCGTCGAGCGCGTCGAAGTTTTGGAGCAGGGTGCGCGCCGCGCGGTCGCCCAAATCCGGTATGCGTGGTGGTGTGCTCATGGCGCGTCCTTCGAAGCCTAGCGTCCGGAGCGCATCGTGTCGACGTGGTTTCCGCGCCTACAGCCGGTGACGCAAGGTCACGTGTCGCTGGGCTTGCGCAGGTAACCAAGCGCGGTGAGCTGGGCGACGATCTTGTCGACGCTCTCACGCACCGTCTCCTTGCCCGTGTGCACCACCACCTCGGCGTGGGTCGGCGCCTCGTAGGGGTCGTCGATGCCGGTGAAGCCCTTGAGCTCGCCGGCGCGGGCCTTCTTGTAGAGGCCCTTCACGTCGCGCGCCTCGCAGACCTCGAGCGGTGCATCGACGAAGACCTCGACGAAGTTGCCGACTGCCTTGCGGACCTCGTCACGCACCGCTTTGTAGGGCGAGATGACGGCCGCGATGACGGTGCCGCCGTGCCGCGTGATCTGCGCCGCCACGTAGCCGACGCGGCGGATGTTGGCGTCGCGGTCTTCCTTGCTGAAGCCCAGACCCTTCGACAGGTGGGTGCGGATCTCGTCGCCGTCGAGGATGGTGACGTCGCGGCCCACCGCGAGCAGGCGCTGCTCGAGGCCGTGGGTGATGGTGCTCTTGCCGGCGCCGGACAGGCCGGTGAGCCAGATGGTGACGCCTTGGGCGAACTTCGGCGGCGACGCCTCGGCGAGCACCGCGGCGACCTCGGGACGCGTGAACCAGGTGGGGAGCGCCCGGCCCTTCGCGAGGTAGTCGTCGCGCACCTGGGTGCCGCTGATGTCGGCGGTCGGCTCGCCCTTCGGCACCTCGTTCACCGGCACGTACGTGTCCTTGTTGGGCAGGTAGACCATCATCTGGAAGGGTACGATGCCGACGCCGAGCTCTTGCTCGTGCTTCTTGGCGAGCTCTTGCGCGTCGTACGGGCCGTAGAACGGCTTGCCGTTGCTGTCGATGCCCGGGCCCGCGTGGTCACGGCCGACGATGAAGTGGGTCGCGCCGTAGTTGCGGCGGATGATGGCGTGCCAGAGCGCCTCACGCGGACCCGCCATGCGCATGGCGAGCGGCAGCAGGCCGAGCGCGATCTCACGCGGGCCGTAGTGATGCGTGGCGAGCGCCTTGTAGCAGCGGACGCGCGTGTAATGATCGACGTCGCCGGGCTTGGTGACGCCGACGCTTGGATGCAATAGCAGACCAGCACCGAGCTCGCGGGCGGCGCGCTTGGTGATCTCTTCGTGGGCCCGGTGCAGCGGGTTGCGCGTCTGGAAGGCGACGACCTTCTCCCAGCCGCGCTCGGCGATGGCGTCGCGCATCTGCTTGGGGGTGAGGCGCAGCTCGGTGAAGTCGAAGTGCGCCGGCGTCTCGAGGACGGCGAGCGGACCGCTGACGTAGCGGCTGCCCTGGCGGCCGAGCGCCTGGACGCCGGGGTGCTTCTCGTCGGTGGTGCCGAGCACGGCGCGGGCCTCGGCGAGCGGATCGTAGGCGTAGATCTCCTTGACGCTCATCTTGGCGAGGACGCTGCCCTGGGCGTCGCACAGGAAGAGGTCTTCGCCTTCCGTGAGGTCGAGGTCGCGGCCGATCGGCAGGGCGATGGGCATCGGCCAAAGGGTGCCGTCGGCGAGGCGCATCTCGGCGCAGACGCGCTCGTAGTCCTTCTTCCCCATGAAGGTCGTGAGCGGGGAGAAGCCGCCAACCGCGAGCAGCTCGAGATCACAGAGGGCGCGCTCGCCCAGGGTGATGCGCTTTACGCCCGGCGCGCGGCTCTTCACGCGCAGCGCCTCGGCTTCTTGGGGAGACACCAACAACGAAACCAACTTGCCGCCATACGGTTGAATCATGCGCCGTGCTTACCGCGAGTGGCGTGCCATGAGAAGCATGCTTGGGAGCGGCATGACGGCGGGGCAGGGACGACGCGCGAATCGCGTCGAGGGCGCGGTCGATACTGACGCGCATCGAGGAGCGGAGAGCCACATGACTGCGATTCAGACCGTCCGAAGCTTTATCGCCAAGATTGATACGAACAATCTGGATGGCGAAGCGACCTACAACGATCGCAATCACACGACGCGCGGGAATGTGGTCGGTGGCGTTCTGACAGGAGCAAACCTCGTCACCAGCGGCACTCCAGCCGCCTTCGTGACTGGAGGGGCAACCATCCTCTGGGGCGCCTCACGCGTCCTGAGCGCCGGCTTTGACGTGCTCACGCTGGCTATCGCCACAGGTGCCTTGGAGTCCCAGAAGAGGGCCATGGAGAAGGCCATCCCTCGGATCGCGCTAGAGGGCGTCAAGCTGATCGTATCGGGGGCTGCGACGGCAGTCCCCGTCCTCGGGCACTACGTCAACGGCGCGCTGTTGGGCGCCTATGTCGCGCAGCAAGCGACGCTGCTCACCGCGGATCGCTAGCGAGGTGATGCGAGCTACGAGCCGGTGCTGTTGATCGCTATAGGAGACAGATCGTGTTCACGAGAACTTCACGATTCGCCTCGAATCGCCGCATACGCCCCATGACGCGCAGCCAATGCAGCAGGTCATCGAACCGCTCTGCTGGAGTCTGACCCGAATAGCGGATGAAGTATTCCTGCTCACGGGCGTTCATCGCGCGATATCGTGGATCGGCGGCGTTCGCACGAATCTCACGTACCTCGTTCTCTGAGAGCCGCGAGAAGGACTTCAAGCTCCGCCTCCTTGCCGAAATATTCGTCCGTCGCCACGAAACGCCGAACCACGTGCGAAGCTTTGTCCACACGCGCGTGAAACTACATGCGCGTCGTCCTCCCCTCAATGCTTGCGTGGAGGCCTTTTCGAGGGCCACTCTTCGCACATGAGCTTCGACATGTTGATCCGCGGCGGCACCGTCATCACTCCCAGCGGGTCCGCTATCGCGTCCATCGGGGTCCGTGACGGCAAGATCGCCGCCATCGGCGAGCTCGCGGCCGCCATGGCGGACGTCGTCGTCGAGGCGCGCGGGCTGCACGTGTTGCCGGGCGTCATCGACTCGCAAGTCCACTTTCGCGAACCGGGGCTCACGCACAAAGAGGACCTCGAGACCGGCACGCGCGGCGCCGTCTTGGGCGGCGTCACCGCCATCTGCGAGATGCCGAACACCAAGCCGCTGACGCTCAACGCGGCCGATCTCGCCGACAAGCTCCAGCGGGCTCATGGCCGCGCCTGGTGTGACTATGGGTTCTTCATGGGCGGCTCCGCGGCGAACGTCGAGCACCTGGCGAAGCTCGAGCTGCTCCCGGGCTGCGCTGGCATCAAGGTGTTCATGGGGAGCTCGACCGGCGACCTGCTCGTGCCCGACGACGCGACGCTTGGCCGCATCTTGCAGAATGGCTACCGCCGCGTCGCCATCCACGCCGAGGACGAGCCGCGGCTCACGGCGCGCAAGGGCATGGTGAAGCCGGGCACGCACGTGCGCGAGCACTGCAACGTCCGCGACGTCGAAGCGGGGCGCCTCGCGGTCGAGCGCTTGATGCGCCTCGCGGTACAGCACAACCGCCGCGTCCATGTGCTGCACGTCTCGAGCGCCGAGGAGCTCGAGCTCTTGGCGGAGCGCCGCGATCTCGCGACCGTCGAGGTCACGCCGCAGCATCTCACCTTCACCGCGCCCGAGGCGTACGACGCGCTCGGCACCTACGCGCAGATGAACCCGCCGATCCGCGAGGCGCGTCATCGTGAAGCGCTGTGGCAGGCGGTGAGCAGCGGGCTCGCCGACGTGCTCGGCTCCGATCACGCGCCGCACACCAAGGAAGAGAAGGCAAAGCCCTATCCCGAGAGCCCCTCCGGCATGACCGGCGTCCAGACCCTCGTGCCCGTCATGCTCGATCACGTGGCGGCGGGGCGGCTGTCGCTGCAGCGCTTCGTGGACCTCGCCTGCGAGGGCCCCGCCCGGACCCTTGGCATCATGAACAAAGGGCGGATCGCCCGCGGCTACGACGCCGATTTCACCCTGGTCGACCTGAAGGCCAAGCGGACCATCTCCAACAAGGACATCGCGAGCCGCTCCGGCTGGACCCCCTATGACGGAAAAAGCGTGGTAGGATGGCCAGTTGCGACGATCATTCGGGGTCGCGAGGTCATGCGGGACGGGGCTGTCATCGGGTCACCGGCAGGGGAGGCGCTTCGCTTCTAGGCTGCTAGCCAATGCCGCCAGAGGCTGTGTAAGTCGGAACGCGGTACGCTTTCCGCCAAGCGGCCCGAGAAGGTTTCAATCATGACAGCTCCCATCAAAGGCATCACCGACGACGCGCGCGAGGAGGCCATCAGCAAGAACCTCAGCGCCGCGACCGACGCGTTCGGTGTGACCGACGGCGAAAAGGCCTACGTGGCCCGTAACGAGGTCCGCGACCAAGGGGCCCGTGATCAGGCGGCGTTCGACGCGTCGGAAACGCAGCGTCGCCGTGGCGCGAGCCCCGCGGCAGCCAAGCTGACGCGCACGCCCACCGAGCCGTTCGCGCAGCAGACCACGGGCGAGTCGTTCTCCCCGCAGCAGCTGGCTGGTAAAGTTCAGGCTTAACAGGTCGCGAAAGGGTCTCTCATGTCCATCGAGCGCGTCGGCAAGCTTCAGGAAGATCAGAAAGCCGAACGCGCGCTCGAGGAGCAGCGTAAGCGCGAGATGCAGTCGCTCGAGAGCAACGCCACGCGCGACCTCTCGGTGATGCGCGCCGAAGAGCTCAAGAAGACCACCGGCGAGGATCGCACCACCCAGGCCGTCAGCGAAGGCGCGCGTCACAACGCGAATCGTGGCGATGATTGGCAGGCGTACGCCGACCGCAAGGATCGCGCCGTCCCGGTGAGCGTCACCGAGATCGCCGCGCAAAACAATGCCAACGCGGCGCGTACGCTAGACGAGCGCAACATCGAGCGCGTCCGCGAAAGCGAACGCAGCAACGCGTCACGCAACGACGCTCAGCGCGACGCCGTGCGCCGCCAGGCCGAGCAGCAGATGACCGTCGCCGAGATTCAGGCGGAGATTCAGAAACGCACCGGCATCATCAAGGGGTAAAGCCATGACCGCTATCGATAGACCACATCTCCGTATCGCCGATGGTGAGAGCGCCGCCGCCCCCAAGAACGAGGACAAGAAAGACCTCCGCGACAACATGCTCGCCAGCGTTGACAAGTCGACTGGCAAGAGCGACGCGCAAATCTCCTATGACGCGCGCATCCAGCAGATGAGCGATGATCGCGTGGCGGGTGTCGCCGACGATCAGCGGCGCCGCGGCGTGCAGGCCAAGGCGCGTCTCGCGACCCCCGAGATCGAGCCCACGAAGCCCAAGAGCGACCAGCCCACCGTGGCGCTGGCCGATCTCGATCCCTATCGCCGCGCTTAGCGGCTGCGCGTGGGGCGGGCTAGCGCAGCGTCCACCAGGCGAGCGCCGCCCAGCCGACGATGAAGGCCACGCCGCCGAGCGGGGTGACGGCGCCGAGCACGCGCACACCGCTGAGCGCTAAAACGTACAGGCTGCCCGAGAACAAGAGGAGCCCCGCGGTGAACGCCCACCCCGACGTCGTCAGGGCACCGCTGGGATTGCGCTCGGCCAGGATGCCCACCGCCAAGACCGCCAAAGCGTGCACCAAGTGGTAGAGCACGCCGGTCTGGTAGACGCTTAGCATCTCCGGTGCCAGGCGCTCGCGCAGGGCATGCGCGCCAAATGCGCCAAATACGACAGCAAGTAAGCCAGCGACGGCGCCAACGCGTATGAAAATCATCGCGTAGGTTTACGTGGTCCCAACCACCATTGAAATAGGGACCAGGAGCACCGCCATATGACAGCCATCGATTCGAAGGCCCGCGGCAATCTTGCCCGGGGCGCCGCCTCGGCCTCGACCGACAAACCAGATGCCAACCCGGCCCTGAGCGCCAATGTGGCGGCAACGGCCAAGAAGAAGTCCGTGCCCACGGATGCGGGCGACACGGTCACGACGCGCCGTAACCCGCAGGAAGACCGCGCCATGCGCACCATCGGTGAGACCGACCGCTTCTCGGGTGCCGGCCGGCAGGTGCGTGAGCGCCAAGCCGAAGACGACACCCGCGGCCGCCTCAGCATTGCGGAGCAGCTGAGCGCCCGGGGTACAATCAGGGCCTGAGCCCAGCGTCCGAGCCATTCATGCGCAAGCTACGCGCCGTCTCCGAGCCGGCGGCGCGTGTCGCATTGCTCGCGGAGATGGCGGCGACCGCTTCCGCGGACGACGCCGTGCGCATCCTCGAGGCCATCGGGCTCCTGGCGCTGGCGGGCGATGCCACCGCGAGCGAGCTCGTGCTCAGCTTGATGGTGCCGAAGAACGTCTTCACCGACGCGTCCAGGTGCGCGCTCCTCACCGATCTCGCGCGTGAGCACGAAGCGGTGGTGGCGTTGCAGTGGCTCTGGTCGGTGCGCGAGGCACGCATCGCCAGCGTGAAGAAGAACAGCGCCGATACGCAGGGGCTCGTCGACAGATCGCTCGCGTCGCTGACCTTGGGGGACAGAAGGGCGCTTGCCCGTAGAGCCACGCGCGATCAGCTCACCCGCCTGGCGGGCGACCCCGACCCCAACGTCGTCGTCAACGTGCTCAACAACCCGCGCACCACCGAGTCGAACGTGCTCGCCATGTGCAGCAAGCGGCCCACGGTGACCGCGGCGCTCGAGACCGTCATCGACATGCCGGCGTGGAGCAGGCGCCTCTCCGTGCGTGTCGCTTTAGCGCACAACCCACACCTCGCGGTGCACGCGGCGGTGCCGTTGCTGGTCACGCTGCCGCTCGGCGCCATCGGCAAGCTGCGCGACGACGAAGCGCTCTCCCCGAGCTTGCGGCTCGCGGCGAGTCGGCTGGTGGAAGCCGCGCGCTCCGCTATTTCCGAGACGACTTCGTGACGCTCAAGGTGGCCACGGCGCCGTCCGCTTCAGCGAAGCGCTTGTCGACGCGGGCGCGAGCCTTGGCGAACTCGGGCTGCTGCTCCTTGCCGAGCTTCACCACGAAGGTGCCGTGGATCTTGTCCGGCTCGAGCGGCTTGTCGTTGGCGTCGCGGATCTCGTAGTGCAGGTGCGGTGCGCTCGAGCGGCCGGTGTTGCCGACGGTGCCGATCGACGCGTTCACGGCGAGCTGCGCCCCCGGCTTCACGTTCTTGTTGATGGAGTCGAGGTGCAGGAAGCGCACGCGGCGGCCGCCGGCGATCGCGACCTCCACGCAGCGGCCGTTCACGTGATTCCAATTGACGCGCGTGACGCGCCCCGCGAAGGGGAGGCGTACCGGTGAGCCCGTGGGCGCCTTGAAGTCCATGCCGGCGTGACGGCGGTTGCCACGGCCTGGATCGACGCGCTCGGTGATCTGGGTGTAGCGCGCGACCGGGCTGTTCTTGATGCCGGGCTCGATGAGGGTGCCGTTCTCGTCATAGAAGCGCTGCACGCCGTTCTCGTCGGCGTAGCGGTACGCGGTGACCCTGAGCTCGTGTCCACGATAAGCGAGCGCCACGAGCTCCTGCTGGGTCTCGCCTTCTTCGTAGAGGATGGTCATGACGTCGCCGCGCTGCGCGTGACGGATGAAGTCGCCGCGCCAGCGCATGAGCCGGGCGACCTGGGCCGCGAGCTCCGATGCGTCCTTGCTGGGCAGGGTGCGCTGCAACGTCGCTTCGATGGAGCCTTCGACCGTGACGGTCAGGCTGGTCGGCGGCGGGATGGCCGCGGCCAGCGTCGAGAATGCGAAGAGGACGGCCAACATGCGGACGACCCTAGCAGGAGCGATCGCGGTTTCGCGAGTAACCGGCCAAGATGCGTGACGAATTCCGCGGCCACCCTTCGCGGCACCGTGCCGACGATTGACAACGTCGCGCAATTCCGGCGTGAGTCCGCCGCATGTTGCTGGCGATGGTGCGCTTTCTGGTCGCTGCCTGGCTGACAGGGTTCTGGAGCGCCACGTGTCTCGTGCTGTCGCCGTTCGGTGCCCGGAGAGCCTGGGTCTTCGTGCGTCCGCGCTGGGGCCGCGCCGTCATGCGCACCCTCGCGATCGATTGGCACACACAGAGCGCCGAGCGCATCACGCGGCCGGCGATTTACGTGTGCAACCACCAGAGCTTCCTCGACGTGGTGCTGCTGCCCGCGATGTTGCCGCCCGAGACAGTGTTCATCGCCAAGAAGGAGATCCGCAAGGTGCCGCTCTTCGGCCCCGCCTTCGCCGCGGGGGGCGCCGTGCTCATCGACCGCGCCAATCCGCGCGGCGCCATCGAGAGCATTCGCGAGGGCA
>JBDHVB010000169.1:0-12125 GCA_039809465.1 Myxococcota bacterium
CTGCAACCTGCATGCCGTGCCTATGGATGAATGGATGCCCGGTTCATCCATGGGCGCATGGCGATGTGCAATGCGGCTATGGCAACCTGCGACGGCGGAGTCGCGCAGCTCGAGCGAAGGTTTGCGTGCGACCCGCGCTACTTGCTGCGGTCACGGCGGTAGAGCGTGGACACGTCGATGCCCAGGACCTCGGCAGCCTTGGTCTTGTTGCCGGCGCACTGGTCGAGCACCCAGGCGATGTACTCGTCCTCGACCTGCCGCAGGGGCACCAGCTTGGTGCGCCGCAACGGAGGCGGTGCTTCGGTGATGCCTGGGGCGTGCTTCACCAAGTCCTCGAGCTCGATGACGTCCGAGCTGGTGACGACGGCGAGCCGCTTGATGAGGTTTTCGAGCTCGCGGACGTTTCCTGGCCAATGGTAGCTGGTGATCGCTTCCATGGCGCGCGGTGACAGGGAGCGGACGCGGCCCTCGCCCGCGACGCGCTTGAAGAACAACGCGATGAGATCGGGGAAGTCGTCGAGGCGCTCGCGCAGCGGCGGCACCTGAATGGGGACGACGTTCAAGCGGTAGAACAAGTCGGCGCGGAAGGCTCCCGATTGCACGTGCGCGTCGAGATCTTGGTGCGTCGCCGCGAGGATGCGTACATCGACACGGCGCGGGCCATCGGCGCCGACGGCGCGCACCTCGCCATCCTCGAGCACGCGCAGGAGCTTGGCCTGCAGCTCCTTGGGCATGTCACCGATCTCGTCGAGGAAGAGGGTGCCGCCGTCCGCTTCGACGAACAAGCCCCGCCGCGGCACGCTCGCGCCCGTGAAGGCGCCGCGCACGTGTCCGAAGAGCTCGCTCTCGAGCAGCGCGGCCGGCAGCGCTGTGCAGTTCACCGCGACGAACGCGCGGTCACGGCGCGGTCCGAGATAGTGGAGCGTGCGCGCCACGAGCTCCTTGCCCGCGCCGCTCTCGCCGCGGATCAGCGTGGGGAAATCGGACTTCGCCACGCGCTCCACGAGATCGTAGAGCGCCGCCATGCTGCTGCTGCGGCCGATCATCGCCCCCAGGCCGACACGCAGGTCGGCGATGCGGCGCAAGGTGCGGTTCTCGGCGCGCAACGAGCGCTCGGCGACGGCGCGCGTGAGGTAGACCAAGACCTCGTCGAGCTGGAAGGGCTTGGTGACGTAGTGATACGCGCCGCGCTTGATGGCCGCGATAGCGGTCTCGATGGCGCCGAACGCGGTCATGATGAGGACCGGCAGCTCGGGGTCCACGACGTGCACGGCCTCGAGCACGTCGAAGCCGTCCTGACCTTCCATGCGCAAGTCGGTGAGCACGGCGTCGGGCTTGTTGGCCTTGAGCTGCGCCATCGCCTCGCCGTACGAGCTCGCGACGTCGACGGTGTAGCCGGCATCCGCCAAACGGTCGGCCAAGAGCCGGGTCATCTCGACGTGATCGTCGACGACGAGGATGCGCCCCTGGTTATCCTGCACGGAGCACGCTCACGGGGTTACGGTTCACCGGCCAGATGAGGCGCGCGGTGGTGCCGTCGCCGACTCGGCTGCGGATGTCGATGTCGGCGCCGTGCGCGCGCACCACCTTCATGACGACGCTGAGGCCCAGGCCGGTGCCCTGGCCGCGCTTCTTGGTGGTGAAGAAGGGATCGAAGACGCGGCGGATGTCGTCCGCTGGAATACCGCAGCCGTTGTCGGTCACCTCGATGGTCACCTGGCTGTCGCCGAGCAGGCCGGCGCGGATGCTGATGCGGCCGCCGCGCTGGCAAGCGTCCATGGCGTTCATGAGCAAGTTGACGATCACTTGCTGCAGCTGGTCCGCGTTGGCGGCGAGCTGCGGCACGTCGGTGACGGGCTCGATGGTGACGTTCAGCTGCCGGTGCTCGAGCTCGTAGCGCATGAGCTCGACGCTGCGGTCGAGCACCTCGGTGAGATCGACCGGCTTCACCTCGGCGGGCTGCGGGCGCGCGAAGTCGAGGAGCTCGCGAATGGTGCGGCTCACGTAGTCGGTCTCCCGGATGATCACGTCGACGTCGTGGCGGCCGGTGCTCGTGGCCTCGAGCTTGTCGCGCAGATACTCGGCGCGGCCACGGACGACGCCCAAGGGCGTGCCGATCTCGTGGGCGATCCCCGCCGCGAGGACACCCACCGTCGTCAGCTTCTCGACGCGCAAGAGCTGCTCGTTGAGCTGCGCCACCTCGTCGGCGTGGCGCAGGCGCTCGCGCAGGAGCAGGTTTCGCCGTGACGCGACTACGTAGTAGACCGCGAAGGCGCCGCACAGCAGCATCAACACGCTCGCCACCGAGGCGAAGCGCCAGGTGAGCAGCTCCTCGTGGCTGCGCAGGCGCGCCATCGACGACAGGTTCATGATCGACCAGTGCTGTCCCGTCGGCGTGCGGATGGGCACGAAGGCGGCGAGCACCTCGGTGTCGTGGGCGCCGAGCCGCGACGCTTCGTATTGTCCGAGCGGGATGGTGCCGCGCTCGCCACGGCGCATCCGCGTCACGGCGTCGATGGGGCGGTCGTTAGGATTCGTCGCTAAAGCGGACACGACGGACGGCGTGCTCGACGGCGTCGCGTTGCCGTGCGGCCCGAGCACCAGGATGGCGCTGCCTGGCTCGCTCGCGACGAACTTGAGGCTCGCGAAGAGCGGCCGTGTGTCGATGAGCACCGCGATGGCCCCGGCGGTCTCGCCGGTCTGCGCCGCGCGGATCGGCACGGAGAAGACACGGAACCAGCCGTTCTCTTCGCTCGGCAGGCCGACCGATGCGTGCATGTCGGCGCTTTGCACCACGGCGTCATGGGCGGTGTCGTCCATGGCCACCACGTACTCGCGTGGCACCGTGCTGTTGCGGAGCGGATCGGTGACGAGGAGCACGCGTTGGCCGCGCGCGTCGTAGAGGGCGGCCGTGTGGTACATGTTCACGGCGCCGAGCAGGCCTTGGAGCACGTGCATGCGGTCGTCACGCTCGGGCGAGGTGAGCACCAGCTGACCGACGAAGCGCAGGTCGTCGGCGATGTCGCGCATGTCTTCTTCGATCTGCTGCGCGATGTCATCGAGCAGGGCCAAGCGCTCCTGCGAGAAGCGCTGCTGCAATTCGGCGCGGTCGCGCAAAAGCCAGCGCCAGGTCATGCCGACCACGGCGACGAGCGACCCCAGCAGGATCACTGCCGCGATGATGAGGGGTTTAGGGCTCGAGCGACGCATTGAGTTCACAGCAAACACCACGCGAAATTGTTCGACAAGCGGGGCTGCACGAGACGTGCCGCTTTCCTCGTTCTCGTGCCGCGCAGCACGCTCGCACGCCAGGCGAAATGCGACGGCGGCTTCGCAAGATGCAAAGCCGCCTGCACCTCTGGTGAGCATCGCGGCGCCACGCCGTGGGTACGGTCGTTGCTTGAGGGCCAGGAAATGCGATCGCTCTGGAGCCTGACCAAGCACGTGCTGCGCGACGTGGAAGACGACCGCCGTCTCTTCCTGGTGCGCAGGTATCGCCGCCTGCTCCGCCGCTCGCTGGTGCTCGGCTGGAATGGCGCGAAGTCCGAGTATCTGCCGCGTGAGCGTGACCTCGGCCGTGACCCCAAGGAGATCTTGGCGGACCTCGCATACTTCGAAGAGCTCAATTACCTGGCGCGCCGCGAGGGCGTCGATCCGGTCGAGATGCAGCGCCGCGTCGATCTCTACCGGCACGCCTTCCGCCCGCTCACGGTCATCGCGTCGTGCCTGCTGGTCGCGGCGATGGCGGCCTCGCAGGTCGGGGCTCCATGGGCCGTGTTGATGGGCACGGGGGCGTGTTGGTTGAGCCTGCGCACCACACGGGCGCTGCTCTTCATCGAATAGCTCCGCCTCGCCTGGATGGCGGCCGCTTTAGCGGTTCTCGCGCTGCGCCTTCAGGTGCTCTTCGTAGGTGACGCTGAAGACATGGGCGCCTGCTCCGTCATTGCGGTCGGCCATGTAGAAGTAGCCGTGCTCTTCCGGATGCAGCGCCGCGCGCAAGGCGTCGAGACTCGGCGTCGCGATCGGGCCTGGCGGTAGGCCCGCGTTCAAGTAGGTGTTGTAGGGCGACGGTTGACGCACGTCGGCGAGGGTCAGCTCTCTCTTCTCTTCCCCCAGGATGTAGAGCACCGAGGCGCGCGACTCGAGGCGCATGCCGAGCTTCAGGCGGTTGTGGAAGAGGCCCGCGATGCGCCGCGCCTCGGTCTTGTCCTTTGCTTCTTTTTCGACGAGCGAGCCCAGCACCAAGACCTGATTCAACGCTTCAGCGGACAGGCCGGCGGTCTCGGGCAAGGTCGCGAGCTGCGCCTTGAAGCGCTCGATCATCACGCCCATCGCGTCCACCGCGCCTATGCCGCGCGCCATGGCGTACGAGCCGGGAGCAAGCCACCCCTGCGCGTCCAGTGCCACGATGCCGTACTTGGAGAGGAGTTGCGGCGCGTCGACCGCCTCGGTGAACGCCGCTTCGTCCGCGATGCCGGACGCGGCCATGCGCTTGCCGATCTCGGTGAGGCTCGCGCCCTCGGGGATGACCACGTGGAGCAGCGTCTCCTGGCCTGCGCGGAGTTGCGCCGCGACCGTCCACGGCCACGAGCCCGTGGTGACCCGATAGCTGCCGGCCCGCAGCCCGCGCGTGCGCGTCAGCCCGCCGAGCACCGTGAACGCCGTCGCGCTGCGCACCAGCTCCGCGTCCGCCAAAGCGGCGCCGATGGCCGACGCCGAGGCCCCACTCGGGATGGTGACGACCCGCTCCTCCACGCCGTGGCTAGTCGGTGGCGCCAACACCGCGATGCCCGCCAAGCACACGGCGAGCGTGACCGCGAAGACGAGCCAAGGATTGGGGCCGGAGCGCGCGCCCGGGACGGCTTCGATGACGCTCGCGTCATGTAGGTCAGCGCTCGCGGCTGCGCGGTCGGCGGCGGGAAAGGGATTGAGATACGGCTCGGTGGCGGTGCCACGCGGCTCGGCGGTCGGTGGCGTCTTGGCGAGCAGCGACGGTGGCTGGTGGCGCGGCTGTTGTGGTGGCGTGTCCGCGGCGCGCGGCTGAGCGGGCCTGCGCGGCTCCTCGGGCGTGTTGGGAGGGCGTGAGGCTGCGCGCCGCGGCGCGACGTCGCGTGTCGGCCGTTCGGAGAGGGCCTCCTGGAGGTTGAAAAGCTCGCGGGTGATTGGCTTCGTGGGGCGACGCCTGCCGCGGCGGAAGCCTCGCTCACGAGGTGGCGATGCGAGCACCCGTGTCTCGGCCTCGCGCGAAGGCTTCATGCCGATCGGATCGAGCACCGTATCGCGCGGCGGTGGCGGTGGCTTTGCTGGTGTCTGCTCCTCGATGATCTCGGTGAGCATGAGCACCTGGACGTCGTGTCCACGGGTGGCGCGCGGCCGCGGTTTACGTAGATCACGCGAGTCACGGCGCGCGGTCGAGCGAATCGACTGCTTGTCCGGTAAAGCGGACTTGTCCTTGTGCTTGGGGTTCAGGAGCTTCTCGCACGCCGCGAAGACCTCCGAGACGCTGGCGAGCGGCAGCGCCTGGTTACCGCAGTCGCCGTACGCGAGCCCCGCGAGCTTCTTGCCGTAGACCAGGGGCACCACCGCGAACGCGCGGGGCGCCGCGAGCTTGAGCATGCGCGCCATCAGCTCGCCCGATGGGCTGCGGCCCGCGCCGACGATCGGGGATGCCGCTTCGATCGCCCAGCGCAGGGGCGTCTGCTCGGTGAGCGAAGTCGTCGTGCCTATTAAGAGGTCAGAGAGGCCCCGAACACCCGTGACTTTGGCGCTCGTGCCTTCAATGGCGAAGAGCACGACACGGGTGAACACCCCACCCAACGTGGTGAGCCAGGTCTCGCGATCGGGCGCTCCCAAGCGCGCAAGGCCCCGATTCTCTGATGCCATCGCCACTACGATAGCGCCGCGTACGCGCCCTGGGGAATTTCTTGTCAGACCCATCAGGCATAGATCGACACCAGCACATTTGTTCAGTATGTTCAGTCAACGTCATCGCTCCCGCGGCGAAACCTCCGAAAGGGTCCTAGACACCATGGCAAATCAACCCAACAACTCTTCATTCGACCGCGAGAAGGCCATCGAGCTCGCCGTCGGCTCCATCGAAAAGCAGTTCGGCAAGGGCTCCATCATGCGCCTGGGCGAGGGCGAGGCTCTCGTTCAAGACATCGCCACCATCCCCACCGGCTCCATTGGCATCGACGTGGCGCTGGGCGTCGGTGGCCTCGCCCGTGGCCGCATCATCGAAATCTACGGCCCTGAGTCGAGCGGTAAGACGACGCTCGCTCTCCACGTCGTGTCCGAGGCGCAAAAGCGCGGCGGCATCGCGGCCTTCGTCGACGCCGAGCACGCCCTCGACGTCAGCTACGCCCGCAAGCTCGGTGTCCGCACCGACGACCTGCTCATCTCCCAGCCCGACACCGGCGAGCAGGCGCTCGAGATCGCCGAGATGCTCGTCCGCTCGAACGCCATCGACGTCCTCGTCATCGACTCGGTCGCAGCCCTCGTGCCACGCGCCGAAATCGAAGGCGAGATGGGCGACGCGCACGTCGGCCTCCAGGCCCGCCTCATGAGCCAAGCGCTGCGCAAGCTCACCGGTGTCATCTCGAAGAGCCGCACCTGCGTCATCTTCATCAACCAGATCCGCATGAAGATCGGCGTCATGTTCGGTAACCCCGAGACCACCACCGGCGGCAACGCGCTCAAGTTCTACTCGAGCGTCCGCGTCGACATCCGCCGCATCGGCGCCATCAAGGACGGTGAGAAGGTCATCGGCAACCGTACCCGCGTGAAGATCGTGAAGAACAAGCTGGCGCCGCCGTTCCGTGAGCACGAGTTCGACGTGCTCTACGGCGAGGGCATCAGCAAGGCGGGCGATTTGCTCGACCTCGCCACCGACCTCGGCATCATCGACAAGTCGGGTGCCTGGTACAGCTACCGTGGCGAGCGCTTGGGCCAGGGCCGCGATCAGTCGCGCGACTTCCTGAAGGCCAACGAGGCCATCTCCAACGACATCGAAGAGCGCGTGCGCCTGCACTTCGGCATGGTGCCCACCGGCGCACCGTCCGCTAAAACGCCCGGCGAGCCCATCGCCAAGGGCAGCGAGAAGGAGTCCAAGTCCTCCGGTGACGACATGAAGCGCAACAAGACCAAGGCCAACGGCACCGCCACGGCCTAGCTCGGTACGCAGTCCACTAACGCATGGCGACATCGCAGTAGCTGTCGTTAGGAAACATCAGGCGGTTCACACCGTCAGAGGCCCGGCGATCGACGCGCATCGATCGTCGGGCCTCTCTGCGTTATGGTCTTGGGCAAAGTCTACGTTATGGTTCTGGGCAAGTGTTGCGCACCATCTTGCTCGTCGTTGCCTTCGCCATCGCGGCCGCGGTCGTCACCGCCGTGGTGTACGTCGCGCGTATTCGCGTCGAGGTCACGCGGCCCCTCGATGAGGGCTATCGGCCGCGCGCGTCGCTCTATAGCTCCGCTTTTACGGACGTCCTCTGGGCGCACTACGAACAACGGCAGCCAGCGCCCGTTCCTTCGCGGGTTGGTCTGCTCAAGATCGTCCTCAGCGCTTCGTCGCGCGACGCCCGCTTTCCTGGCCTGAGGCTCGGCTCGACGGCAGCCTACGCTTTGAGCTCCTCCCAGAACCTCACGTACACCTTCGAAGCAGCGGACCTGCTGCGTGAGCTCTTGCTGACACAGGCGGTGCTCGAGCACTGGGACATCGACACTATGGCCGCCATGTACGGCGAGCGCATGGTCTTCCGCGCCGGCATCGTGGGCCTCGACCAAGCCGCCGAGCAGCTCCTCGGCAAGCCCGCCGCGCTCCTCGACGCTGGCGAAGCCGCGACGCTCTTCGCCATGGACCGCTCGTTCGACCGCGACACCACCCACGCCTGCGACCCGCTGCACACGCTCGAGTATCGCGACCGCGTCTACGCCGAGATGCAGGCCGTGGGTCTCGCCCCACCTGGGAAGCTGCCTCCCACTCTGGTCCCCGCGGTCGTGACCTTGGCAGCCACTTGCTACGCTAAGTGACCGATTCCGCGAGCATTCATCCCGACATGGCGGTACAGTCGTGGATAGGCCCACGACGTCGAGGCGCGCCCTGCTTCGCTGAATGGGTCTCGAGATCATTCGATGATTGCAAGCACGGTCCTGTTGCTCGCGCTTCAGGTTGTGGCGGCCGACGATGCGACCTCGGCCGGCGGCATTCCGAATGCGATCGTCGTGCAAGCCGGCTATGGGTTCTCGGCGTACAACCATAAGCCTGACGCAACCTCTGGGGGTGTCTGGCTACACGCCGAGTATCTCTGGCAGATCCGCGAGTGGTTCTCGCCGCGCGCTTACGCCGGCACGCTCCTCACCTGGCCCGAGCGCAACTCCTGCGGCGCCGACCAAGCCCCCTGCGACGTTTCGAATAAGATCGGCTTCGCGGGCGCCAAGGCCCGCCTCATGGCGCCGCTGCCCTACATCGGGCCTTATGTCGAAGGCGGCGGTGGCATCTCGTTCGGCAAAATCAAAACACTCGTCACCGACAAGGAAGACATCGACTCGAGCGGCGTCTTCGGTCACGTCGCCGTCGGCGCCGGCCTCGCCCTCGGCAAGCACCGCGAGGTCGACCTCGGCTTCAACTACCTCATCCACCCAGGCCAAAAACAAATCGGCGGCGGCCTAGTGCTAGGGATGACGATTCCGCTATAGCGGCAATGCAAATCGAGCCTACACCGGCGCGCTCGCAGCCAGAAACGCCGAATGTAGCGCCATGCCGTGTTCCCCGACCCCCCAAAGCTCGCGCTCGCGCACGAACCGTTCGACGACCCACGGGGTACGCCCCATCCACCCGTCACCATTCGTCTGTCGCGGCATGTGGAGCAGAAGAATTCTCACAGCGCCTCGGGTGGCGGCCACCACGGAGGCTTCCGCGGCTCATCACCAGGGCAGCTCTTGCCCCTTCGCGTGGAAGAACTTGCCGCTGTCTTCCATGGTCAGGCGGTCGATGAGCTTGCCGATATTGGCCGCGGACTCATCCGCCGTGGTCGGCGCGCTCTTGCCGCCCATGTCGGTCTGCACCCAACCAGGATGCACGACCACCGAGATGATGCCGCGGCCGGCGAGGTCCACCGCCAAGCTCTTCGACGCCATATTCACCGCCACTTTCGACATGCGGTAGGCGTATGAGCCGCCGCTCGTGTTGTCGTCGATGGAGCCCATCTGCGAGGTGATGTGCACGAGCTTGCCTGTCCGCTTCGGCACACGTGGCAGCAAGGCGAGGGTCACGCGCAGCATGCCGAGGGCGTTGGTGTTGAAGACGTCCCGCACGTTGTCGACCGACAGGTTCTCGAGCTTGTCCCAGCCGCCCGAGATGCCCGCATTGTTGATGAGCAGGTCGACGGCCGTATCGCCCAGCTCCGCCGCGAACGCCTGCACCGACGCATCGCTCGCGACATCGAGCGGCAGCACGCGGAGCTTACCCTTGCCAGCGAGCGCGGCGAGCTCCTTCGCCTCACTCACCTTGCGCGCGGTCGCGATGACCTCAGCGCCGCGTTCGAGCCAGTACTTCGCGAGCGCGAGACCCACACCACGATTCGCACCTGTAATGACGACATTCATCACCAACACTCCATCACCCAAGAAGGGTGCGTAGCAACGCGGCGGCAAGTGGTACCGTCGCGAGCGAGACGATCATGCCGACCCCGAGAATGGCGGTCGGGAGCCGGCCCTCCAACCCTTCTTGCTCGGCGAGCAGCACCGACGAGATCATCGGCGCCATCGCGCTCTGCAACACCGCGATGTCGAGCACCGCAGGCGTCACGTCGAAGAGCCATCCCAAGCCGAGCACCACGAGCGGCGCCACGGCGATTTTCCAGCCCAACGTGAGAAACAGCGCCGCCCACTCCCCGCGAATCGCCGTGAGCTGCAGCTGCACGCCCACCGCGAACACCGCAAGCGGCGTGAGGGTCATGCCGACACGCTCGAGCGCCATGTCGAGCGGCGGCCAGATGCCACCGAGCTGGCCGATGACGAGCCCGGCGAAGAAGCCGATGAAGCCCGGGAAGGTGAGGGCGCGCTTCGCGAGCACGGCGGCGTCGAGCTTGCGCCCCGTATAGAGCGCAACGACCACGAGCCCGAGCGTCGCGAAGACCACGAAGCTGCCCGCCTGATCGACGACGACCGCGTACTGCAACGCCTCGGCCCCGCGCAGCGCCTCGATGAGCGGATAGCCCATGAACGCCGTGTTGCCGAGGCCCGCCACGATGATCAGCGCGCCTGTCCGCAATGGCGACCACTTCAACACGCGCCCAGCGGCGGCGACCAGTAACCACGCGCCGATGAAAATGATCCACTGCGACGCCACCAGATACGCCAGGCTCGCCTCGACACGCAGGCGGGCGCCGAGGTGCATCGCTAGCGCCGGCAAGGCGATGTTGAGCGCAAACCAGCTGGTGCCAGGGACGAGGCCCGGCGGCGCCTTACCCGAGCGGCCGATGACGATGCCCGCGCCCATGCAGAGCGTGAGCAAGAGGAAGGCGCTCACTTACCAGCCGACCGCGTCGCTGATCGCCGCAATCAAGATGTCTGCCATCTTCGCGTTGGCGGCGTTGTTGGGATGATAGTCGCAACCGAGCTCATCCTCGGTGAGCGGCGGGAGCTCCACGTAGTGCACACGCATGTCGCCCGCGGCGTGGCGTGCGCTCACGGCTGCCTGGACGCGCGTCAACATGCCGCCATTCGACATGCCACCGGCGAGGCAGAAGATCTCGACGCCAGGGTAGAGCGCCTCGATGCGCGCGATGAACGTAAGATACGTCTCGGTGAACGCTTCCCCGGGATCGCCATTACCGAAGTCGTTGGTGCCGAGGTTGATGACGACGACATCCGGCACGTAGCTCGCGTACACCCAATCGAGCTCGGCATCGTTGAAGAGCGCGCGCTCGTACAACATGGGCATCGTCGCGCGCATGTCGAAGTCGAGGTCGCGGTACATGCCCTTGCCCGAGTACGCGACCACCGAGAGCGCGGCGTCGAAGTGACGCGCCGTCCGCGCGGCATAGGTGCTCGCGGCGTTCTCCGTCTGCGCCGAGAACGAACACGTGGCGCTCGCGCCCTCGATGCCATAGCCGCAGGTGATCGAGTCACCGATCACTTCCATGCGTCGCGCGAATGGGTACGTCGTTTCGACCAGCGCCCCGTCCGTGATCGTGAAGCCCAAGAACTCGGTCGGGTTGTTGAAGGCCTCGGTGCGCCGCACCAGCTGCACCGTGTGCCGTCCACGCGTGAGCCCGCTCGCGAGCGTCAGCGTCTTCGACGTGTCGGTGCCGCTCCCCGGCGTGAAGTGTAACGTCGCCGTGCGCTCACCGTCGATGAACACCTCGAAGTAGTTGTCCGCGCCGTCGACGCGCGCCGTGACGCCCGTGCCATCGAAGGTCGCGAACACCGAGGTCGCCGACCAATCCGCGCGGACGCGCGCCGGATCACGCGTGTCATGGCGTCCGATATAGTGCACCAGCGCTCTCGGCTGATGATCGACGTTCCGCGAACCGCAGCCCACCCCGCAGAACAACGCGATGAGCACAAGCACCTTCTTCATGGCGCGTACGTGGCTGTCAGATTTTCGCAGGTCAAGGCTTCTCTCGCGATCCCGAGTTTTGTACTCACGATTGTTCTGTGAACACGCAGACTTCAACGCGGGCTCACGCGCAGCAAACGGCTGTCGCTGAAGCAGCTCCCTTCCTCAGATTGAGCACCGAGCGCGTCATGGCCAGTGACGGCGAGGAGCGTGTGGTCGCCATGGCCACGCTCAAGCTGCCAGGAGCCGACGCCGCGACCGAAGACCGCGCCCGCCGGCTGCTCGAAGGTTTTGGCCTCGTCCCCATCGACGAGCTCGAAGACTACGCGCGTCTCTCCGGCAACGCCGATTACATCGTCGACCTGGAAGGCGACATCGACGCTCTTTGCAGCTTCAGCGCGCTCGTCATCCCGCGCCTGAAGCAGCTCGGCTGGACCGTCGACGTCGATGAGCGCTACCTCTGCCACACGGTGGGCGAGGACGCCCCATGGTACGCTACCGCGGACGCTGACGGCCCCAGCTGGTTCCAGCTCGAGCTCGGCATCGAGCTCAACGGCCA
>JBDHVB010000170.1:0-12104 GCA_039809465.1 Myxococcota bacterium
TTGGCTCCCACGATCCATGCCTTCCACGTAAGCCGCACCGCCCCCTCCGGTACGGCGAGGCGACAATGACGAGACGAGTGCTCAAGGCGCTCAAGGGTATCTTCGGCGGCGGCTGCTCGCGTACGTGAACGACTTTTGCGCGGCTTCGATGCGCAACGAGCTGCTCAAGTGAGAGGCGTGGGGGCTAGGCGCGGCGCCGGGCTTGCGCTTCTTCGATGGCGCTCGCGAGGTCATTGCGATGGGGGAGCTCGGCGATCTGCGCGGGGCTGAGCTCGCGGAGCAGGCGGGAGGCGAAGCGTGCGCGGGCGGTTGCGTTCCCCGCGAGGCTGTCCCACGTCGTGAGAATCGAGCGGGCGCGAGCGGCGGGATCGAGGCGCGCGAGCCGCGGAGTCGTGGTGCGCGGAGTAGCTCGTGATGGCGAGGGGCGGCTGCCTGGCGGTGTAGGCTCCGCGGGCGCGCGCCTCGTCGAGCCGCCGTCAGCGACGCGATCACGGTCGGAGCGCGGTGCGCTTGCAGCCGCGTTGCGGCGAAACTGCAGTGTCCCAAGCAGCTCGGATAGCGGTCGATTCTCGAAGGATGGGCGCTCACTCGCGGGGAAACGGGCGAGTGCGTTGGAGCGGATCTGCTCGAGCGTGGTGCCTTGGATACCGAGGGCGTTCGCTTGCGCGATGTATGCGCGAGACACCTCGGCGCTGGTGCGGCTACCGTAAGTGCCGCGCCACCCCGCTTCGGTTTGGCCGGCCGTGGTGTGAGCTAGAAGCTTGTGTTGGTTTGGATCGATTGCCACGGAGCGATAGTACCGCGGCTCGAGCCATGGTGGGTGGCCGCGTGAGCTGAACCACTGGCACTCGCCTACAAGATCCCGGAGATTTCCTCGGCATTTCGCTGCGCTGCGCCACGCGATGAGAGCGCCTGCGCGCGCGCGAGCTCGCCCAGCTCGCGGCGGTGCGACTCACGCTCGAGTAGATCCTTGAGGACGCGCTCGAGCTGATCGGGGCTCGCCACCTGGATGCCGCCGCGCCCCAGGAGGACCTGCACGCTGTCCGCGAAGTTGTGCATGAACGGGCCGAAGAGGGTCGGCTTTCCCGCCGCCGCTGGCTCGAGGATGTTCTGTCCGCCACGGCGGACGAAGGAGCCGCCGACGAACACGAGGGTCGCCAAGGCGTAGCAGGAGGCGAGCTCGCCGATGGTGTCGAGCACCACGACGTCGCAGCCGCTGCCTTCCTGCGAGCGGCGCTTCACCTTGAACCCCGCGCTCTTGGCGATGGCCACGACGCGGTCGGCGCGCTCGAGGTAGCGCGGGGCGATGACCATGCGCAGGTCGGGGACGGTGGCGCGCAGGCGCGAGAACACGCCGATCAAGATCTCCTCTTCGTCTTCGTGCGTGCTGCCGGCGACCCAGATCGGCGCGCCGTCGGGGGCCGCGATGGCGGACTTGAGCTCGGCGACTTTCTCGGCGGGCGGCTCGGGCATGACGTTGTCGAACTTGGTGTTGCCGGTCGTCTGCATGAGGTGCTCGTCGACACCCAGGCGGCGCGCGTTCTCCGCCTGTTGGTCGTCGCGCATCAAGAGCAGCGTGAAGCGGCGGAGCAGGTTGCCCGTGAAAGCGAACAGGCGGCGGTAGGAGTTGATGCGCGCCTCGGAGAAGCGGCCGTTGTGCAGCACTAGCTTCACGCCGCGGTCGTGGGCATTCAAGATGAGCTGCGGCCAGATCTCCGTGTATTCGAGCACGAGGACGTCGGGGGCGAGCCGCTTCAATGCGCCGCGCACCGCGAAGGGCATGTCGTAGGGTAGGTAGGTGACGAGGCTGACCAGGTCGGCTTGCCGCTCCGCCATCGCCCGGCCGCTGTTGGTGATGGTCGACAGCACGATCTCGACATCGGGCCGCGCTGCCTTCAGCGCCTTGAGCGTGGGCACCAGCGCCAGCACGTCGCCAGCGGATGCTCCGTGCGCCCAGATGCGCGGGCCCGGACCGCGTGGCAAGCGCGGACCAAAGCCGAAGCGCTCGCGGTAACCGGCGCGCAGCTTGGGATGGAAGATGAGGAACGGCCAGGCGACCAGGAACAACAGGTAGCTCGCGAGGCCGATGAGGAAGCGCATTGGCGAACGCCTTACAAGGCGTGAGGCCCTGTCGCAATCCTCTCGGCATCGGAGTATGCTGACCGCGAAAGCCATGGCGCCGACAGTGAAGCTCGGGGACTTGTTGCTCGAAGCCGGTGTGCTCACCCGACGCACTCTGCAAACCGCGCTCGATTACCAGCAGCGCCACCCCGGCAAGTACAAGCTCGGCGAGACCCTCATCATGCTCGAGCTCGCGAGCGAGGAGCAGATCCTCGACGCGCTGTCGCGCAAGCTCCGCCTGCCGGCCATCGATCTGTCGCGCATCCGCGCCGTCGATAGCGACGTGCTCGCCACCATCGAGCGGAGCCTCGCCGAGCGCGAGATGGTGCTGCCCATCGCCATCGAGCAGCGGGGTGCCAGCCGCCGCCTCCAGCTCGCCATGGCGGACCCCACGAACCTCACGGCGTTCGACAACCTGCAGTTTCGCTTGGGCCTGCCGATCGATCCGCACCTCACGACCATCACGCACGTGCGCGAAGCCATCCGGCGCTTTTATCCCCGCGGTAAGTAGCCGCCGGCTGCGCATCGGCTGGGGCGAAGGGATCTCCGACGCCGATGACGGACGCGCTTCACTTGGGCTGCTCGTCTTGGCCGAGGACCGCCCGAACCGCTTGCACGATGGGCTCCGCTGGCTGGCGTGGGCCCTCTTGGCGGGCGCGGGCGACACCCTCGCGGTCGAGGACGGTGATGACGGACGAGTGGTTGTAGTCGCCGTTCGGCAGCTTCCGGTACTTGACCCCGAGCACCGCGGCGAGCCGGCGTACGTCCGCCTCACCGGCGCGCTCGAGGCTCCAACGCTCGAGGTCGAGCGCGTGGCGCCGCGCGAGCTCCGACAGCGCCTGCGGGGTGTCGCGCTCCGGGTCCAGGCTGACCAAGACGAAGCGCGTCCGCGCGCGCTCCTCCGGTGTCAGCTGGGCGTCGGCGGCCTTGAGCTGGGCGATGAGGAGCGGACAGGCGCTCGTGCAGCTCGCGTAGAACATCGCCATGACCACGGGACCGCCGCGATGCGCGTCGAGCGTCACGTCGCGGCCGCCCTGGTCGACGAGCTTCATCTCCAGGCGATACACCGACTCGGAGGGCGCGTCTGGCGCCAGCTCGTGCCCGCCACCATGGTGGTGGCATGCGTGGTCCGTTGAAGCGGATGTCGTGCCGCACGCGAAGGCGCAGCTCGCGATGAGCGCCGCGAGCGCGGCGCGGCGATCCGGGCCGGCCGCCGTCAGGGCAGGGTGTCGCGGCCGTGGCACGCGTGTCATGGAACGCATCATGATCCTCCGGCGTCGCGCGCGCAGCGGAACCCCAGGCGCGACGTGGTGTAGTTTCCCTCGAGCGAGCTGCGCATCGCGTAGCGCATGATGGCGCCGTAGTCCTCCGCGTCGCTCGCGTAGAGCGCCGCTGCTCCGCAAAAGCGGCTGGAGTCGGGATCACCACGGTCACGGCCGTCCTCCGCGAGCAGCGTGCCGTTGAAGTCGAGGACCCACTCCCAGATGAGCCCGTGCAGATCGCGGATACCCCAGAGGTTGGCGGGGCCCCGGCCGACGGCGCCTATGCGCGTCGCCGCGGAGCGCGCGTACCAGGAGAGGATGACTTGCCTGAACGCCGGGTCGCGGCGCGCGTCCTGCTGCGTGGCGCTCGCCGCCGCCGCGAGCTCCCACTCCCTCTCGCTGGGCAAGCGTCCGCCCCGCGCCTCGCAGTAGGCTTGCGCGGCGAACCAGCTGACGTTCGTCACCGGCTCGCTCGCCTGCGCTGCGTCGGCGAGCTCGAGCGGCCCGCGCCAGTGCGTCAGGTACTGCGGCGTCGCGAACACCCGCGCGACCCGGTCTCGCCTCCACTCGGGCGCGCCGGCAACGAAGGCGAGGAACTCGGCGTTCGTGACCGGCACGACGTCCAGCCAGAAGGCCGCCACGTCGATGGCCGTGCGTCCCGGAGCGATCTCGACGGTCGACTCGAGCACGCCCGGACCGACGCGCGCCATCCCCGCGGGAGGCGGCGCGCCGGTCAGCGCGACGAGCAAGCATGACGTGGCGATCCCCATGGCGTCTTGACCGTCAGTGTCCCGCGCCGGCCGGAGACGGTGTGTTATTGCGCACAGAGGTCACGTCGCTCGCGGCGACTGCGTCGCTGGAGTTTCCCCAGGCGTTGCGCACGTAGGTGAGGATGTTGGCGAGGTCGTCGTCCGGCAGGTGGCGCATCGGCGGCATCACCGAGTTGAACTCGTTGCCGTTCACGGTCACCGGCCCGCTGAGGCCGTTGAGGACGACGGCGATGGCGCGGCGCTTGTCGGCGGCCAGGTAGTCGGACTTCGCGAGGGGAGGGAACACGCGCGGGATCCCTTGGCCGTTCATCTGATGGCAGGTCGAGCAGGTGCCCGCGTAGAGCTTCTCGCCGGCGGCGATCTGCTGCTGCTTGGTGAGCTTGCCGGTGCGGGCGCTCTCGACGGCGCGGGCGACGACGCCGGTCTTGCCCGCCGCGGCCGGCGCCATGTCGGCGAGGTAGACGGCGTCCACCTCCTTGCCGGAGTACACGTCCTTGCGCTCCACGCCCTCGACCTTGAGCATGCCGATGGCGCCCTTGTTGAAGGCGCGGAACAGCGAGTGGTCGACCAGGATATAAGTCCCGGGAACGTCGACCTTGAACTCCACGATGGCGGAGCCGCCGGCCGGCACCATGGTGGTCTGCACGTTCTCCTGCACGCGCGAGCCTCCCTCGGTGTAGACGCGGTCGAAGATCTCGCCGATGACGTGGAAGCTCGACACCAGGTTCGGTCCGCCATTGCCGACGAAGATGCGCACCGTCTCGCCGACGTTGGCGGTGAGGGCCTTGTCACCGACCAACGCGCCCTCGGCGCCGTTGAACAAGACGTAGGTCGCGTTCTCCTCGATGGCCTTCTGCATGTCGAAGGGTTGCACCCCTTTCTGGCGGTACTTGCCGACGGTGTAGAAGTCGCCCTGCATCACGTAATACTCGCGGTCGACGGGTGGCAGGCCCTCGGCGGGCTCCACGTAGATGAGGCCGTACATGCCGTTCGCGACGTGCATGCCGACCGGCGCGGTGGCGCAGTGGTAGACGTACAAGCCCTCGTTGAGCGCCTTGAAGGTGAACTGCGAGGCGTGACCGGGCGCGGTGAAGGAGCTCGTGGCGCCGCCGCCCGGCCCCGTGACCGCGTGCAGGTCGATGTTGTGCGGCATCTTGTTTTCGGGGTGGTTCTGCAAGTGGAACTCGACGGTGTCGCCGACTCGCACGCGCATGAACTTGCCGGGGACCTGACCGCCGAACGTCCAGAAGGTGTAGCTGACGCCCTCGGCGATCGGGCTCGTCATCTCACGGACTTCGAGGTCCATGATGATCTTGGCGGGCTGCTTGCGGTTGGTCGGCGGCGGCACGCGTGGAGCTTGAGTGAGCTCCGCCTTGATGGGATCGCCGGCCGGCTGGGCCGCGCTCCAATCGGGGTGTGCCGGTGCGGCGAGGAGGGTCAAGGATAGCCAAGTGAGATGCATGGGGGATTTCTCTCCTAGAGAACGTCATTCGTGAGCCGGGTGGAGGACGAGGGCGCGCTGCGCGGCTTGGTAGCCGATGACCCGCGCGTGCCCGGCCTCGAAGCGCACGTCGCCGTCGTAGGCGAGCACGAGCGCGTCGTGCCCGTCCGCGGGAGCGTACCGAGCCGTCACCCGGTGCGTGCCTGGGGCGACGCGCAGCTCCTGATTGATGAGGACGATGCCGTCACCGCGTTGACCGCGGGGCGCGACGGTCTGGGTGACGGCGCGACGTCCGTCGACGTCGACGGTGAGCGCGTAGGTGATGGGCGTCTTCGTGCACTCGCGCGCGACCCGCATGTGCACCGGGAGCTTGGCGAGCTCCTCGGGGCCGCGGTCACGACACTCCTCGACGTTCTGGGTGGCGACGCGCCAGATGAGGCGCAGGGCGGAGCCAGGCTCCCGCGTGACCGGCGGGGGAAGCGAGCTGGCCACGGCGAGGCCGGCCGCGAGCACCAGCGTGACGCACACCGCGAGCGCGATGCGTGGCAAGGAGCGACGCCTCGCGCCGAGGTCGTGAGCCTCGGGCTGCCGCTCGGCGCCGATGTCCGCTTTCGCGATATCCAAACGACCGAGCAGCTCGGAGAACCCCGCGAGCAAGATCTTCCCCTCACCAGGGCCGGCGCTCGTGACCTGTACGCGCCCCGCGGTGGGGTCGAGGCGCGAGGGGCGCTGGCCGCCGAGCCGCGCGTGTGTCAGGCGGGCGCCGTCACGCATGCGGCAGGACGCTGGCGGACAGCTCGCGACGTACACGCCGGCGAAGTGATGCAGGAGGTTTTCGATCGCGGACGGGTGCAGCGAGCCGGTGCACGCGACGGCGTAGGGGACGACCGGCGCGCGCGCCCGCAGCGGCTCGAGATCATGGTGCGCGTTGTGGCAGTGCACGACGACGACCGCCGCCTTGGGGCCCGCGCTGCGCAGCTGGCGCGCGAGGCGTAGCTGGGTCTGCGGCTTGCGGTCGGGCGGCCCGATGAGCAGCTGCTCGCACGAGCCCGCGCACAAGCCGCAGCTCGTGCACAGGTCGGCGTTCACCAAGGCGACGACGCCGTCGCGAGGTCCGGGCACCATGCTGATCGCCCCGAACGGGCAGTCCTGCTCGCACTGCGTGCATCCCTCGCAGCGGTTCGGGTCGGTCGTCGACGGGAGCGGCGCGCGCGTGCGCGACGGGCGCCAGTACCAGGGCGCAAGGAAGAGGACGCCCGTGAGGAGCACGGCGCCGGCGAGCCCCACGGCGCCCGGCAGCTCCGCCAAGCCGAGCACCCAGCCGACGTAAAAGAGGTCGAGGGCCTTGGGCGGCGCGAGCGATGCGCCGTCGGCGGCGAGCCCCAAGATCGGTGGCGCGGCGACCGCGAGCACCGTGAGCAACACCACCGCCGCGATCATGAGCCCTCTGGTGGGCAGCCAGCGCACGCGCGCAAGACGCAGGGTGTGCAGCCAGAGGCCGAGCAGCAGTCCCAGCGGCACCGCCACGTGCAAGAACAGGTTCATGAAGAAGAACGACGCGGGCATGGCGACCGGCGTGAGGAACGGCGCCGAGAGGACGTCGCGCAGGAGCGGCAAGCCGCCCAGAAGACGCGCGCCCGCTAAAGCGAGCGCCCGGCCTTGATCGTCCCAGACGAGGACGAAGCCGGTCCAACCCGACACGAGCAAGAGCACGAGGAGCACGACGCCGGTGACCCACGCGAGGACACGCGGTCCATGGGCGCGCCCCTCAGCCGCCATCCGGGCGAGGTGCAGGACCACGGCCACGACCGCGCCGTCGGACGCATAGCGGTGGAGCGAGCGGGCCCAGCCGGCGAGCCAGGGGCTGGCGGCGATGCCGGCGACCGAGTCGAATGGGGAGCCGACGCGGTAGAACAAGAGGAGCCACAGGCCGGTGGCCGTGGCCACGAGGAGCAACGCCACCGCGAGCGGGCCGCTCTGCTGGAGCGGATTGTAGCGCGCCGAGTAGATGCGCTCGAACAGGCGGTCGAGGAGCGTGAATGTATGCTCTAGCGGACGCGCGCTCGGCGGCGCCCCCGACGGCGTCACGCTGACCGGCGGCGCGTCCCGCGGGAGTCGTTCAACTTCGGTGTCCATCGAGCCTCGCGACCGCGCTCACCAGCCAATCCACCGGCGGGTTGTTGAAGACGAAGGCGATGCGACCCTCGGCGTCGAGGACGCAGACCAAGGCTGGGTGCTGCACGTCACCGGTCGCCTCGTCGCGCTTGTAAGGCACGGCGTAGGCGTCGAGCGTGCGCACCACCTCGGCGACCGGGCCCGACAAGAGCAACGCCTCGTCGGGGAGGGCCCAGCGCTGAGCGAGCGTGGGCAACGCCGACGGCGTGTCGCGCCATGGGTCGAGAGTGATCAAGACGGCGCGCGTCGTGTCGCGGTCGGTCTGCGCGAGGGCGCGCTTCACCTGCGCCACGAGACCGGGGCAGACCGTCGCGCAGTGCGCGAAAGCAAACGTCAGGATCACGGTCTTGCCACGCAGCGCGGCGAGGCTCACCGCGTCGCCGCGCTGGTCGACGAGCGCGAAGTCCGGCGCTGGGCGGGTGCCGCGCTCGAGGTCGGTCGGCAGCCCTTGCGGCTCGCTCGCGTCGAAGCTCTGGGTGCCGCTCACGTAGACACGCCGCACCTCGCGGGCAGCCCAGGCGAGCTCGGCCACGAAGCCGGCGACGAGCATGATGGCGATGACGCGCCAGAGCCGTTGCGCCGCGAGCCAGCGCAGGCCCGCCACGAGCTCACCGGAGAAGGTGACCGCGATAGCGACGAGGAGCAGCAGCGGCCCGGCGATGAGCGTGATCCAACCACCACCGTCGGGGAGGCCGCCCGGCGGTGCGCCAAAGCAGACGTAGCGCGTTTGTACGAGCCACGCCGGCGCGTCGGCGGCGAGCGGATAGATCGCGAGACCCCAGAACGCCATGCTGACGAGCAGCCACGCTGAAACCAACCCCAGCGCCGCCGCGACCGGCACCTGACGCTCTCTTACGTCATGGGAGGCCATCGCATCACCCGACCTTCCACAGCATCGAGAGCAGCTTCCAGTTGGTGAAGTAGTAGAGCACGAAGCAGGCGAGGAAGATGAACACGAGCACCATCGTGCCCTTGGCGCCCGCGTTGTGGGTCGCCTCCATCGCGGGGCCGGTGTGGGTCTGCGCCGGCAGCTTCACGACGCCTTGAGGCAGGCCCGCTCCGCCGCGCGCGAAGTCAGCGTCTTGGATGCGTTTGCCAAAGAAGACGCTCACCACCGCGATGAGCACGAACGAGAGCACGGCGAAGGCCGCGAGCAGACCGCCCAGGCCGAGCGTCGCCTGGAACACCTCGACGACCGGCTGCATCTCGACCGGATACGGCGAGGTCTGGAAGCTCGCGTCCCAGTGGCGGCGCGGCACGCCGAAGATGCCCATGAAGATCATCGACATCGACATGACGACGATGCCCACGGCGAAGAGATAGGGCTGGAGCTGCGCGAGCTTCCAGAAGGCGACGCGGCGCCGGAAGATGAGCGGCAACACGTAGTAGGTGACCGCGAAGAACGCGAGCGCCGTCCCGCCGACCACCGTGGTGTGGAAGTGTCCGGGGATGCGCAGCGTGTTGTGCGCGATGATGTTGATCTGCTCGGTGCCGATGGTGACGCCGGTGATGCCGCCCATGAAGCCGAAGATGACCACCGAGAGCGCCATCCCCGAGAAGCCCGGATCACTCCAGGGCGCCTTCTTGAGCCACTCGAAGAGGCCCGCGGTGTAGCCCCGCAGCCGCATCCCCATCTCGACGCCGGCGGGCACGGTGAAGCCGTGGATCATGCTAGCGAGCACCGCGAGGTACATGGCGTAGCTCGTGTTCCAGATCTTCCAGGCGGGCCCCATGCCCGGGTCGACGAGCAAGTGGTGCGCCGACGCCATCGAGATGAACAAGATGTAGAGGAAGAAGGCGGTGCGGCTCACCTTCTCGTTGAGCACGACGCCACCGACCGTGAGCCCGGCGAGCAGGTACCAGATGGAGACCATGGCCGCGACGTTGATCTGCTGCGACGAGTGCCCGAGGGCCCACCAGACCATGCGGTAGATCTGCGGATCCATCTCCATGAGGCCGAGCGACCAGAGGAACGTCGGGATGTAGATGGCCGCGCCGTGCAGCAACGTGATGACCGCGATGATGGCGGCGGTCAGCGCGCCGAAGCTCACGAGCGGGATCGAGCCCTCGTACGCCTTCTCGCGCTTGGCGACCACGAGCGCCGCGAAGAACAGGCTCACCATCAAGAGCGCGCCGACCGCGAACAAGATGATGCCCAGATAATAGAGCGGATGTGCCTGCAATGGCGGATACGAGGTGAAGAGCACGTCGGCCCGTCCGGCGAGCACCGTGGCGTTCACCGTCAGCGCTCCGAGCACCATGAGTACGAACGCGAGCCAGCCGAGCTTCGGCGCCGGCAGGCGGCTCGACAAGAGGACCGGTCCGGCGAAGTAGAGCACGGCCATCTCGAAGAAGATGATGAAGAAGATGAGCATGTTCAGGCCGTGCAGCGTGAGGAAGCGGTAGAACATGCCTGCGTCGAGCAGGTGCACCGCTTGCCAGCGCGTGAGCACGAGGCCTGTCGCCGCGATCACCCCGATGAGCAAGCAGACGATGGCCGCGACGGCGTTGACCTTGATGAGCGCCTCGGCGCTCTTGTCGACCTTGAGGCCGGTGACCGGGCAGGCTCGGTAGCGCGCGGTCAGTCGCTCGATCAGTGAAGCAGAGGGCCCATCGGCGGTGGTGCTGCTCATGACATCACTCCTCGACCACGACCTTGCCGACCATCGCGTGGTGGGCAATGCCGCAGAACTCGTTGCAGATGATGCGGAAGTCGCCGGCCTTGTTGGGAACGACGCGCAGGCCGTAGTCGTAGCCAGGCACGACCTGGAAGTTCAGGTTCACCGGGTAGAGGCTGAACCCGTGGTTCACGTCGATGGACGAGAGATGGAGGGTGTAGCTCGCGCCCTTCTCGAGCTTGAGGATGGGATACCAAGCCCACATGCGCCCGACGAGATAGATGTCGGCGCCCGGCGGCGGCGCGACGATGGGGACGCCGTTCTCTTCACCGACCTTGTAGTCCGTGACGAAGCGCTCGGTGCGCTCCAAGAAGGCGAGGGGAGTCGTCTTGCTGCGGATGCCCGCGGGGTTCTGGCCGCCTTTCCAATGCCAGAGCGGCATCATCGCGAACAGGACCATGCACCAGACGAAGGAGATGACGACCCAACGCTTCTCTTGCTTGTTGGCGGGCACCCACCAGGTGCCACGTGGCCCGACGATCCCCGAGTGCATTTCCTGCGCGCTCATGGCAGCGACCCCTGGGGTAGGGTGACGATTTCGACGAGGCCCCAAAGAGTATAGAAGACCAGCATGACGCCGATGCCGATGGTGAGCAGCACGAAGGGACGGTCGAGGAGCCGCTGTCCCCAAGGGGGGCGAGTGTCATTCATCCTGTTCTCCGAGTCGCCGCACGTTTCGAGTCGCCGCGGATTTCTGCAACCGTCGTGCCGACTCATGGATATCAGTGCCCATGAATAAAGCGCCTGACCTCGAGCATTGGTAAACGTCGTGCTGCTGCCGCAATCCGCCCAATACGCGCTGCGCGCCATGGTCACCCTCGCCGAGCATGGCCGCGGGGGCGACAGCATGAGCGGCGAGACCTTGGCGACACGCGCGCGGGTGCCCAAAGCGTACGCCTCGAAGATCATGCGGCAGCTGGTCGCCGCGCGCCTCGTCGAGGGCCGCGCCGGAAAACGCGGTGGTTATCGGCTGATCGGCGATCCGCGCTACGTGCGCATCGCCGACATCTTACGCGCGGTGGGTTTCTTCGAGAGCACGGAGCACTGCGTCTTCGGTTTGCCGCGCTGCGACTCCGTCCATCCCTGTCCACTGCACGAGGCGTGGTCGTCCGTGAAAGAGGCCTTTCTGAGCTGGGCGAACACGACCTCGCTGAGCGACGTCATCGGCAGCGCGCAGCCCGTCACCGGCGCGCGGCCACGCAAGCGCTCGTAAGCAAGAGCGCGCAACCCGTGCGCGCAGGTCGCCTTCTCCCGGAAAGAAATGCGCGAATTCGCTCGTGGGGCGTCTTGGCTCCGCGAGCCCGGTCTCGTGCGTGCCGGAGATCGCGGCCAGTCGCGAGGGCTCGGCCGAGCCCCCTCGGTTACGCGCCTTGAGACGCGCGCCGGGCGCTCGTGTAGACTAACGCGCGTGATGGCGAAGGTGGCGTGGCGGCGGGGAGCTCTTCTGCTCATGGGAATCATGTGCGCGTCCCTCGCGCTGGTCGGTTGTGGGGACGGCGTGTCGGGGCCTGCGCCATCGTCGAGCGCTGGAGGCGATGGTCGGAGCGATGGCGACGACGCCGGTGACGGTCAGGGCGGCGACCAGGGCAGCGAAGGAGGGGATGGCGGCGGCACCACCGAGACGGCCGATGGCCCTCCTGGCGCGATCACCGGCTTC
>JBDHVB010000171.1:0-12008 GCA_039809465.1 Myxococcota bacterium
TGTTCCGGCTCATCGAGGACCGTGGTGTCATCAATCGGCTCGGGTTCAACAATCAGGGGATCGAGGCGGTTGCTCGTAGGCTCGAGGAGCGGCTTGCGAGCGCGACGAAAGCACCCGGCATCGTCGGGCTGAATCTTGGTAAGAACAAGGACCAGGAGGACGCTATCGCGGACTATGTCGCGGGTATCACGCGTGGCCGTGAGCTTGCGGATTACCTGGTCATCAATGTGAGCTCGCCCAATACGCCGGGGCTGCGCTCGCTGCAGAGCCGCGATGCGCTGACGGCGCTCGTCGCCGCCGCCCGCGAAGCCGCGCGCGCGAAGCCGTTGCTCGTGAAGATCGCGCCCGACCTGGCCGACGACGAGCTGCGCGACATTTGCGAGGTGGTCACCGCCCACGGCATCGACGGCCTCATCTGTGGCAACACGACGCTGGCGCGCGACGGCCTCAAGAGCCCGGCGAAGAGTGAGCAGGGCGGCATGTCGGGTGAGCCGCTCTTTGCGCGCTCGACCGAGGTTCTGCGCCGGGTCTATCAGCTCACGGAGGGGCGCTTGCCGCTCATCGGCGTCGGCGGCGTGGCGAGCGGCGCTCAGGCGCTGGCGAAGATCCGCGCCGGGGCGTCACTGGTCCAGCTCTACACGGGGCTCATCTACGGCGGCATAGGGCTCGCGGCAAAGATCGCCCAGGAGCTTTCGAAACTCATGGAGAAACAGGGGTTTAGCTCGATCGCCGAGGCCGTCGGCGCCGACCACCGATAGCGAATGCACCGGGTGGTTTCTTGAGAATGCACCGGGTGCTTTCTTGGATGCACCGGGTGCTTTCTTGGATGCACCGGGTGTTTTGCGGGCGCCCACACGGCACCATCTTGTCGTCGCCTAGATGACCGATTACACTCTGCGTCATGGCTGATTACCGCATTGACCGTCGTGATCTCGATTTCGTTCTCTGGGAGCAGTTTGGCCTCGAGAAGGTCCTGGCCCGTCCGCAGTACAAGGACATGGGCAAGGAGGAGCTGAGCGGCGTGCTCGATGCGGCGCAGACCATGGCGCTCGAAGTGCTCGGGCCGACCAACGCCACGGCCGACCGCGAAGGCTGCACGCTCACCAACGGCGAAGTGAGAGTGCCGAAGGTCTACGAGAGCGTCTTCAAGCAAATCGCCGAGGGTGGCTGGATTGCCCTCAATCGTCCGCAGGACTTGGGCGGCATGGGGCTGCCGGTGCCGCTCGCGGCGTCGATCACCGAGATGTTCATCGGCTCGGCGAGCTCCATCACGTTCTACTCGGGCCTCACCGTCGCGGCGGGCCACTTGCTCGAGAACCACGCCAAGCCCGAGCTCAAGCAGCTCATCGTCCCCAAGCTCTACAGCGGCGAGTGGACCGGCACGATGTGCCTCACCGAGCCGCAGGCGGGCACCGCGGTCGGCGACTTGACGACCAAAGCCAAGCACATCAGCGGCGACCGTTACGCCATCAAGGGTAACAAGATCTTCATCAGCGCGGGCGACCACCAGCTCTCGAAGAACATCGTCCACCTCGTGCTGGCGCGCGTCGAGGGCGACCCGCAGGGCACCAAGGGCATCAGCCTCTTCGCGGTGCCGAAATTCCGCTTCGACGCGACCGGCAAGCTAGGCGCAAAGAACGACGTCACGGTGAGCGGCATCGAGCACAAGATGGGCATCAACGGCTCGGCCACCTGCGCGCTCTCGTTCGGCGACAACGACGCGTGCGAGGGCATCCTCATCGGTGAGCGCGCCCAGGGCATCGTCTACATGTTCCAGATGATGAACGAGGCGCGCCTCGCTTGCGGCATCCAGGGCGTCGCCATCGGCAACTACGCCTATCAGCTCGCTTTGGCGTACGCGAAAGAGCGCGTCCAGAGCCCAAAGCTCACCGACCGCGGCGTGAACCCGCAATCGGTGGTCATCACCGAGCACCCCGACGTGCGCCGCAACCTCATGTTCTGCAGGGCGCTCGGCGAGGGCATCCGCGCCTTGCTCACGCAGACCGCGTTCCATGCCGAGCACGCCGAGACCGCCGAGGATCCGTACGAGAAGCAAAAGCACCACGACCTGCTCGACCTCATGACGCCGATCGCTAAAGCGTACGCGACCGACGTCGGCTTCAAGATCACCGAGCTCGCCATCCAGATCCACGGCGGCTACGGTTACATCAAGGAGTACGGCGTCGAGCAGTGCATGCGCGACATCAAGATCGCGAGCCTCTACGAGGGCACCAACGGCATCCAGGCGCTCGACTTGCTCGGCCGCAAGATGCGCCAGCGCGAGGGCGCGCTCATCCTCACCTGGATGCAGGACATCAACGCCTTCATCGAGGCCCACAAGGAGCACCCGGCGCTCGCCAACGAAATGGCGCAGCTCGAGAAGGCCAAGAACGCGCTCCTCGAGACCGCCATGGGCTTCCAGGCGCAGAACGGCCAGGACCCGAACCTCGCGCTCTTAGGGGCAACGCCGTTCCTCGAGATGTTCGGTCACGTCGAGTCCGGCAAGCTCCTTTTGCAGCAGGCCGTCATCGCGCACGAGAAGCTGGGCGCGCTCGCGCCCGCCAACGCCGCGGCCGACTGGGTCAAGGCGACGGACGAGGGGAGCGACGCGCGCTTCTACGACAACAAGCTGCACACGGCGCGCTTCTTCACCCACCAGGTGCTGCCGCACGTCATGGCGAACGCCAAGGCCATCAAGTCCGGCGACCGCAGCGCCCTCGACGCGCACTTCTAAACGACGAAGCCTCGCGGAGGGCGGGGCGACAACGTTTCAAGCTTGGCGGGAGATGGCATCGAGAGAGCAGGATCCCGCAGGTTTCGCCGGGGCCTCTTCTACCCCCCGAACGTAGCCGCCCCGTAGCCGCAACGCGCTAGTTAGCAAGCTGTGCAGAGCAGGCCGCGTGTTCTGGCTTGTTTTCCAGAACGCGAGCACTAGCCTCGCGCCGCGCGAGGCGAAATAAGAGGCAGTGGCCGACATCGTCCTCACAACCTTCAACGCCAAGTACGCCCATGCCTCCATGGGCCTGCGCTGCCTCTTCGCGTCGCTGGGTGACCTCCAGCCGCGCGCGGTCATCGCCGAGGCGATCTGCGGGGACCGTCCGGTAGAGCTCGTCGAGCGCCTCCTCGCACACGACCCCAAGATCATCGGCGTCGGCGTCTACGTGTGGAACGCCGCGGCGTCGCGCGAGCTGGTGCAGCTCCTCAAGAAGGTCGCGCCGCACGTCGCGGTGATCATCGGCGGACCCGAGGTGAGCCACGAGCTCGAGATCCAGCCCATCGTGCAGCTCGCCGACTACGTGGTGACCGGGGAGGGCGAGCAGGCCTTCCTGAGCCTCGCCAAGAGCATCCTCGCCGGCGAGAAGCCGTCCGCTAAAGTGCACGCGGGCGGCATGCCCAATCTCACGACGCTGCCGCTCCCGTATGCGCACTACGACGACGAGGACGTGCGCCACCGCGTGGTTTACGTCGAAGCCTCGCGCGGCTGTCCGTTCACCTGCGAGTTTTGCCTCAGCTCGCTCGACGAGCGTGTCCGCAACATTCCGCTCGAGCGGCTCCTCCCCGAGCTGGAAAAGCTCATGCGGCGCGGCGTCACGCAGTTCAAGTTCATCGACCGCACCTTCAACTTGAAGCCCGCGGTCAGCGGCGCCATTCTCCAGTTCTTCCTCGAGCGCTACACGCCGGGGCTCTTCGTGCACTTCGAGATGGTGCCCGACCGCTTGCCCGAGGCGCTGCGCAGCCAGTTGGCGAAGTTCCCGCCGGGCGCGGTGCAACTCGAGGTCGGCGTCCAGACCTTCAACGACGAGGTGGCCAAGCGCATCGGCCGCCGCCAAGACGTGCCGAAGCTCGAGGACAACTTCCGCTATCTCGCACAGCACACCGGCGTGCACGTTCACGCCGATCTCATCGCGGGCCTGCCCGGAGAGTCGCTCGAGAGCTTCGCCGAAGGCTTCGACCGCCTGCAGGCCTTGGGGCCCCAGGAGATCCAGGTCGGCATCTTGAAGCGCCTGCGCGGCGCGCCCATCGACCGGCACACCAAGGACCACGGCATGGTCTACGCCGAGGAGGCGCCGTACGAGGTGCTGCGCACCGACGTCATCGATTTCAGCGCCATGCAGCGCATCAAGCGCTTCGCCAAGGTCTGGGACGTCGTCGGCAACAGCGGACAGTTTCTCGAGAGCCGTAAGCTCCTCTGGCAAGACGGCAGCCCGTTCGCGGCCGTCATGGCGCTCGCCGAGCGGGCGCATCGCGAGCTTGGCCGCACGCACGCTGTGAGCCTCGACCGCTGGTTCGAGCTGGTCTTCGCGTTTCTCACGGAGACCAAAGGCATCCCAGCCGCTACCGCGGGCAATTCGTTACATCTCGACTACGTCCGCTCGGGCCGCAAGAAGCTGCGGTGGCTCGCTGCCTTCGCGGACAGCCACGAGGCGACCGCCGAACGAGGGCGTACGGACGCGCGCGCGCCGCATCACGCCGTGACCACGGAGAAGGTGGCCGGCTTGCCCCAACGGCAAGCGAGGCATCTACCGGTTCTCTGAGATTCCCATTTTTTTCGGCTTTACGGCGGACCACATGCTACACACCATTGTCTGGGGAAGCCGTCGTAAGTCGTCGATTTGGCGGGGTGTTGCACGTGTGACTCTTCTCCATTAACGAAGCAGCAATAAGCCTGGGTGCCGGAATGTTGGCTGAGCAGCGCGACCGGATCGGCCAGATCCTGGTCGTCGACGACAACCTGCAAAACCGAATGCTCGTCGAGGCCCACCTTGCGGCTGCTGGCTACGCGGTGACGCTCGCCGAGGACGGCGAACAAGCGGTCGAGATGTTCGTGAGGAACATGCCCGACGTCGTCCTCCTCGACGTGGTCATGCCCAAGATGGACGGCTTCGAGGCGTGCCGGCGGATGCGCGCTGTCCGCCATGGCGCAGAGGCGGCCATCGTCTTTCTTACCGCGCTCTCCGAGATGGGCGCCCACCAAGACGCCATGCAGGCCGGCGCCGACGACTTCCTCACCAAGCCGATCAACCGCACCGAGCTGCTCATGCGCGTGCGCTCGCTGGTGTGGATGAAGCGCCTCAAGGAAGGTCTGCGCAACGGCTATGACCTCATCCGCTCGCAGCGTGAAGCGCTCTTCGTGGCCCAGCGCCAGAAGGAAGAGACGATCACTTACATCGTGCACGATCTGCAGAACCCGCTCGCCAGCGTGCTCGCCAACACCGAGTACCTCATTGGTCACGACGCCTTGTCCGCCGAGCTGCGTGACGCGAGCTACGACATCCTCGAAGCCTCGCGCGCCATGCAGCGCATGGTGCAGAACCTCCTCGACGTCAGCCGCAGTGAAGATGGGGCGCTCGTGCCCAACGTGCAGGCCATCGATCTCATCGACACGGTGAAGAACATCGGCATCGAGATGACGTACCGCCTGCAGGAAAAGCAGCTGACGCTCGACACCCAATTCGAGCTGGGTGAAGCCAAGGTCAACGCCGACCCCGACCTCCTGCGCCGCATGGTCGAAAATCTCCTCGACAACGCCTTCAGATACTCACCGCAGAGCGGCGTGGTCGAAGTGAAGGCGACGCTCGCCGAGGGCGACGCCGTCGAGCTCAAGGTCATCGATCACGGCATCGGGGTGCCCGAGGAGATGCGCGAGCAGGTCTTCGAGAAGTACGTGCGCCTCGACCGTGCGACCACGCGTGGCCGGCGTGCTGGCCGCGGCTTGGGCCTCGCGTTCTGCCGTCTCGCCGCCGAAGTGCATGGCGGCCGCATCTGGGTCGAGGGCGCAAACCCTTCTGGCGCGGCGTTCTGTGTGAGATTACCTCGCGCGAAGTGAAGCGCAGGTTCCTCAGACGCATCGGTATCGGCATCCTCCTGGCGCTCGTGGCCTGGGGCTCCGTCGACTATCTGCGGCTCCCCTCGGCCGCGGCCCTCAAGGAGCAGCTGGGCAAGCAGCGCCCGAAGACCACCGCGCTCATGGAGCAGCGCAAGGAGCAGGCAGCCGCGCAGGGGAAGAAGTACACCGCGCGCACGGCCTGGGTGAGCTTGCCCAACATCAGCGAGCACCTGATCCACGCGGTCATCACCACCGAGGATGGCAACTTCTTCAATCATCACGGCGTCGACTGGGAAGAGCTCAAGATCTCGGTGCGGCACGACATCGAAGAGGGTGAGCCGCTGCGGGGCGCGAGCACCATCACCCAACAGCTCGCCAAGAACCTCTTCCTCGATCAGAGCCGTTCGCCATTGCGGAAGCTCCGCGAGCTGGTCATCGCGCACCGCCTCGAGGAGGCGCTCCCCAAGACGCGCATCCTCGAGCTCTACCTGAACCTCATCGAGTGGGGGCCGGGCATCTACGGCTGCGAGCTCGCTGCTCAGAACAACTTTGGCAAGGGCGCGGCCGATCTGTCGCGCGAGGAAGCGGCGGCGCTCGCGGCGGTCATCGCGAGTCCGCTAAAGCATCTGCCTGGCAACGACGCCGACCGCTTCGTCGCGCGGCGCAGCGCCATGATCTTGAATCGCATGGCGGCGCGCGGCTGGTAGCGCGAGGGGGCTAGCCAGCGCGCTCCGAGGACATATGTTACCGGCCTCGGGAGGGAGCCCATGCGCACGACACTGCGAGACGTGATGACGAGGAACCCAATCATTCTGCGGGCACGCGACACCGTGCGCAGCGCCGCCTTGGCCATGAGCGAGAACGGCATCGGCACGGTGCTCGTCGAGGAGAACGGCAGCTTCGGCATCGTCACCGACCGCGACCTCGTGCTGCGCTGCGTCGCCGAGGACCGTGACCCCGCGAGCACGCCGCTGGGCGATGTTTGTACCCACGAGCTCTGCATGCTCGAGAGCGACGCGTTCATCGACGATGCCGTCGAGCTCATGCGCGCGCGGAGCGTCCGGCGGATCGTGATCGTCGAGGAGGCGCAGCCCGTCGGCGTCGTCTCGCTGGGCGACCTGGCGATGGACCGTGACCCAGGGTCTGCTTTGGCGGCCATCAGCGCCGCGCCCGCCCAGCACTGAGGCGGGCGGGCCGTGCGGAAATCAGCCCTCTTCGAGATACGTGTAGCCCGCCAAGCCGTCCTCGAAGCGCTTGCGGAACAACGCCGACTCTTGGAGCTCGAGCTTGCCGTTACGTAGAGCCTGCTCGGTGAGGTCGCGCAGGCGGCGCATGAGCTCGGGCTTCTCGTACTGGACGTAGCCCAACACCTCGGTGACGGTGTCGCCTTCGACGATCTCGACGATGCGGTAACCGTGTTTCTGATCGAGGGTCACGTGGATGGCCGTCGTGTCGCCGAAGAGATTGTGCAGGTCGCCCAGGATCTCCTGGTAGGCGCCCACCAGGAACATGCCGATGTAGTAGGGCTGGCCGTTCGGCGCGTGCAGCTCGAGGACATCCTTCACGTCGTGCAGATCGATGAACTGGTCGACCTTGCCGTCGCTGTCGCAGGTGATGTCCGCTAAAACGGCGCGGCGGGTAGGTTTTTCGCGCAGGCGGTGGATCGGCATGGTCGGGAAGAGCTGCTTCACCGCCCAGTGGTCGGGCGCCGACTGGAAGACCGAGAAGTTGCAGTAGAAGGTGTCGGCCATCGCCTTCTGGAGCCCCGCGACTTCATCGGGCACGTGCATGTCGCCGTCGCGGACGATCTTCAAGATCTTGTCGCAGCACGCCCAGAAGTAGCGCTCGGCTTTGGCGCGGCCCGCGAGATCCAGGTAGCCGAGGTTGAACAGGCTGACCGCCTGCTCCTTGTGGTCGACCGCGTCGTGATACTGCTCGACGAAGTTCTTGCGGGTGATGCTCTTGTGAATGTCGGCGAGGTCGCGGACGGTCTCGTGGTCGTCGTCGCTGATCGCCGGCAGCTCGCCCGACGGCACGACCTCGTTCACGCCCAGGACGTTGAACACGAGGACCGCGTGATGCGCGACCAAGGCTCGGCCCGACTCGGTGACGATGTCGGGATGCGGGATGTTGCGCTCGTCGCAGGCCACCTGGATCGCGGCCACGACGTCGTTTGCGTACTCTTGCAGCGAGTAGTTGGTCGACGAGTGGAAGTTGGTCTGTGAGCCGTCGTAATCGACGCCGAGACCGCCACCACAGTCGATGTACTTCATGCTGGCGCCCAGCGACGAGAGCTCGACGAAGATGCGGGTGGCTTCTTGCAACGCGTCCTTGTGGGCGCGGATGGCGGTGATCTGCGAGCCGATGTGGAAGTGGAGGAGCTCCAGGCACTCGAGCATCTCGACTTCACGCAGGCGCTGCACGGTCTGCACCAGCTCGCTCGCCGACAAGCCGAACTTGCTGCGGTCACCGGTGGACTCGACCCACTTGCCGGCGCCCTTGGTGGACAGACGCGCGCGCACGCCGATGTGCGGCCGGATGCCCAAGCGCTTCGAGACGTTGATGATCATCTCGATCTCTTCGAAGCGGTCGACGACGATGATCGGATTGCGGTTGAGCTTCTGCGCGAGCAGCGCCGTCTCGATGTACTCGACGTCCTTGTAACCGTTGCAGATGATCAGCGAGTCGACGTTGTCGAGGAGCGACAAGACCACGAGCAGCTCGGGCTTGCTGCCGGCTTCGAGACCCAAGCCCAGCGGCGAGCCGAAGCGGATGAGCTCTTCGACGACGTGGCGCTGCTGGTTGACCTTGATGGGATACACACCGCGATAGCGGCCTTTGTACCCGTACTCCTTGATGGCGTTGCCGAAGGAGCCGAAGATCTGCTTCACGCGGTGGTCGAGGATGTCGTTGAAGCGCAGGAGGACCGGAGCGCTGTAGCCGCGCTGCTCGATGTCCTTCATCAGGTCGACGAGCGCGACACGCAGCTCCGGATGCTCGGTGCTCTGCAGCTGCAGATTACCTTCATCGCTGATGCTGAAGTAGCCCTGACCCCACGGGCGGACTTGGTAGAGCTCGGAGCTATCGGCGACGGTCCATGGACGAATGTCCGACTGCGTAAGTTTCATTTTGTCGCGCCCGCTATCACACTGACGAGCGCGCCGTCAGCATGATCCTGCTTACGAGTTACGTTCCTGGGAGCAGGACAGTATCGATGACGTGAATGACTCCGTTCGCCGCCATGACGTCAGGTTGAATCACCGCCGCGTCGTTCACCTTCACGCCGGACGACGTGTCGATGGCGAGCGCCGGGCCCGCCATGGTGGTGGCGCTGCTCATGCCGGCGAGGTCACGCGCGCTCACGCGGCCAGCGACCACGTGATAGGTGATGACGGCGCGCAGCTTCTCTTTGTCTTGCATGAGCGCCTTGAGTTGGTCGGCGGGGAGCTTCTCGAACGCCTCGTCGGTCGGCGCGAAGACGGTGAACGGGCCTGGGCCCTCGAGCGTCGCGGTGAGGTCAGCGGCCTTGATGGCGGCGATGAGCGTGTTGAAGGCGCCAGCGCTCTCGGCGGTGTCGACGATATTCTTGGCGTTGAGCACGTCACCCGTCGTGCCGGCTTGCGCGGGTTCGGTGCTTTGACCGCCGCCGCAGGCAGCAAGAGCGAGGAGGGCGAAGGAAGCGAAGAGCGTTTTCATCGTGGTGTCACGTTATGATGGTTGGCTCGTTCGACACAATGCGGGCGGCCGCCACATTCCTGTCACAGAGGAGTGGTGGCGCGGCTCAAGCGGTCGACGATGGCGAGGAGCACGCCGCTGGCGGTCGGCAGGGGCTCGGCGACGAGGAGCGCCGCGCCGGTGCTGTCGAGCAGGCGCAGGGTGCGGAAGAGGTTGTGGGCGGCCTCGCTGGCGTCGCCGCTCGGCGAGAGGCTGTGGGCGAGGATGTCGCGGCCGGTGAGCTCGCGCAGGCGGGTGGCGGCGGCGCGTGGATCGCCGAGCACGCAGACGAGCGCGATGGGGCCTTCGACGCCGTGCACCAGCTCGCGCAGGCGGGCGCCCGTCTCGTCTGTTATAGAGGACACCAGGGCGGGCAGGCGCACGAAGCGCTTGGCGGGCGCGTAGTGGCGATCGAGCATGCCGGGGGCGACTTGTGCCTTCAGCGCGGCGTTGGGCTTGGTGACGGTCAGTGTTTCCCCGAGGGCGGTCTCGAGGCGCTCCTTGCTGAGGATGCCGGGGCGGAGGATCTGCGGGGGATCGCCCACCGAGACCACGGCGCTCTCGATGCCGACGTGCGCGGGCCCGCCGTCGAGGATGATGTCGATGCGGCCGCCCAGCTCTTCGAGGACGTGCGCCGCGGTGGTCGGGCTGATGCGCCCGAAGCGGTTGGCCGAAGGCGCGGCGAGTGGACGTTGGACCGCCTCGAGCAGAGCCTGCGCGACTGGATGCCCGGGGCAACGGATGGCGACGGTCTCCAAGCCGCTGGTGACGAGGTCCGGCACGCGCGGACCGCGTGGCACCACGAGGGTGAGAGGACCGGGCCAGAAGGCCTTGGCGAGCGTGTTGAGGCGCTCGCGGCCGCGGGGCGTGAGCGCCTTGGGGTCGAGCAGGCCGAGCTCGGCGAGATGGCTGTCGGCGTCGCCCTTGGGGATCGGGACGTGGACGATGAGCGGGTCGAAGGTCGGGCGCTCCTTCACCGTGAAGATGGTGGCGAGCGCGACCTCGTCGAAGGCCACCCCGGCGAGGCCATAGACCGTCTCGGTCGGCATCGCGACGACACGTGAATGCAGCAGCGCCTCGGCGGCGGCTGCAAGACTCGTGGGCGTTGGGGTGAGGATGTTGGTCACGAGAGCTCCGAAGTCTACGCAAGGCCCGCCGCTTGGCAAGGACCTTGCGCCCGCTTAAGACACGGGAGCGTGAGTGATTGCGTGACCATCGACATGCTGTGCGTCGACGCCGAGGGGCAGGGTGCCCGTCGCGATCGGGTCGCGCGCGAAGAGCCGCTCGCCATCCAGGTGCAGGGGCACCCCGTCGCGGTGGTGATGCGCACTCCGGGCCACGACGAGGAGCTCGCCGTCGGATTCCTGCGTGGTGAAGGAGTGGTTCGATCGCGCGCTGAGATTGCTTCTGTGCATCACTGCTCGGAGCGCGACAGCGACGACGTGGTCCGCGTGCTGCTCGCCGAGGGAAAGTCGATCGATTTCGCGGCGCTGCGGCGCAACGTTTATGCGAGCTCGAGCTGCGGTGTGTGCGGCAAGGCGAGCATCGACTCCGTCATGCGCGTCGCCGAGCCGTTGATGCCCGGGGTGAAGCTCGAGCCTCGAGTGCTCGCGCGTGGGCCCGATTTGCTGCGCGCGGGGCAGAGCTTGTTCGACGCCTGCGGTGGGGTGCACGGCGCGGCGCTCGTGAGCCGCGGTGGTGAGGTGCTGGTGGTCCGCGAAGACGTTGGCCGGCACAACGCGGTCGATAAGGTCTGCGGCTGGGCGTTGCTCGCGGACCGTCCGCTGGACGAGACCTTCCTCGCGGTCTCGGGCCGCGTCGCATTCGAGCTCGTGCAGAAAGCGGTGGCCGCGCGCATCCCCGCGCTGGTCGCGGTCTCGGCGCCGACCTCCCTCGCGGTCGAGCTCGCCAAAGCATCCGGCATGCTGCTCGCGGGGTTCGCGCGGGAAGGCCGGCTCAACGTGTACGCCGGGGCGGAGCGGCTCGAGGGCTAGTGCCCCCCTCCGTCACCGGGAGCAGAACATCGCGCGGCGTTTCGAGGGGCACGGCGAGGGGCTGCTCGTTTGCCTCGTTGGCAAACTTCCGCGACCCGAGACGCGCCTATTTGCCAACCTGGCGTTCCGTGGTGGGTGGGGAGGGGCCTGCGGCGCCATTTGGTGGCTTGGCGCGCGGTTTGCTTCGTGACGCCGTGATGTTCACTGGCCTGCTCTTGAGCGTGGCGTTGGTCGCGGCGCCTGACGAAGCACTACCGACCGCGCCGTGCTCGATGCCTGGTTCGCTGCGTGGCACCGTGGTGTCGACGGCCGTTCCCGAGTGGTCCATCGCGGTCATCCGTGACGCCAGCGGCGAGTCGCGCGCCTACGTGCTGAACGCGACCGTCGCGCCGGACACGACCCTCGTCGCCATCCGTAACCGCTCCATCGTCCTTCGCCATGGGGGGCGCATGGAGACCTGTGGTCTGGGGGGC
>JBDHVB010000172.1:0-11984 GCA_039809465.1 Myxococcota bacterium
GCGGCGCTCGCGACCCCGACTCCCGATGCCGAGCGCAGCCCGACGGGGCTCGCCTCGAAGGTGCTGTTCAAGGGCAGCGGCACGCGGCATCCCAGCAAGCACTCGGTGGTGCGCGTGCACTACGTGGGTTGGACGAGCGACGGCACCGTCTTCGACAGCTCGCGCGCCCGCGGTGAGCCCGCCGAGTTCGGGTTGGACAAGGTCATCCTCGGTTGGACCGAGGCCATCCCGTTGATGGTGGTCGGCGAAGAGCGCCGCCTATGGATCCCTGCGGACCTGGCGTACGGCAACAGCTCCCGCCCGGGCACTCCCGAGGGTGATCTGACCTTCGACGTCGAGCTGCTCGCCATCGTCTCGACTCCCGCGGTGCCGGACACTCCGGCGGACGTCGCCGCGCCGCCAGCGGATGCCAAGCGCACGGCTTCGGGGCTCGCGTACAAGAGCATCAGCCCAGGCAAGGGCGCGCATCCCGACAAGGACGACCGGGTGAGCATCGACTTCACCGGTTGGACGCCCGACGGGCACATGTTCGATTCGACGTTCACGAACGATCATGGGCCGACGACGTTCCACCTGAATCGTGGCGTGCCCGGTTGGGTCGAGGGCATCCAGCTGATGCGTGAGGGTGAGACGATGCGGTTTTGGATCCCGGCGAAGCTGTTCTTCGGGGACAAGCCGCCGGAGGGGCAGCCCAAGGGGGATGTCGTCTTCGACATTCATCTGGTGAAGATCGTCGATTAGGGGGGCACGTGAGCCCCCGGACGGGCCGTCACACCTCCAAAATATCCAAGGGTCGCGCGGCTGCGTACCTGTGGGTTATAGTGCCAACGCTCATGCTCCGTCCCTGTCTTTGGTCTCTGACCTTGCTGGTCTTGCCCGTGCTCGGCTGTTCCTCGGTGAAGTTCCGCGAGCGTCCGGAGTGGGTGAATCACGATCCGCTGCCCATTCAGGCCGCCCCTGAAGGCAATCGCGGTACCATGTTGAGCCTCGACACCGTGAAGCTCGAGTCGCCGCTCGATGGCTCGCGTCACACCGACGACGCCCGCCGCGCCCTCGAAGTCGCGCTCAACGACGCCGGCTATGCGCTCACCAATCAGAAGGATCAGGCCGTGCAGATGAAGGTCATCTACACCGCCAAGTACAAGGACTACGCGAAGGACAATTGGGCGGACGAGTGCTGTCTGCAGATCTGGGCCATCTGCGCCACGGCGCACCTCGCGCGTCTCGAGCAGACCCTCGAAGACCTCACCGTCTGCGACGAGAACATCGACGTACGTGACATCGCCGACCTCGGCATGGAGCGCATCGCCGCGATGCTCGTGGCCTCGCTCAACCAGGACGAGACGGCGAAGATCATCTTGAAGAACGAGCCGTTACCGCTGCCAGCGGGCGGTGAAACGCCAGACACCGACGAGTGATCGGCGCGCTCGTCGCATTGCTCGTCACCCAGGCGGACGCGTTCGCGGACGTCGCGGGGGTGTACGCCATCGCGGTCGAGGACACCTGGAGCCAGGGCATCGACGAGCGCACGTCGCGGGGCGAGGTCACGTACCTGCCAAACGTCGACTTCGGCGGTGACGAGCGCTGCGACATCCTCGAGTTTCGCATGGGCCGCGAGGACGACGCGCGCCTTCCTCTGCGCTTTCGCTTGATGCGCTGCGCGGACCAGCTGCGTTACCAGGTCGTCTACGACGACCGCCGCGAGCCGCAGCCGCTGACCCCCAACGGCGCGATCCTCCTCTCCGGCACTCTCGCGGAGCTCTCGACCGATCTCTACGGTGACGATAGGGAGGTGAAGCTGCGCTTCGACGCCAAGGGCTTCGTGTTCACGAAGCGCGATAGGGCCTGCCTCCTGCGCTATCCGCACGGCTGCATCGTCTCGCTCCCCTGGAAGACGACGCATGAGCGGATCCGCGCTACCCGCCGTTAGCGTCCGAGGGCCGCCGCGACGCCGGCGTCCATGGCGAGCGTGAAGTCGACGAGCACGCCGCGGTGATCGGTCGGGTAGGGCGTCACCACGATGTCCGCGTTGGCGGTATCCTCGCCGATGATGCGCACCCGTGTCGGCGTGATGGTTTGTCCGCGATAGTAGACAAAATCCAGGCGGTCATGATGATCGGTCGGGTCGTCGCGGCGGCTGTTCGGCGTCCAGGTGAAGCCCGGATGGGTGACCTCGTTGGGGAAGAGCTTGCGGTAGGCGTCGCTGAAGCCGGCGTGCTCGAAGGCGCTCGACTCGGGCCAGCGCACGCGCAGCGGATGATGGCCAGCGCGCGCCGCCGCCTGGGTCCAGTCGAGGTGCGAGGGCTGATTGAAGTCACCGACGACGATGGCGGGACCACGCCTGCTCGCGAGCTCATCGACGGCGCGCCGCACGTCGGCGCCACGTGTCCGCCAAGCCTCGCTGATGGCCTCGGCCTCCGTCGTGATGAAGCGACCGTTCTCGTAGGGGATGCGCAGCAGCTGGAACGGCTGATACGGCGCGTGCGCCAGGTGCAAATTCATGACGCGCACGCGCTGGCCGTTGGGCAGCACGATGTCGACGCCGCGTTGCCCCGCCGCCGGTGGCGCGATGGGATGGCGGCTCAGCACGGGCGTGTCGGGGCCGGTTTGCACGACGTGCATGCCGAGGGCTCGGGCGATGTCGGCGGCGGCTTCGGCTCCGCACTCCTGCAGCCCGATGATGTCGGCGCCCGAGGCGCGGATGAGCTCGATGATGCCCTGGCGCCGCCAGCCCTGCGCGTCGACCTGGACATTGAGGCTGAGGACGCTGAAATGGGTCTGCTCGAGCTTCGGGGTGGTGGCGGGCGCGGGGTTAAAGCCAAGCATGGCGGTGGCGCTGCGCACCCAGCGCGTGCGGGGCGCTCCGGAGGCGACCTCGGTGCCGGGCGCGCTTGGGCCTCGCAAGCGCTGGTCACGGCCAAGGTCCAGGGGGGCTTGGGGGGCGACCGCCACGGCGCCGCGGGAGGCGTGCTCGGACGCGGCCGCCATGGGGCCGCGGGGCACGCGCTCGAGGCCCGCCGCGGGAAGGGGTTGCAAGCGGCTTGCGCCGAGAGCTGAAACGGTGAGATCCGAGGCCATGGGCTAAGGCCGAACGTATCGGCGGAGGGTGACACGATGTCGCGCTTTTTGGGGGAGCCTCAGGCGGTGGATGCGACGCGTCGCTCCTGGATGGTCGCGACCCTCCGCAGTCACCCGCTGCTCGCGGGCCTCGACGGCGCCGCGCTCGAGACCTTGGTCAGCTCGGGCAGCTCGATCTCCCAGCGGGGCAAGCGCTCGGTGCTCAAGGACGGCAGCACCAGCGACACCGTGTACTTCCTGCTCGCCGGCTCGGTGCGCGTCTTCCATCGCGGACCCAAGGGGACCGAGGTCCTGCTCAAGCTCCTGCGCGCGCCCGCCATGTTCGGGGAGATCGAGGTCATCGCCAAGCGCCCATACGTCGAGGACGTGGTGACTCTCGAGGAGAGCCAGCTCCTCGCGGTGCCTGCTTCGGTGTTCCGCGTGCTCCTGTCACGCTATCCCGATTTTTGCGCCGCCGTCCTCGATGACGTCGCGAACCGCTTTTGCGTCGCCGCGCGCAACATCAAGGCGGTCGCTTTCGCGGACGTGCAGATGCGCCTCGCCGCGGTGCTCCTCGACTACGCGGCGCTCGCCGCTTCGAGCGGACCTGACGGCGACGTCATCGCCGCGCCGGTCTCCCAGGAGTCACTGGCGCGCGATCTCGCGGTGAGCCGCAAGGCCGTGCAGAACGCGCTCGCCGCCTTGCAGAAACGTGGCTTCGTGACCAAGCGCGCCAGCCGTTACGTCATCGCGGACAGGTCGGGGCTCGAAAACATCGCCGGCATGCGCGCGGGCCTCGCCTACTCGAGCGCCTCGAAGTAGCCCTTCAGCTCCCGGTAGCCCGCCGAGCGCGTCGCGGCGCCGCTCATGATGTCGCGCATGATCTGACGCAGCCCCGCCGCGGTGCGCCCACGGCCAGCCACCGGGTTGGCTTCGTAGCCGTCGCGCTCGAAGAAGTTCACGGTGAGGCGGTTCGCGACCGCCGGGTGGGCGATCTGGAAGCCCGGGACGACGCCGGCGAGGTTCATGCTCTCGAGCGTGTCGCCGGGGATGGGGCCCTCGGGCATGCCGTTGAAGCGCGCCTGGTCGCGGTAGGACTGCGCCGTGTCGGCGAGCTTGACCGTCTGCATGTGCGGACCGATGTCGATGTCGAGGTTCGCGGCGTGACAGGCGCGGCCGAGATCGGTGCGGGCGATGCGCTGCGCTTCGGCCCACCCGGGCGGCCGGCCGTGAATGGCCAGCACTTGCTGGCGCAGGTTACGCACGAGCGCCGCCTTCTCGGGCTTGCCTTCGGCTTCGAGGCGCGAGGCGATGAGCTCGCCATGGGTCGCGAAGACGGTGTTCGAGTTGGCGGCCAAGAGCTGCGCGTAACCCAGCGCCGTCGAGATCTGCCGGCCACGGCCAGTCGCGGGGTCGATGCCGGCCTGCATGTCGTGCGTGCCGCGGCCGCCGGTCTCGAAGGCGTAGACTCCGAGGATCTGCTCCTGCGTGAGCCCGGCGCGCAGCGCGACCTCGGCGTAGCGGCGCTTGTAGCGCGCCTCGAAGGCCGCGCGCTGCGCGCTGGTGGCGTTCTCACGCAGCAGGTCATAGCGCAGACCCAGCCGATCGGCGGCGGCGATGAAGTCACGCACGACCGCGATAGTGGACGGCTCACGCGGCGGCACCGGCAACCCGAAGTCCGCGGGATTGGGCCGCTTGGGGCCGTCGTAAACGGGCGGCGCCTCGTTCATGAAGTCGGCGTCGGTGAGCGTGTCGATGCGCCGGCCGATGCGCCCCTGCGCGAGCTGCTGCACGCGGGCCCAGTAGGGCTTGGCTTTTTCATCGTCGAAGCGGGCGAAGGCGGCTTCGTAAGTGGCGAGCGCCTGGCGGTAACGTGCCTCGTTGTTCGAGGGCGCGACGGTCTGGCGGACCGCGACGGCGACTCTCGGCCGCGTCGCCTCGACGCGATCCGGCGTGAGACGCACCAGGCGCGGCTCCGCCGAAGGAGACGAAACCGGGCCCGAGGCGCTGCTCACGCCCGCCCCAATGCTCTTGATGGCATTCATGGTGATGGATCGCCGTATCGGCAGACCCTGACATCGTGTCGCGCGAAAGTGCCCGCCCGGCGGTCTAACGGGCGGAGAGCTCGGCGCGGATCCACTTCACCAGGGCCTTGCTGGCGGTGGAGCGCTGCGCGTCGGTCCGGAAGACCAGGCAGTGGCGGTCGCTGACCGTGGGAAAGCCGGGCGAGAGCTGCACGAGCCGCGGGTTGCGCTGCGCGACGCGTTGCGGGAGCAAGCCGATGCCGGCCCCCGCCGCGGTGAGCGCGGCGATGAGCTCCAGACTGCTACTGTGGACTGTCCGCCGGAACGACACCTTGCGCTTGACGAGCGCTTGCAGCACCTGCTGGCTCTGGGAGAGGGCGGGGTCGCAGACGAGCACGGCGTCGTCGCTCTTCAGGTCTTGCAGCGGCGACGCATCGGCCGCCACCCACAGCGCGAACTCGTCCTCGTACAGCCCGATGATCGTGAGATCGGGATGGCTGCGCGGATTCACCACGAGGCCGAAGTCGATCTCGAAGTTGATGACCTCTTCGGTGATCTCGCGCGAGCTGTCGTGCAGCAAGTGCACTTCGAGATCGCGGAAGGTCGCGAGGAGCTTCGGCAGCACGAGGGGCAGCGTGCTCAGCGCAACCGACGGATGGACGCCGATCGTATAACGTCCCGCGACTTCGGCCTCCTCGCGCCGCGCCGCCGTGCGCACTTGATTCCACTCCTCGAGGAGGTGCCGCGACTTCGCGAGGAAGCGCCGGCCCGCGTGCGTGAGCTGCACCCCGGTCTTGCTGCGCGTAAGCAGCGGCACCGTCACGGCGTCTTCCAGGCGCTGCATCGCGAGGCTCAACGTCGGTTGGCGCACACCTAGCTTCTCGGCCGCGCGCGACATGTTCAGAGTCTCGGCAACCGCGATGAAATAGCGGATGTCATGCGGTGACGGGAGAGTAAGCACCCCTCCGGGCTAACACAGTTGTGAAGCGCGTCGCCAAAGGTTATGAGCCCCGCCCATGCCAGAATTTTCGGCGACCGAAATCATCCAGAGCATCCCGATCATCCTCTCGCTGATCCTCATCGAGGGTCTGCTTTCGGTCGACAATTCGCTCGCTATCGCGGCCCTGGCGCGCCGTTTGCCGGAGCACCAGCGCCCGCGCGCCCTCACCTGGGGCATGGCCGGTGCCTATGGTTTCCGCTGCCTCTGCTTGCTCTTCGCCTCGTTCATCCTCGGCAACCGCTGGGTGAAGCTCGCCGGCGCCATCTACCTCATCTATTTGATGTGCAAGGAGATCACCGCCGAGGAAGAAGCCCACGAGGACGCCGAGATCGCGAGCGACATGGCCGGCCAGCCGGTGAAGCCGCAGGTCGCGCGCAGCTTCTTCTCCGTCGTCAGCGGCATCCTCGTCCTCGACGCGAGCCTGAGCGTCGACAACGTCGTCGCGGCCATCGCCATGAGCCCCAAGCTCTGGGTGGTCTACGTCGGCGTCGGCATCGGCATCCTCGCCCTACGCTTCGTCGCCGGCTTCGCCATGCGCATGATCGCCAAGTACCCCATCCTCGAAGAGACGGCGTTCCTCTTGGTCGGCTTCGTCGGCCTCATCCTCATCGTCGAGATGGAGTTCGCCTTCCACTTGGGCCCGTTCGGCAAGTTCATCGGCATCGTCGTCATCGTGAGCACCTGCCTCGCCTACGAAGAAGTGCCGCTCGTGAAGAAGATCCTCACCCCCTTGGTGGTCGTCTTCACCCCCATCATGAAGGTCATCGCCTACGCGATCGGCATCGTGCTCTGGCCCATCGCCAAGGTCGCCCACCTCATCGCGGGCCTGTTCCACCGCGGCGAGCCGGCGCCTTCGAAGGGGTAGGGGCGCGCGCTCGGTGTCTCAGAAGAGCTCTCCTTCATAGAGGGCGTCGACGAGCTCGGTGAGCGGATACACCTCGACGCCGTCTCGACGAAGGCGGTGTGCCCCGAGGTAGACGCCCACGCACTTTTTGACCTTGAAGTTTGCGTCATTGGCGACGTGGCGTAGGTGTTTGTCGAACGATGGTCGCCAGCGGTCACTGAGCTTCACCTCGATGAGCAAGACCTCGGCGGGCGACGCGAGGGTCTTCTTCTTGGTTTCGACGACAAAGTCGATTTCGACGTCGCCACCCGTACGGTAATAGAACAGCTCGCGGTGCTTGCGCTGGGTCTCGTTGTAGACCTGGAGCTCGTGCAGCACCCAAGTTTCGAGCGCGAACCCCATCCATGTCCTGTCGACCGGCTCGTCGATGAGGCCGGCCGCGGCGCGGGCGACGCCAGGGTCGAACCAGTAGAGCTTGGGGTGAGCGACCTCCCGCACGCGAGCGCCGGGTTGATATGCTGGGAGCTGTGTCGCGACCAGCGTGTCTTCGAGGATCGAGAAGTAGCTCGCCACCGAGCTGCGCGGTACCTGCGCGTCCCGGGCGATGTTCGTGACGTTCAGCACCTGGCCATTCATCTGCCCCGCTACACGCAAAAAGCGGACGAAGGGCTCGACCTTCCTGACCAGCCCCTCCTCGCGGATCTCTTCGCGGAGATACGTATTGACGTAGGCGCGTAGGATGTCGGTGGCGCTCTCTGGCTCATTGACCACGAGGGGGAGTCCGCCAAAGAGGATGGCCGCTCGGGGCTCGAGCCTCTTCTCCTCGCGTAGACTGAAGGGGCGCATGGTCTCGACCGAGGCACGCCCGGCGAGGAGGTTGGCGCTCCCTCGCTTGAGCTTGCGTGCCGACGAGCCCGTCAGCGCAAACTTCAAGCGCTTGCGCTCGATCAACGCGTGCACTTCATCGAGGAGCGCTGGTGCCTTCTGCACCTCATCGATGACGACCCAACTCCCGGCCTTCAAGTGCTCCACGCGCTCGCGTAGGTGCCCAGGGGCGAGCTGCAACTCGAGTTGAAGATTCGCGTCGAGGAGATCGAACCACGTCGCTTGTGAGAACGAGCTGCGCAACCATGTGCTCTTCCCCACCCCGCGTGGCCCGAAGAGAAAAAAAGGGCGCGTCGGCGGCTGGAGGAGGCGATGTGTCATCTGACATCATGTTGTCATTTTGCACGACATTTTGCCATTATCAAAGCACGCCCCGGAGAGTCGAGAGCGGCACGCTTCCGAGTCTACGCATTGGCGGTTTGCTGCGCTTCGACCCTGCGCGGTGCGCGCTTTCGCCAAAGGCGAGGTGTCGGGGGCAGCGCATATCGTTTCCTTGAATGGGAGGCGTCGCTCATGAGTGCCGGGCGCAGGAAGGGTAGCCAAGGATCCGCCAGTGGCGTATCATTGTCTGGTGATGCATGGGTGACGGTCGTCGAGCTGCCGAGCTTCATCGCGGCAGCAGCGGGCGTGCTCACTGATGACGAGGTGGAGGCTTTGAAGCAGCTTCTCGCGACGAGCCCCGAGGTCGGGAAGGTGATCCCTGGAACGGGCGGGGTGCGCAAGGTGCGCGTTGGTGTCGCTGGACGGGGCAAGCGCGGCGGCTCGCGCGTCATCTACTACTTTCGCAATCGGTTGATGCCGCTGAGGCCGTGGTCGATGAGCTGACGCGCACCTACGGGAAGAAGTCATGAGCAAGGCGGCGGACAAGATCCTTGCGGGCTTGAATGAGGCGCTCGCCTACGCGCGCGGTGATTCCGACGTGCGGCGTCGCTCGCGTGTGACGCACGTCAAGGTTGTTGACGTCGACGTGAAGGCGGTGCGCGGCAAGCTCGGTCTGTCACAGCAGACTTTCGCGCGCGCCTTCGGTGTGAGCGCCAAGACTGTTCAGAACTGGGAGCAAGGCCGCAGGAAACCAGAGGGGCCGGCGCGGGTGCTCCTGCGCGTCATCGAGCGTCACCCAGAAGCCGTGCTCGAAGCGCTCGCGCCCGGGCGGCGTAAGAGAGCGTGAGCCATGGCGAGTGTCTACCCACGAGGCCCCAAGAGCTCGCCCAAGTGGTACTTGCTCTACAAGGACGGGTCTGGGCGTTGGCGCGATGCAGTCACGACCGCGCGCACAAAGACCGAAGCGAAGCGCCTCGCGGCCGAGGTCGAGCAACGACGCGACGCCCCGTGTCGGAAACGAAGAACGCGACGGGGACAAAACCGAGAAGCCGGTCGCGTCGCCTGCTGTACGCGCGGAGCCGGTCGCGTGTTGTCGGGCGGATCGGCACCAGACGTGACTTGCCGAACTTGGTGCGCCGAATCGTGATCACACCACCGCCGAGGTCGACGTCCCTGACGTCGAGCGCGATCGCTCCGCTGATGCGCATGCCGGTGACTGCAATGAGACCGAAGAGGGTGACGTAGGTCGGCGCGCGCAGGCCCTTGTTCGGTTTCACCCTGGCGGTCGCGCGGAGGAGCGCACGCACTTCCTGGCCAGTATAGATGTGAGGCCGGCATCGCCTCGGCCGCTGCCGAAGCATGCGGGGGGCGAGCGCTCGCTCCTGGCGCAGGTACGTGATGTAGTCGTGCTGTAGGCGAGAGGCTGAAGACCGGTCGGCATGGGCTCGTGGTGACGGACCCGCGACCCCCAGATCTCGCAGGACCACCAAGAAATGGCGGACCGTGGCCCGTGTGCAACTCCGGTTGAACCCGCTGGGGCGGGAGTCAAGAAGACGGCTGGCCGCGCTCTCCGTCAGGTGCGCGATCACCATGTCGTGCTGAGCCATCGACTCCGCCGAGATTCGCCAATACGTCGAGGTGCGCGCGGATCGACGACGGTGCATACCCGAGGCGCTCGAGGCGATGGGTCATCTCGTCGAGGTACGATGCGAGCGGACCGCTTCGGAGTCGAAGTCGTTCCATCCAACGCGCCTTCTCTAGTCCCTGCATCACGTGCTCCTCCTTCTCGGTTTCACTGCCGAGGAAGCCATGGGAGCTCGCGCGGCTCTCGATTGCCAAGCGTTGACGACTTCGTATGGCGCCGAGCTGGAACGCTCCGGCGTCGAACAAGCGAAGGCATGGGCTCGCGGATGCGCTAGCCTCACTCGCAGAAAACCAACGAGGCGACGGTCACCTACTGAATCTTCAGCAGCTCGGCTGGCGCGCGCGCGTTTTAAGGCGAGTCGCCTTGCTCGCGCGCAGCGAAGTAAAAAAACGCGTCGCAATTTGACACACGCGAGAACGGGCGCAGCCGCTGAGCTTGTTTCGGAGCGTTTGGTCGTGGTCGCGGTCCTTGCATCGCGACCCGCTGTGGTCCCGACCCGCGCGAACGCTCCAACCTATCGGCCCGGGAACAAGGCGGCGAGCATTGTCACCTCGCTCGTTCGTGCGTACCTCCCCGAGCTCGTCGCACACGCTGCGGCTGGTGACACGAGCATCCCGGCATTCGTCAAAGGCGAGCTCGACGCTCTGGTCGCCTGCGGTGACCCGGCACATGGTTTTACGCACCTCGCATGTCCGTGCTGTGGTCACCACCGCATTCTGCCCTTCTCGTGCAAGTGCCGAACGATTTGTTCGAGCTGCGCAGGAAGGCGCATGAACGCCACGACGTCCTTTCTCGTCGACAACGTGGTCGCCGATATTCCCGTGCGGCACTGGGCGCTCACGTTCCCGCCACCCCTGCGCTATCTGCTCGCCTACGACACTGCGTTATGCACGCGGGTGCTCAACGTCTTTGTGGGTGCCGTGTTCGCTTGGCAACGCCGAATCGCCAAACGCGAGCTCGGGCTTAAGAGCATCAAGCAGGCGACACCCGCTGCGATCACCGCCATCCACCGCGTTGGTTCAGCGCTCAATCTGAATCTCCACCTGCACAGCGTCATCACGGATGGCGTCTTCGTTCAGGGCGCCGCGGGCGAGCGGCCGGTCTTCCGTGTCCTACCTGCTCCAGAGAAGGCGGATGTCATCACGCTCGCGTGGGAGGTCTGTCGGAAGACCACCAGCATGTTGCAGAAGCTCGGCCAGTACTTCGACGCCGACCTCGACTGCGATAGACTCGTGCGTGAGCACCCCTTGCTCGCCCAGTGCTACGCGGCGTCGTTGCGGGGTTTCGTCGCTCTCGGTGCTCGCGCGGGGCAGCGTGTGCAGCGTCGCGGAAAAATCATCGAGCACGGCAGCTCTGACGAGCACGGCGACACCATCGAGCAGGTGCGTACGCTTGGGCACGGGTTCAACTTACATGCGGGCATGCGCGTGTCGGCGAAAGACAAGACGGGGCTCTCCCGCGTGCTGCGCTACATCCTGCGACCGCCCATCGCGACCAAGCGCCTGACACGGACGGGCGACGGCAGGGTCGCCTATTGGCTCAAAGAGGCCTGGGCGGATGGCTCGACGTGCGTGACGTTCGAGCCGCTCGACTTCGTGGCCAAGCTCGTGCCACTCATCCCGCCACCGCGGGCAAACCTCATTCGCTATCACGGAGCATGGGCGCCGCACGCAGCAATTCGCAGGCTCGTGGTTCCGACGGTCGCGGGTCAGCTGCAATTGCAACTCACGACGAAGGGATCAGTCGGCGTAGGAAGACACCGTACTCGCCCGCGGCCGGACACCATCGCATGGAGCGAGCTTGCCAAAAGAACGTTCGAGGTCGACGTCAAACGCTGCACGCGCTGTGGGCATAGCCCCATCCGCGTTGTTGCTGTCGTTGTCGCGCCGACACGCGAGCAACTCATCATGCTCGGCGACACCACGAACGCGTTGGCGACGCGCACCGAACGCTGCCGCGCGCCGCCGCAAGGACAGATGCGGTTCACGTTCCTGGGAGCGGCAGCCTAACAAGTTCAGCCTCGTGTCGCCCCCGCAGCTTGCTGCGATCTCCTCGGTCGGCGCTACGGACGTGTGCGCTCAGGCGACTTTCTTAAGCAGCGAGCGCCTTGCCCGCACCGTCATTGTCCGTGCGGGGAGGAGTACCCGACACGTTGGCTGATAACATCGCTTACGTGAACTCGCGCGTTGGGCGCTTTTGTGCTGCTTA